>JAEEQE010000002.1 GCA_016285145.1 Bacteroidales bacterium | reverse complement strand
ACCTCATTGTCATCAAACACCATGTTGTTGTTCCAGTCCACCCAGATAAGTGTTCCGTAGGTGTAACCCGTACCGTACGTAATGTCCACGTTGGCATTGGTTCCGGCAGGCACCGCACCCACTTGGGATGAATAGTTTCCGTAGGTGACATTGCCGGAATTGGCGGGAGAGTTATTCACCACCTCGGGAGCATTTCCGAAGGTAACATTGGCGATACCTGAACCATCCACAGATATGGGAGACGGTTGGCAGTAGCCGGTGTAAACGGACACAGGCTGGCTCCAATAGGAGGAGTCACCGCTGCACATACCACGTACCATAATACTATAACTCGTTTCCGGAGTAAGATTGGAGAACGTCCCTGTTGTGTCGGAATACACCATATCGGTGGCCACAACACTATTATTTGCTGAAAGAAGCACAGTTTCATAATAGTCGGCGGTAGTACCGTTCCAATGGAAGGTTACACTGTTAGGCGTAACAAAATCAACGGCCAGACCGGTGACATCAGGACATACGGGTTGCAACTCAACCACCACATCGTCAATGTTCCAATACCAGTTCGTGGTGACAGCGCGATGACGGAAAGCGATACGGGCAGTGGAAGGAGCATTGTCAAAGCTGACTGTAGCCTCCGTATAGGTGGCAACCTGCGGAAGAGTGTCCAAAACCACGAAAGAACCAGTATCAGTAGGATTGGTCATATAGCCAATTTCAAGCACACCGCATCCTGTAATCGTGGCACTTTCAGCTCTGTGCCAGAAACGGATACGAAGGTTGTCTGTCGGCTCATTGAATTCAGGCAGCAGAGCGTAGTTGCCTGAAGGATTGCCATAGTTGAAACGAAGAGCATTAGAACCAGTATGCACTGTGGAGGCCACAACGGCAAAGTAGTTGTCGTTTGTGCTGACCGGAGTCAAGTGCGTCCAACAGACAGGAGCAACTCCCGTGGTCATTCCTTCAAAGCCCTCTGTATAGGGAACATTCATAATTCCGCAATCTGTACGGCCACTAACAACTGTCATTTCAGCCAAGTCGCCACCACCGCAATCGGCCACAACACCGATCGAATAAACCGTATTGGGGTTAAGGTTCGTCACCTCATAGTTATTATCGCTAACATAGCTGGCCACCACGCTGGAGTCGGCCATATTATAAATAGTATAGGTGGCACCCGTATTGTTGGCATCCGTCCAGCTCAAGAAGAGGCTGTTGGATGTTGCACTGTCCACAGTAAGATTCGTGACATAGAAACAAGAAGGAATTTCTTGCAATACGATGTCATCAATATAAACAGAACCACTGTTTGCAGCACGAGGCACCAAAATGGCAGCGTAGCTATTCGTTGAAGGGGCATTTGTAAGATTCACATCATAACGGTTGTAAGTGGTGCCCGTAACCGGTATTGTGGCGTCAGCCACAAAAGTGGAAGGATCAGTCGGATCACTCAAGGTTCCCACCAATACGTTATACGTATAAGAAGAGGTGCTTGTGCGCATCCAGAAGCTCAATTGATTGCCATTCATAGGATAGGCCGTAACATCCACTTGCGGCAAAACAGCCATCATCGTGTCGGCATAGGTTGTTGTTGTACTACAATAGAAATAAAGCGAACGGCTACCTGTACGGGCATATGAGTTGTAAGAATAGGGATAATAGTTGGAGGTACCCGTGGCATCATTATATTTGCTCCAGCAATACGGCATCAGGTAACTGCCTGAAGTGGGAATTTCATTAGATTCAAAACCACAACTGTAGGGCAGCGTGGAAACCATACCACATTGGGTGCGTCCACTTACCGAAGAAAAGAACGAGAGGTCAACACCACCACAGTCTGCAGCAACGCCGAAATTATACAACGTGTTGGCGTTAAGGTTGGTGACTTCATAATCAGTGGCGGAAAGACCGCTAATCACCATGCTGTTGTCATCCATATTATAAATAGTGTAGGTGGCACCCGTATTGTTGGCATCTGTCCAGCTCAAAAAGACACTGCTGGAAGTAGTGGAATCCACCACAAGATTGGTTACAGGGAAACAGCTCGGAGCATCAATCACATGCAGGGTGTAATCGTGGAACACCATGTAGGTAGAGGAGGCACAAGGATTATGAGCGGCTGTTGTGTTACCACTAATATAGCTGTCAAAATAGCTGTCCGCACCACCGATACGCATACGGTAGAGGCCCGTATCCTGCGTGGCAGGAACCATGAATGATGCATTAAGCGTGGTAGGACTCGAACTCGTGCTCGTACCCGTATAAACAACCTCATTGTCATCAAACACCATGTTGTTGTTCCAGTCCACCCAGATAAGTGTTCCGTAGGTGTAACCCGTACCGTACGTAATGTCCACGTTGGCATTGGTTCCGGCAGGCACCGCACCCACTTGGGTTGAATAGTTGCCATAATGGACATTGTTGGAGTTGGCAGGACTGTTGTTCACCACCTCTGTACCTACACCAAACGTAACATTGGTAATACCAGAATTATCCACAGAGGAAGGACTGGGCTGGCAATAACCCGTATAAAGATTCAACGTGGGGCTCCATGCAGAGGTGTCACCCACACTGCAGATGGCGCGGACCTTTACTGTATAGTTGGTTTCCGGAGTAAGATTATAGAGGGTATGTGTTGTGTCGTATGCGAATTCCGACACGTTGTTAACCATAACTTCCCATTCCGTTTCCGTACCGTTGGATGTCCAGAAAATATCGGCGGAATTAGGGGTGATACTCAACACTTGAGGTGAAGACGGGGCAATACAGGTAGGCGGATTGGCAATGGTTATATCATCAATATATAAATAGTATTGGTCATCGGAAGTGCATTTGATGGCAATATACTTGGCTCCGGCAGGAATGGTGCCGGTGTACTGCAGCCAAGTACCTCCATTACCCACAGAAATTTCCGGTCCCCACGTGAAAGCAGTGACATCATTTGTAGTGGTGGAATATCCCACATGGAATGTCTCTACATAATATGTGGAGTTATTTGTATAATAAAACTCCACTTGAAGAGGATTCGAACTGGCCACAAACTGAGGTGAAATAAGGTACTGCGGATAGTTTGGGGTATATTCAAACATAAATCCGTATAAACCTGCATGAGCAGCATATGAATCGAGTCCTGTGCCGGACTCACAATTGGACATGGTCCAGGCACTGAAGGCGGTCTGGTCCTCGAAGTCCATCGTGTAAGGGATAGTCACCTGCGCACGCAGCGACCACGACATCAGAACAACCGCCAAAACCATCAGCAGCATTCTGACATTTTGTAGAATCTTTTTCATAATAAAAATTTTAAGTTAAACATGTTATAAAAAAATTTTTTCCTTTTCCTATTTTTCCAATTAAGGCTGCAAAAGTACGAAATAAAAGCGTACAACCCTTGTGCAAGAGGTTTTTTTAACATATTAAAAGGGAACAACGTACATTGGCCGTTAGCTATTGGCTATTGGCCCTTAGCTCCTTAACTTCTTAGTTTCTTAACTCCTTAACACCTTAACTCAACATCTAAACGAAAAAGGAGCCGACACCTTCCGGCATCGACTCCCTTTGCAGGTAATAATTATCAGTGATGAAGATTACTTCTTCACGAAGGATTTCGTCACAACGCCCTTCTCGGTGCTGATGCGCACGAAGTACATGCCCGCGGAGAGCTCCTGGGCATCGATGACGGCCGTGTTGCTGTTCACCTCAACCGTCTTCAACAGTTTGCCATAAACATCATAAACATCTACATTGTTAATTGTAAATTGTTCATTATTAATTGTAAACTGTCCGTTGTTCGGGTTCGGGTAGAGGCTGATAGCTTGTTCGTAGCTATCAATGCCAACAGTCTGCGTGGTGAACGTCACCGTATTGGAGGCACCGCTCTGGCCGTTGGCGCAGTTGGCGATCACATACACGGAATAGGATGTTCCCGGTTGCAGACCTGTGAGCGTATAAGGATGGGCGTTAGCCGTGGCCGTGGACATATTGGCAGCATCAGCCTCCTTGTAGTTGACAGTCCAAGTGGTGGCCGTGCCGTTCTCCGTCCAGTCAAGCACCACACTGTTGGTCGTCACATTCGTGGCAGTCAAGCCGGTCGGGTCGTTGCACGGATCCTGGCCCTGGGCGAGGGTCTGGAAGGTTACAGCAGTGCTCCAATCGGAAGTGTTGTTGCCACCGCAGTTGGCACGCACACGCACGTCATACTGCGTAGCGGCGGTGAGACCCGTGAAGTTGTAAGTGGGTGCCTGTACCGGAATGGTGTTACCCCATGTGGGAGCATTGTGTTCCCTGTACTGGATATCCCAAGCTGTCTCGGTGCCACCTGCTGCCCAGTTGGCCGTGGCTGTGGTCTGAGCCAGGTTGCCGACGACAAGACCCGTAGGCACAACGCAAGAATCAGAACCGCCACCACCGACACAGGAAACATGGAGCTCGAAACCACCATAAACCACTGAACCGTCAGAAGTGAAAGTAATGGTGAGCGGTCCCGTGGTGGAGGTCACTGTAGGAATAGTGCCGCTATCTGGATCGTCGTAGTCAACGGAACTGACAAACAACGGCGTGCCGGAAGCGCTGGAACCATCATAAATGGTCAGATAATCATAACCAGACTCAACATCATACGTACCGGAAACTTGCACCATCATTCCTGGAGCATCTGGATTGATCACCACCGTGGAATTGCAGGAGGTGGAGTAGTTGCCTGTGGCACCACCATCGTCAAAAATGATACCACCACACATGTTAACGGTCTGCGAACCAGTGGCCGGAATATTGATGGAACCCGGAGCGGCCGTGACAGGTCCTACCCAATAGCTGGTGTCACCGCTTCCACAATCAGACTGCACGTAGAAGTCATACATTGAAGCAGAAAGGTTGTTGATGATGGTGGAAGGCGTACCTTGTACTGGCACTGTTGTACCTGCACCCGGCGTAAAGCCTGTCGGACCATACTCCACATTCCAGTTTTGGGTGGTTCCGATTTCCGTCCAACTTAAGGTCACAGAATTTGACGTTACGTTGGTAACCGTCAGATTTCTCGGTTTCGGACAGGTCGGTATGTATTCCACACGGATATTATCCACATAGCCGGCATTGTAACTGGAGGAAGGTCTCGGAGCCATCATGGCGATATAGGCACCGGTTCCGGTGTACTGGCTGAACGGGATTTCATAGTTGGCATACGTGTTCGATGTCGTCACAATCGTGTCAATCGGCACGAATGTGGTCTTGTCCGTAGGATCGCTGATGATACCCACCACCAACTGGAAGGTATAGGAGGAATTGTTACGGGCATCGAAGGAAAGCTGAAGCGTGTTCATCGGATTCTGCACCACATCAATCTGCGGCAGAATGGCCATCTGGTCATCGTATGACCCAACCGATGTGTACGTATAGAATCGTATGGAATTGCTTCCGGAGGCGGCAGAGCTGGAACTGTTGTAAACAATCGGATAACCGGAATAGGATGTGCTGGTGCCATTGTTGAGATAAGCCCAGCATATCGGCAGGTTGTTCGTGCTTGCCGACGTGGATGAAGTTCCTGTGTACATGTCAAAGTTCTCCGCGAACGGGATTTGAGTGATCAAATCACACTGGGTGGCAGCAGTAACCTTCGGGGTCCATACGCTCGTATCGCCACCCGAGCAGTCAGACTGTACATAGAAATCGTAAACCGTACTGGCTGTCAAGCCCGTAACAGTAAACGGATTTGAGTTGGCTTGTACCGTCGTACCCGTTCCTTGGGTGAATCCGGTCGGGCCGTACTCCACGTTCCAGCTGGTGGCGGAGCCTCTCTCCGTCCATTCCAACGTGACAGAATTCTGCGTGGAGCTTTGCATGGCGAGACCAGTCGGCATCTTACAGGTAGGCAGAACGTCAATAAGAAGATCATCCATATAGAAGTTTCCAGATGAAACCATGTGCGTTTTGAAAGCCACATATCTGCCAGTGCCGGCATAGCTGTCCAGATACACCTCCACATACTGCATCACATCGGACTGAGTGCAGAAAACGGTATCAACCGCCACGAAACTGTTGAGGTTGGCAGGAGCATCCATCACACCCACGATCAAACCATTGTTGATGTTGGATGAACGCAGCATGAAGCTCACACCCAATGTGCTCAGGTTTCCGTTCAATTCGGGTGTCATAGCGATATTATAGGTGGATGAAGTAGCATAGAAATAGAGGGTTCCATTTCCAGTGGAGGACATGTACGGATAAGCGCTTGAGGTGGAGTAGTTGTCATCACGCGTCCAGCACTGCGGGTAAACATCGCTACCATAGGTCTGCGCTGTGAAGTTCTGGCTGAACGGGATGGGGAACGCAGCACACTCCGTGGTGAAATCAGCCGAAACCCAGCTACTATACTCACTGCCACAATCGGAACGCATGCGCACCTGATAGTGCGTGGCCGGAGTAAGCTGGGTAATAGCTGCAGTGAAACCAGTCGGGTTGGACACCGGCGTCCAGACAGAATCGCCGTAAAGGGCATACTCCATCTCCCATGCACCTTCCAAATAACCGGCCACCCAGTTGACATCCGCCGAGTAGGCAGTGACATTATTCACATACATGTTCGGGGCTACACAAGTAGCATTGCTATCGCAAGGCATGCCGAAAATGACATTTGCCCGATAGGTGGAGCTTGAGGGTGAACTGGATGTTGCGCTGGAAGGATTGGGATTCAATGACGCATCATCGATATAATAGTAATAACTGTTACCGTGAGGATTTACATGATTGTAAAATGAATTCGAACACGTCCAAGATCCCGTGTTGTCGTCAATAGCAAGAATCAGGTTTGAAGTGCCATCATACGGGAACAGGGTGGTGAAGTTAATGGTGAACCATCCTTCGGTGATGTTCACGGGTCCTTCATATACCTTCACGGCTGTCGTACCCATATTGACAAAGCCTGTCAATGAGGTTTGGGTGGTCGGCATCAGATAAACAGCCCAGTTTCTGGGAGTGGCCGTCACAGAAGAGGCGTTGAATGAAATGGATCTTATATTGCCGGCACCACCGATTTCGGAAGAGATGTACAACTGTTCAGTCAGACAGTAGTTATAACAAGAGTAGCACGGGAAATAGCTTTCTACGTTGGTTCCGTTACCGACTGCAACTTCTCCACCGGCCAAACATCCCGTGATGAAATGTTCAACAATCCAAATACTTTCAGTATTGTCGTTGCAGAACACTTTCACGCGCACGTCGTAAGCCGTGCCGGGATCAAGGCCGCCCAACAGGTACATGGGAGTGGTGAGGTTGGTGGCAGCGGGAATCCAGTTGTTCTGGTTGGCTTCGGAATATTCCACTGTGTAGGAAGACGCCGTACCGTTAGGACCATTACTCCATGTCAGCATAGCAGAAGTACCCACTATTTGGCTCACGGTCAGATTCTCCACCGGCGAGCAGTCGCAAATGGTGGTAAATGTTCCGGAAATAACCGGGCTGACATGTTCGCCGTCGCCGCAATCCGAAGCCACGCGCACAGTGTAGTGCGTGCTTTGCATCAGACCGCTGAGGGTGTAAGGCGAAGAAGCGGTATTCTCTATTGTCCAAGCGGTATCCTCATCCGATTTGTAATAGACCACACAGTTGTTGACAGTGGCAGGCGTGGTCCAAGTCAAGGTGGCGCCATCCGTACCCACATTGGTTATCGTAAGGTTGCTCGGGGCCGTACAATAAATGGGCGTAATGCTGATATTGTCCACGGAAGCGGGCGGGTTGTTCTGTACAGACGAGTCATCACGCCAGTAGAAGAAAAGTCTCTTGATCGCACCTGTGGTCATTCCGGGTATCGTGGTGTTGAAAGTCAAATAACTGCTGTTCGTGTTGAAATAGGTAGGATACGACGAATTGGTACCGGCTGTCATCGTTATGGAACCCGCCGGAGCACCCGTACTGTTAGGAGCTATATCAACAGGATCTCCTAAAAACACCATCATGTAGTCAAAAGAACTTTCACCTGTCGATTTCCAATCGAAACTGAAGATATAACCATCGGGACAAGCCGGGAAATAGATGTCACGATACGCCCAAACAGCAGAACTGTTGCTGGTATAGGTATTGCTGACACCATTGTCGTTGGAGATGTACAACGAGTGTGTTCCTCCGTTGTTGGTAGCCGTACCGATGCACCATTTGTTGCTGGACGAACCATTCACGAAGTCGAAACCAGGGTTGTTGCTCTCAAAATCACATTCCCAAGGAAGTGCGGCGGGCACCTGGACGGTTCTGGCCGTGGTGTTAGCCCATGAACTGCTTTCGAAACCACAGTTGCTACGCACATAAATGGTGTACAAAGTACTGGAAATCAAATTGGTCACCGTAATGGAATCATCGTATGCCGAAATGATATTGCCATTGTCAATTTCATTCGCAAGGGTAGAACCGGAAGGAACAGCCACCACCTCAAACTCTTGTGCTCCGTTTCCATTCCATTGCAGTGAAATGGACGACTGTGTTACTTCTGTCACCGTGAGAGAAGTGGGAACAAAACAGTTTGGAAGATCTTCCAACGCCACCTCATCCACATACATGTAAGAGGCAAGACCCGCTTCATTGTAACTGACCAACGCAATATAAGTGCCTGTACCCGTATAATTACCAAAAGAAACAAAGAACTGCTCCCAATCATTCGTTGTCTGCGGACTCAAAACGGCCACCTCTTCGAATGTATTGAAATCGGTGAGATCAGACAGAACACCAACTTTGATAAAATAATTGTTTGAAGTCTTTCTCAATTTCATAGAAAGCATCGTCTGGTTGATTTGAATCAAGGTGGCATCGATGGTAGGAAGAATAGCGGCGGAGTAGTAATTACCCGTGCTGTAGATATAGAGGCTGCGCGTACCTGCACCTGAAGATATGGTACTCAAATAAGGATAATTTGAAGAGGAATAGTTGCTCAAAATGTGCCAGCAGTCGGGATAAGCACCGGAACCCGAAGTTGTGTAGCTGTCAAAATTCTCGGTGTAAGACAGCTGCGAAATAACAGCACATTCCGTGGTGAAAGAGGTTGTCGCCCAGTCGCTGCTTTCCGTGGGCGAGCAATTGGATTGTACCCGCACATTATAAAGGGTGTTGGGGGTCAAACTGGTCAATGTCACCGGAATACTGCTTGCATTCACCGAACCCAAAGATGTCCATAGGGTATCTGCATCGGTCTTGTATTCCACTGTCCAAGAGGTCTCCGTGGTGCCGGCGGCAATCTGCACATCAGCCGTTACATCCGTGATATTGTTGACGATCACGTTCGGCGCAATACAGGTAGCCGTGCTGTCGCAGTTGCCACCAAAGATGACGTTGCTGCGATTGCTGGCCGTTGATTTGCTACCGGAGAAACTGGACGGGTTTTGAGGATCGGGATTGTTTGAATCGGAATAGTAGTACACGGTGCGGGTGCCTCCGGCATCGTGTGCATGGAAGGTGTAAGAGTTACCATCATAGTCACCGGAATTATCATCTACCGCCACCACCAGGTTGTCGGTGCCGTTGTAATGGAAAATGGAATCGAAATTAAAGGTGTTCCAGCCTTGTTGGCAGTTCAGCGGACCGCTATACACTAAATGCAAACTGTCGAACGGCACCAAATCAGACGTGGTGAGCGTGGTGGCCGGCGTATGGCCAAGATAAATGTTCACACTTGTTTTGGCAGTCGAAGGCGTTGCATAGGCATAATCAAAAGCAATGCTGTGGAAATCAGCGGCTCCATTCAACTCAGAGGCCAAGAAAAGCTGTTGTGTGTAAGTATAATTATAATAATTATTGACAGGATAGTAGTATTCTGTTGTTGTACCATTTCCAACGGTCACCTCACCGCCGGCATTACAGCCTGTAACGAAATTGACATAAACATAATCCGAATTGGAAAGCGGACAGTTGGAACGCACACGTACCTCGTAAGCCGTAACCTGCGTAAGACCACCCAACAGATAGTTGTTATCATTCACCGTGACCGGTGTCCACTGGTTTTGACCCTGTTCACTATATTCCAACGTGTAATTGGTCTGCAACTCGCGGAGACCCGGCTCCCACGTAAGGTAGGCAGAAGAACCTGTAACATTGTTTGCCTCGACATTGCGCGGGACAAAACAAGTGGCCATGTTGTCAATTACCACCGAGTCAACATAAAATGAATAGACAGAGGTGGGATTGGCGTAACAGAAGGCAATATATTTCCCATTGCCTGTATAGTTGTCGAAGAACGTGGTATGGTCTTCCCAAGTGCTGGTGGCGGAAGGCATGAACGTCTCCACCAATTCAAACGTGGATTCGTCGAAAGGATCGGTCATCACACCCACTTTGATCATCTGACCCGAAGTAGCCGTATAACCCTTGAATTTCATCTCCAAGTCTGAAACAGTTATGCTGGAGGCCAGCGGACGGAAGACCGCATACTGGGTATTGTTATTCTGTGTATAGAAATAGAGCGTATGGTTCGACACATTCGGAACGTTGACATAGGAATTGGAAATCGTCGTCATACACTCCGGACGTGCACCGTTTGCCTCTATGTCAAACGTCTGCACATACGGCAAACTGGTGATTTCACCACACGGAGCGATGAAACGCAAACGGTCGCTCCATTCACTACGATCGTTGCCGCACACCCCTCTGACAAAGAAATCATACTCCTTACCACTAATCAAGTTGGAGAATGTGTAGGGGTTGTTGCTCGTGCTAATATAGCTGAAACCCAAATTGCCAATGGAATCCGGATCCAATCCGAGGGTATCAACAAAGGAAATCTCATATTGGTTGGCATTCCCGTCCCATTCAATGGTGACACTTCCCTCGCTGGAGGACACGATATGAACGTTGCCGGGACGGCGGCAGCTGGGAACAGGTTTCACCTCCAGATAGTCCAAACAGAAGGTGTTGTTGGTCAGCTGATGACGACCATCCGTCAAAATGGCGATATTTCGGCCTGTGCCTGTGTAGTTGTCGAAATAGACTTCCGCAGAAAGCCAATATGTGCTACTTTCTGGCATGAGAGTATCTACCGGTACAAATGTGCTGATAGTGGAATCATCCTCCATAACACCAACAATCAATTTGGTGTTGTAGTTGGCATTCAAACGGGCATAGTCGAACGTCAGCATCATCTGGTTCATGGAATAGCTGCTCTCCACCGCCGGAAGGACCATATAGGTGTATTCGGAAGGTGTGCTATTGATATACAGGGAGTTGGATCCGCTTGTATGGTTCACAGTATAGATATAAGGTTGATTGGCGGGAGCGGCATTGGAAACCATATTCCAACAAATCGGGTGGGCGCCTGCGCCAGTACCGTCATTCTCGAAATCCTCCAAGTAAGGAATAACTATCTCACTGGAACAGTTGGTGCGGAATGTGGTGGAACGCCAATAGCTGTAATCGCCGCCACCGCAGTTGGCGCGGACATACGCGTGGTAAACCGTGTTGGGGATAAGATTGTAAAAAGTGTAGAACGTGTCCGTTGCAATGTCTGTAGGAACAGTATTGCTGTCAGGTTGCATGATGCTATCGGTCAAAAACACATCCCATGTGGTTTCCGTACCGCCTGTGGTCCAGGAGAACGTGGCCTCCGTGCTGGTAATATCCGACACCATCAGGTCCGACGGACTGGGACATGTCAAAGACATCTGAGCATACGTAAATGTTGTCTTGGGAATAAAGTCTCTTGATGAGGGAGAAATTGAAGCCACATCAGTATAGCTGTATCCCTGCAAAGACGATCCGGTAGAAGATATTCCATAAAAATAAGCGGAAGAATAATTACCTTCAGATTGCGTGACAAATTCCACTAACAGATTGCCACCCGTATATACAAACGGGTTGGAAAAAGTAACGGTCATCTGTCCGTTCGCCACCGTCAGCGTACCCGTATAAACGGTCTCTGAGGGAGCGGGCAAGAAAGCAGTACCCGAAAACGTCGCATCGGAACTAATTCCCATTTTCACATGCATGACTGTTGTCCATGTATCTGACGGACTTTGTGACAAATAGAATGTCATTTGGTTGATGGTGCTACCCGTCATGCCTGCCATCATACTTGAAGGATAGATGATCTGTGCACGGAGGTAAGCATCCATATAAAAACCATACACAGGAACGTAACTGTTTGTCGTCGTTCCGTCCGCCACGGTCAAAGTCATCTGAGCCGATAACTTGAGCGTGAACATACTGGTACAAAACAACATTAATACCAATAAAAACTTTTTCATAAGCTTCAATTTTAACTATTAATAAAAGAATTGTCTTTTTTTGACGAAAATCAAGTTGCAAAAGTATAAAAATATTCCTATACTACATTAACCATATTGACATTATTGGTGTTTTTTTTCTAAAAATTGTATCTTTGCCGCCGTGCTACGTTATATTGTCAAAAAGATCGGTTACGGCCTACTGCTGATGCTCGGCGTGGTGACGCTGGTGTTCTTCCTGTTCACCGTGCTGCCCTCCGACCCCGCACGCATGATGATGGGCCAACGCAGCGATTTGCAAACCGAGGAGGCCATCCGCAAGGAGATGGGCCTCGACCTGCCCGTCGGCATCCAATATCTGGCCTATCTTAACGATGTGGCCCCCATCTCATGGCACAAAACCCAAGACAAGGATTCGTTTTTCTATCTGGACGACAACGACTATCATTACGTGAAAATACTGCCGTTGGGCAAATCGGCGGTGGTGCTCAAAACCCCGTACCTGCGGCGCTCCTACCAAAGCAAACGCCCCGTAGGGGAGATTATCGCCGAAGCGTTTCCCAAAACCGTGCTCTTAGCTGTCGTCTCCATCGTGTTCGCCCTCATTGTGGGCATCATCATCGGCATCTTCTGCGCCCTCTACAAGGGCACCTGGTTCGACCACGTGGCCCTGGTGTTCTCCACCCTCGGCATGTCGGTGCCCTCCTTCTTCGCCGCCATCCTCTTAGCCTGGATTTTCGCCTTCCTGCTCTCCGACATCACCGGACTGAGCATGTTCGGCAGCCTCTATACCGTGGATGACTACGGCGCCGGCCAGTATCTGGACCTCAAAAACCTCATCCTGCCCGCCATCACATTAGGAATCAGACCATTAGCCGTTGTGGTGGAACTGACCAAAAACTCACTTCTTGATGTGCTGTCGCAAGACTATATCCGCACAGCCAAAGCCAAAGGCCTCAAAAAGAGCGTCATCATTACCCGCCACGCCCTGAAAAACGCCCTCAACCCCGTTGTCACCGCCATCTCGGGCTGGTTAGCCGGACTGCTGGCTGGCGCGGTCTTCGTGGAATACATCTTCGACTGGAAAGGCATGGGCGTAGTCATCGTTGATGCCCTCGACAAGTACGACTTCCCCGTGGTGATGGGTTCGCTGCTCTACGTCTCCATCATCCTTATTATAATAAATATATTGTGTGACATTATCTACGGATGGCTGGATCCGAGGGTGAGCCTGAACTGATCCGTTCCCGCATTTTTACATTCAACAGCATGATAACCGCAAAAGCGCCCCAGAAAGGCAGCGACAACTTGTCGGTATCCAGAAAATTGTTCAATGTACCGTGCACAAAATAGGTGATGAGGGCCAGCGTCATCATCAGGGCCAGCAGCTTTTCGGTCCTGTCCTCCGTGCGGTTGTACGTGCGGATGCCTGTGTATAGGCTCACGAAAACCAACGCAAGAACGGTGAGCAGCCCCGGGATTCCTGATTCGGTGCAAGGGCCGATGTATTCGCTGTGCGCATTCCCGCCATCCCCGAAATCCGTGGTGATGATGGTTTTGAAATAGCTTTTCTGATAAGGGGCATACTCAAACTGATAGGTACCAGGCCCCCACCCTACCAACGGACGCTCCTTTATCATCGAAAAGGCGGCATTCCAGCGGTTCAGACGTTCCACATTGGACGCATCCGTGGTGATGTTGGACACCGACTGCAGCTGCTCCACCAATTTTCCTGACGAATCCTGACTGTTTCTGCTCATTTTATACAAAATGTCATCCGCATAAAAATAAAACGCCCCCCCGAGAATGGCGGCAGCCACGACCAGCCATGAGAGTTTGATTTTCAGTTTCAAAATAATAAAAACGCCAATGGCGATGACGAGGCTGATCCAGGCGGCGCGACTGAACGAAAGATAAAAGCCGAGGAAGAAAAGAGCGGTCAACCCCGCATAAAACAGCTTCTGCCACAGGTTGTTGTTTGGCAAAAAGAAGCAACATGCCGTGATGGGCAGAAAAAAGGCCAGCACAGCCCCGTACGCGGTATGGTCGTTGTAAAACGGACTCATCACCCAGTGCGCGTACCGGTCGTCGAAGCCGCTCAAGGCGTGTTTGTATGTGGTAATGAGCACAATACAGGCCAAGCCTATCGCATAGCAATTGAAATAGCGGACCATATTACGCATGTCGTCCTTCATCAGCTGGATCAGCATCCAGTAACAAGAGGTGGTGAACCAGATTTTGGAGGCCCAGAACTTGAACGACACCAACGGGATCTCACTGGTAATGCACGTCAGGAACATCCACAGCAGATATACGTAGAGAACAATGGAAATGGGATGGGTAAGCAGCTTTCGGTCTAAATACCAATCATATAAAATACGACAGAAGAAAATGAACGTCAGCGAAATCATGAACGCCTCCGATGGCAAGGAGAGTCCCAAATGCTTGTCCTGGATGTCCATGATGACGGAAAACGGTGTGGAGAGGGCCATCAGGTACATGGTCCAGTCCACATGGAAAACCAGCAGGTACACCAGCACCAGCGCCCCTGTAAGGAGCGGAATCAGCGGTTTCTCCTTATAGATGGCATAACAGTTGAAAATCAGCAGCAATAAGATAATGCCTAAGAAGACACTCTTTTCACGGCCAAGCCTATTCAACAGATTCTTCAACCTTGACAGAAGGTTTCTCTTCAATTTTTTCAATCATTAATAAGACAAACACCGAGATGACAAGGACGCAGAAGGTGGACACCAGCACCACAAGGGAGCGTTTGGGATAGAATTTCTTGTCGGCCACCTGCGGGCTGTTGACCACGAATTTGACTGGAATCTCGTTCTCCATGTCCACACGGGCATCCATCATCTTCTGACGGCACATGGACTGGTATTTGCTGAAATTCTCAATCAGCTCACGCAGGATCACCACCTTAGGGCCCCATTCGGCCAATTTTTCCTGTTCGGCTTTCAGGCGGTTGAGGGCGGCGGTATTGCCTTGGGCCACTGCAATGGCATACTGTTGCATCAGTCGCTCCGACTGGTATTCGAAGTCGAAGACGCCGTTTTCCATGCACACGCGCAGAGAATCCTCGCAGCGTTGGATTTCGTTGTCCACCGAGTCCACCTGGTGTTGGAGAATGCGGTAGGCGGCCAGTGAGCGTTCCCGTTCCACACGGTTTTTCAGCGTGTCGATATAACGCAGGATATCCATTGTCATGTTGCATGCCCGCTGCGCGTCCCAGTCGGCCACGGAGATGTCGATGGCCCCATAGTCCGTGCGCTTGATGGTCATATTGCCCATCAACGTCTTGTTCAAGCGGGTTTTCCAGCCTTTGCTCTTCGTGTCAATGCCGTACGCCTCCGCCAGGTTGTACTTGGCGATCAGCGAATCCTTGATCTCCTGGGCATCCAGCAGCTGCATCATCTGCTCGGTCTCCGCCTCGATGGCATACGCTTTGATATCCAAGCGCTCGTTGTAGTTCTGCTCGTTGAGCAGGATTTTGGCGGTGGAGTTGGTGCGCGGCGCGTAGATGGTGGCTGTGGATTTGAACTTGGGTTTTATAAAACAAGAACAGACAGCGGAAAGCACGAAGGTGACACCGCAGATGATGAGCAGCCATTTGCGCCATTTCCAAAGAAACTGCACTAAGCTGAACGAGTTATAGGTGTTGTTATTTTGCATTGTCGGGGTTTTTAATGGCAATGTTCAGTTCGTCTAACTGGGCCGGGTTGATCGGCGTGGGCGCGGGCAGCATGGTGTCGCGACCGGCATTGTTTTTGGGGAAGGCAATGAAGTCGCGAATGGAATCGCAGTCCGACAACACGGCGCAAAGACGGTCGAAGCCGAAGGCGATGCCACCGTGCGGGGGAGCACCGTACTTGAAAGCGTCGATCAGGAAGCCGAACTGGCTCTGCGCCTGCTCATCCGTGAAGTTAAGCGCCTTGAACATGCGCTTCTGCAATTCGGGGTTGTGGATACGGATGGAGCCCCCGCCGATCTCGGACCCGTTGATGACCAAGTCGTAGGCGTTGGCGTTGACTGCGCCGGGATTGCTCTCCAGCATAGCCTCATGCTCGGGCTTGGGCGCGGTGAACGGATGGTGCATAGCGTAGAAACGTTGCGTCTCCTCGTCCCACTCCAGCAAGGGGAAGTCAATCACCCAGAGGATTTTATACTCGCCGGCCTTGCGCAATCCCAAACGATTGCCCATCTCTAAGCGCAGGGCACAAAGCTGCTGACGCGTCTTCATAGCCTTGCCGGACATGATGAGCAGCAGGTCGCCGGGCTTGGCTTCGAAACGTTCGGCCACGGCTTTCAGATCTTCCTGGGTGTAGAACTTGTCCACGGAGGATTTGAACGTGCCATCGGCGTTACAGAGCACATACACCAGACCGCCGGCACCCACGTGCGGGCTCTTCACAAACTCCACCAGACCGTCCAGCTGCTTGCGGGAGTAGTTGCCGCAACCGTCGGCCTTGATACCCACTACCAACTCAGCCTCGTTGAACACCTTGAAATCCTTGTGTTGAAGCAGGTCGTTGAGCTCCACAAAACGCATCCCGAAACGGGCATCGGGCTTGTCGGAGCCGTAGTATTTCATGGCATCGGCCCATGTGATGCGTTCAATCGGGCCAATTTCCATCTGTTTGAAAGTCTTGAATATATGTTTTACCAAACCCTCAAAAATGTTGAGGATGTCCTCTTGTTCGATAAACGACATCTCACAGTCGATCTGGGTGAACTCAGGCTGGCGGTCGGCACGGAGATCCTCATCGCGGAAGCAGCGCACAATCTGGAAATAACGGTCCATGCCAGAGATCATCAGCAGCTGCTTGAGTGTCTGCGGCGACTGCGGCAGGGCGTAGAACTCGCCCTGGTTCATACGCGAGGGCACGAGAAAGTCGCGGGCCCCCTCGGGAGTGCTATTCACAAGGAACGGTGTTTCTATTTCAAGGAAACCGTGCTCGCTCAGGTATTTACGGATTTCCAATCCCAGCCGATGGCGGAAGATCAGATTGTTTTTCACCGGCGTGCGGCGAATATCCAGATAACGGTATTTCATGCGGAGCTCGTCGCCGCCGTCGGACACGTCCTCAATGGTGAACGGCGGAACGATGGATTCGTTCAGCACCTCCACATCCTGCACATCAATTTCAATGTCACCGGTGGGGATATTCTTGTTCTTGCTGTATCGTTCAATGACGGTTCCGGTAATGCGGATCACCCATTCACGACCCATCTTCTCCACTTTTTCGCAAAGCTCCGGCTTCGCCTCATGATTGAATGCCAATTGGGTAATGCCGTAACGGTCACGCAAATCGATGAAAATCATGCCACCCAGATGGCGTATCTTCTGTATCCACCCGCAAAGGGTGACTTCCTGCTGTACGTTGGCGATAGTCAGCTCGCCGCAAGTATGTGTTCTTAACATTGTTTTGTGATTTTTTTAGAGCGTGCAAAGATACATTTTAATTTGGTATAAAAAAGCAGGCAGCCGGATTTTAATAATGAGTAATTGCCAAATAAAGATGGGACAGGTGCGCTATGATTGTTTAAAGGTGGGACTTACCGACTGCCTGCGAATAACGCACGTCGGCAAAGATAGTTTTTTCACTGTTTTCAAAATAAAACAACAGCAAAAAAATATTAACATTTTATTAACCGATTCCACCTATAAAAATAGTACTTTTGCGGCCAAAATTCCAACCCATGACGCAGCAGGAAATCATATTATCGCAATTGAACGAACAACAGCAACTTGCCGTGAAGCAGGTGGACGGTCCCATCATGGTTCTGGCGGGTGCCGGGTCGGGGAAAACGCGGGTGCTGACCTACCGTATCGCCTACATGCTGTCATGCGGGGTGAACCCTTACCACATCCTGGCGCTGACCTTCACCAACAAAGCCGCCGCCGAAATGCGCGCCCGTATCGTCACCCTTGTGGGCGGCGAGGTGGCCAAAGCCGTCACCATGGGCACTTTCCACTCCGTATTCTACCGCATCCTCCGCATAGAGGACGAGAAATTAGGCTATACACATAACCTCACCGTATATGACCAGGAAGACTCCAAATCCCTGATTAAGAGCATTGTGAAAGAGCTTCAACTGGACCCGAAAATCTATGCACCCAACTATGTGCTCAACCGCATATCCTCTGCCAAGTCCAGCCTGCTCTCCGCCCAGGAATATGCCGACAACAACGAGATCATCCAGGCGGATGCCGCCGCCGGCAAACCGCTGATACACCAGATCTTCGACCGCTACAACAAACGGCTTCGGAACGCCGACGCCATGGACTTCGACGACCTGCTCTACTACATGAACGTCCTGCTTCGCGATTTCCCTGAAATGCTATACAAATATCAGCAGCGTTTCAGCTATATATTAGTGGACGAATATCAGGATACAAACTATGCACAATATCTGATTATCAAAAAGTTATCGGCTCTGAATCAGAATATATGCGTAGTAGGCGACGATGCGCAGAGCATCTACGGCTTCCGGGGGGCGGACATCCAGAACATCCTGAACTTCCGCCGTGACTACCCCGCCGCCACCATCTACAAACTGGAACGCAACTACCGCTCCACGCAAAACATCGTCAATGCGGCCAACGCCGTCATCCGCAACAACAAGGACCAGATGCCGAAAGACATCTGGACGGAAAATGAAGTGGGTCCGAAAATCAACCTGATACGGGCGGCCAGCGACACCGACGAGGCTGCCACCGTGGCCAACGCCATTTTCGAGACCCGCATGAACGAGCACGCCCGACCGAGCCAATTCGCTATCCTCTATCGTACTAATATCCAATCACGTACGCTGGAGGAGGCTATGGTCAAGCGGCACATCCCGTACAAGATTTACGGCGGACTCTCGTTCTACAAACGCAAGGAAATCAAAGATGTGCTGGCCTATTTCCGGCTGGTCATCAACCATTACGATGAAGAGTCGCTGCGCCGCGTCATCAACTATCCCATGCGGGGCATCGGCGACACCACTATGTCGCGCATCGCCGCCACCGCCGACGAAAACAACGCCCGCCTCTGGGACGTGGTCTGCAACCCGCAAGCCTACCCCACCGGCATCAACGGCGCCACCTGTAACCGCTTGGTGGAATTCGCCGACATGATCCGCGGCTTCTCCGCCCAACTGAAAAAAGACGACGCCTATGAGCTGGGCAAGCATATCGTCATCCAAACGGGCATTGCCAAAGTGCTCAAGGAAAACACCGACGAGAAAGAGCGTGTGGACCATGTGGAAGAGCTGTTGGACGCCATCAAAAGTTTCACCGAAAAGGAACCTGAGAGTAGTTTTAACGAAAACACCGGCGAACTCATTGAAGAATATTTCCCCTCTTTGGACCAATTTATGGAATCCATTGCGCTGTTAAGCGACGATGAAGAGAACAAAGCCGAAGAGGAGGATTGCGTGAAACTGATGACCATCCACTCGGCCAAGGGGCTGGAATTTGACTATGTGTTCATCACCGGTTTGGAGGAGAACTTGTTCCCGTCTTCCTTATGCGCCAACTCGCGAATGGAGATGGAGGAGGAACGACGCCTTTTCTATGTGGCCATCACCCGTGCGAGAAAGCAGGTGACGCTGACCTCCGCGCAAACCCGCTACCGTTTCGGGTCGCTGCAATTCTGCGAAGACAGCCGCTTTTTAGAGGAGATTCCGGACAAATACCTCAACATCACAAAAAAAGCATCTTCCGGAAAAGGGTCCTTCGCCCGCTCCAATGACACTGAGTGGTCGTTCCGCCGTTATGACACGCCGAAGCCGCGCACCTATTCCACATCCGACACCGCATCTAAACAACCTGCCGCTAACAAGCCTACAGTCAAGACCAAGAACGACGTGCAAATGGACATGGTGGGCGACCCGGCCTCCATTGACCAAATAAGACCCGGTGTGCGGGTGTACCACTTCAAGTTCGGCTTCGGAAACGTACAGTCGGTGGAGGGTCTCGCCCCCGACACCAAAGCCGTTGTCAGTTTTGACACTGTAGGGACGAAAACACTCCTGCTGAAATTCGCCAAGTTATTAATACCCAAATAAAAAGAATATGCAATTCCGTACCAACATACCCGCCCCGCAATACCCGTTCCATATCGGATACGAGGATAGCATCATGCTTCTCGGATCCTGTTTTTCCGACAATATGGGCAACTATTTCGGACGGCACCGTTTCAATGTCTGCTCCAACCCCTTCGGCGTGCTTTTCAACCCCGTCTCCATCGACCGCGCCATCCGGCTGCTCATGCGACCGGAAGCCTTCGACAAGGACCGCTATTTCTACAAATACCGGGACACGTGGGTCAGCTTTGCCCATCACGGGCGCTTCTCCCGCGACAATTTCCAGGTTTTCGAGCAGAATATTGACGATCATCTGCAAAAAGCATCCGAATTCTTCCAACATACGGATTATCTGTTTGTCACCTTCGGAACCGCTTTCTGCTACAAGTTCATCCCCCGCGATTTGATTGTCTCCAACTGCCACAAGATTCCCAACTACCAGTTTGAGCGTATCCGATTGGATATCAAGAAGATTGTTTCCCAATGGAATGAAACGCTGGCGCTGGTTCGGGAGGCACGCCCTGACATAAAGGTTATCTTCACGGTCAGTCCCGTGCGCCACGCGGGCGACGGCATGCACGAGAACACGCTGAGCAAGGCGGTGCTACTTCTGGCCGAGGAGAAGCTGGTGGACAACGAGAACATCTTTTACTTCCCCGCCTACGAGTTTCTGATGGACGACCTCCGTGACTATCGTTTCTATGCCAAAGACCTGTCGCATCCCAACGACCTGGCCATTGACTATATGGAGGAAAAAGTGGCCGAATCTTTCTTCACCCCACAAACGTTGGAGCGGGTGAAGAGCATCAGCCAGGAGAACCGATTCCTGAACCACCGACCCTTAAGGAAAGATTAAAATTATTGATTGTCAATATCTTAATTATTTTTCCGCTTTTATACTATCATTTATTTATACCATATTAAAAAAGCACTTGACAAAAGGGGAATTTTGTTGTATCTTTGCACGCCAAATTTTTTACAATGAAATTATCCGAATTTAAGTATTATCTGCCTCAGGAATTGATAGCCTTGCATCCGACCGAGGAGCGCGACGAGGCACGCCTGATGGTATTGAACCGTAAGACAAAAACGATAGAACATCGTCTTTTCAAGGACATTTTGGACTATTTTGACGAGGGTGACCTTTTCGTGATGAACAACACGCGGGTTTTCCCCGCTCTGCTATATGGTGAAAAGGAGCAGACCCGCGCCAGCATCCGTGTCTTCCTTCTTCGCGAGTTGGATGAGGAGAGCCGTTTGTGGGATGTTCTTGTGGATCCGGCTCGCAAAATCCGCATCGGCAACAAACTCTGCTTCTGCGAGGATGACAGCCTCGTGGCCGAGGTGATTGACAACACGACCTCCCGCGGGCGCACGCTCCGCTTCCTGTTCGACGGCGATCACGACGCTTTCAAAAAGAAACTGATGGATATCGGCACCACCCCGCTGCCCGATGACATCCAGCGGCTCCGCGAGATCGCACCGGAGGATGAGTTCGACTACCAGACGCTTTATGCCACGGAAGAGGGCGCCGTAGTGGCCCCTGCCGCCGGCTTCCACTTCAGCCGTATCCTGCTGAAGCAGATGGAGCTCAAAGGCATCGAGCGCACCTATATCACCCTGCACGCCGGTCTCAGCAACTTCAACGACATCGACGTGGAGGACCTCTCCAAGCACAAATCCGATTCCGAACGCATGATCATCAAAGCCTCCGTGGCTGACGAGATCAACAAAGCCAAGGACGAGGGCCACCGCATTGTGGTGGTGGGCACCACGACCATGAAAGCGTTGGAATCGTCCGTATATGCCAACGGCCATGTCAAGACCACCGAAATGAACGGCAAGGTGGACACCTGGACCAACAAGTTCATTTATCCTCCTTACCATTTCATGGTGGGCAACGCCATGGTCACCAACTTCCACGCCTCCCAAAGTTCGATGCTCATGATGGTGGCCGCTTTCGGTGGCTACGAGTTCGTGATGAAGGCCTACAAGGAGGCTGTGGCGGAGAAATATCGTTTCCTTACCTACGGAGATGCAATGTTAATCATTTAAAACCAAACAGTTATGGCAAAATCATACGAAGAAGCCGGCGTATGCTTGGAAGCCGGTTACGAATCTGTACGACTGATTAAAAAACATATCGCCCGCACCAACCGTCCGGGCATGATGGGCAACATCGGCAGTTTCGGCGGCATGTTCGACCTGGCCTCCCTGAACTACAAGGAGCCGATTCTGGTGAGTGGCACCGACGGGGTGGGCACCAAGCTGAAAATCGCCTTTATGATGGACCGTCACGACACCATCGGTCAGGACGCCGTGGCCATGTGTGTGAACGACGTTCTGGCCCAGGGCGCCGCGCCGCTCTTCTTTCTCGACTACATCGCCGTGGGCAAAAACGACCCGGCCAAGATCGAGGCTATCGTCAAAGGCGTGGCCGACGGCTGCGTGCTTTCCAACTGCGCGCTCATCGGCGGCGAGACGGCCGAGATGCCGGACATGTACGACGAAGACGAATACGACATCGCCGGGTTC
Organism: Bacteroidales bacterium; assembly: GCA_016285145.1. GTDB lineage: Bacteria > Bacteroidota > Bacteroidia > Bacteroidales > WCHB1-69 > F23-D06. Next base: position 114,734 of record JAEEQE010000002.1, on the reverse strand, counting down.
ACGGTGGGTGCTGTGGAAAAAGCCAAGCTCATTGACGGCTCCAAAGTGCAAGTCGGCGACAAGCTGATCGGCCTGGCCTCTTCCGGCGTGCATTCCAACGGGTTTTCGTTGGTACGCAAAATCGTCTTCAAGGACAACCAGCTGGACCTCAACACCCAATACGAGACGCTGCCCGACACCCTCGGCAACGTGCTGCTCACGCCCACGCGCATATATGTGCGCCCCGTGCTTGACGTGCTTGCCAAAGTGGATGTACACGCTATCTGCCATATCACCGGCGGCGGCTTCGACGAGAACATCCCGCGCGTGCTCCGCGAAGGACAGGGCATCCTCATTCACGAAGGCAGCTGGGAAATGCCTCCCATCTTCCCGTTCCTCGAAAAGTACGGAAAGGTACAACACCGCGAAATGTTCAACATCTTCAATATGGGCATCGGCATGATCCTCGTGGTGCATCCGAACGATGCCAATGAGGTTTGCAAGATGTTCGAATCATTAGGGGAAAAAGCCTTTGAAATCGGGGAAGTGACGGACAAAGCTGGCGTGGAAATCGTTTAAAACCATTTGTATTACACTTGAACATATTAACAAACAACACATTACAAATTTCCGCGCATCAAAAAGTTCATTTTGTTTTTTTTTGTATTTTTGGCGACTTTTACGAAATTAAATATTAAACAATACTAGTATGAAAAAATTTATTCTTTTGTTCTCATTAGTGGCGCTGATCTTCATGGGATACGCCACGAATGTCGTGCCTGTTTCTGAAGCCATGAAGGTTTCCCGGAACTTCCTGTCGGAACGTATGGGTTCCATGGAGGCTCAGAACCTCGAGCTCACGCTGACCTACACGCAATATGACGAGGAAGGCAACCCCGTTTTCTACCGTTTCCAAGTGGGAGAAAAGGGATTCATCATTGTTTCCGCCACCGAATTGGCCTCTCCTGTGCTGGGCTACTCGCTGGAAAGCAACTACCAGACTGGCACGGGTGCGGATTTCTATGCTGAGAAATTCACGGACCAGATTTCTTTCCTGATTAAGAATCCGGAAGCTTCTGTTGCGAAAAAAGCGGATTGGGACCATTATAAATCCTTCTCCCTTAACACCAAATCGGTAAAAAAGAGCCCTTATGTGGAACCTTTGATCACTACCGAGTGGGACCAGTTCCCGTATTACAACCAATATTGTCCTGCCACTCCGTATGCCCAATATACGGAAGGCTATGCCAACAATGACTGCCGTTCTTTGGTCGGTTGTGTGGCCGTGACGATGGGTAACATCATGAACTACTACCGCTATCCCACCCAGGGCTATGGCCGTCACATGTATATTCCAAGAGAAATGAGCGATGACGGTGAGCTTCTCTACACATTCCCTCTGCAGGATGTGAACTTTGGCACAAGCCATTACAACTACGATGCCATGCCCAAAAAGATTGATCCGAATGGGAAAGTCTATCACGGCGAATTGGCTAAGCTTCTCTACCATTGCGGTGTTTCCGTAGATATGAAATACGGTTCCGTAAGCGGTTCCGGCGGTTCCGGTTCCCAAACCGAGAAGGCTCTGGAATCCATGCAGAATTATTTCTCCTACTCTCAAGCTGCCCAATACAAGCGTATTACCGATGTGGTGACCTCTGCATCCACTGCACACAATTGGATTGACTTGGCCAAAGAAGAGCTGGATGCCCGTCGTCCTATCTTCTTCGCCGGAACCTGTCATGATACCGTCACGGGTGGTCACGCTTGGATTGTGGATGGTTATACAACTTTCTACGACACCACCTACACCACCACCAACTACAGCCATGACTCGACGATTGTCGTACCTCAGACCATCACCCTTTATGACACGCTGACCCATGTGGAGACAATCATCACCTACGACACCATCTCCCATCTTGACAGCTTGAACAACATCGTGATTGACTCCATCAATACAATCACGACGCCCGTCACCATCATTGACACTATTGTCGGACACGACTCAATTGTTTACGTAAACCAAACCATTTCCGTTCTGGATTCGACTATCACCACCCAGAACATTCACGATGCCACCTATTTCCACACCAACTGGGGTTGGGGTGGCAGCGGCAACGGATATTTCCTGCTCACCAACCAGGTGTCCGCCTCTTACGGAAACTTCAATTTGAAAGATTCCGAGCAGATGCTCATCAAACTGTGCCCGGGTGATTCCGCCGCCGTGGCCAAGCCGGCCATCAGCGACAGCCGTGTGACTGCATCTGTCGGTACTATCAGCGATGGTGCCGGACATGTGAAGTATGCTAAAAATTCGCACCGCACTTGGGTTATCGCCTGCCCGAATGCCGATACTTACACGTTCAAGTTTTCCAAGCTCAAACTCAAAGAGGGTGACAAAGTTATGATTTACAACGGCGGTACCGAAGCCAGCGGCATCAAGCAAACCTACACCGGCAACTACCGCATGTCGGCCTGCAGCGACTATTCCCCCAATGGTGATGCCATTCACGGTGACTTCCCCGGCCAGAATCTGCCCGCCTCCATCAATGTCAAGAGCGACAGCGTGCTGGTGGTGTTCACCTCCGCTGAGAATTCCGAAACCGACTACGGCTTTGTGCTCAACTACAATGTAAGCGCTTTCAAAAACACAGCTTCCTCCTGTAGTGAAGCCGAAGTATTCACAACCAACTGGCATGATGTCATAACCGATAAGGCTGGCGATGAAACAGGCAACAACACGCCCTACCGTGCCAACACCATCTGCACATGGATTATCCGTCTCCCCTTCTCCGCAGGTTATACGTTCGCATTTGAAAAATTCGATTTGGCCGCCGGTGACTTTGTGGATATCTATGATTTCACAGACCAGAACAACCCTGCCTTCATTGCCCGTTACGACATTTACAATATGCCTATGCTGAAAACCGCTTTCAATGTGGACAAGTCCAAAGTGCTGGTCAAATTCGCATCCGACACGTGGGAGCAGGGTTCCGGTTTCGAACTCGGCTATTGGCAGATTGCCGGCGTGAACGACCGCAACACATTCCAGGATGTGAACCTCTACCCGAATCCGGCTTCCGAAAAGCTGAACGTCGCCATCTCAACCAATGAGGCTCAAACCATCCACGCCAAGGTGGTGGATGTGACGGGCAAGGTGGTTTTCTCCGATCGTTTCAACCACAGCGGCAGCGAACAAGTTTTCACCATTCCGGTCAACAACATGTCGAAAGGCGTGTACTTCCTGAACCTGGAAAGCGAAAAAGGCAATGCGGTTTACAAATTCATTGTACGCTAACATTTTATAAAACACATTTATACTGGGAAATAGGGGGATGTAGAACATCCTCCTATTTTTTTGTCGAAGAGAGTGCTGTCATTTCAAAAAAAATGTATCTTTGCAGCCTCAAATCCTGCTGCGTTCTTCTAACGGTTAGGAATCAAGATTCTCAATCTTGCAATACGAGTTCGATTCTCGTACGCAGTACTTAAAACAACGTTGTTGATAACAACGTTGTTTTTTTGTGATTCGAACCTGCTGATTTTGTATTTTTGCGCTTTATTATCCTCATACTATGATAAGTTACATAAAAGGAAAACTGGTTGAAAAGAATCCTGCTTACGTCATCATAGAGACGGCAGGCGGCATCGGATTCTACATCAACATATCCCTTGCCACCTATTCCCAACTGAAAGACGAGGAGGAAATCACCCTGCTTACCTATTATATTATAAAGGAAGACGCACAGATTCTCTATGGCTTCATGAACGAGGAGGAACGCGAACTCTTCAAGCTCCTGCTTTCCGTGAACGGCATTGGCCCCAACACCGCCCGACTGATCCTATCCTCCATGAGCGTGGGCGAGGTGTTGAACGCCATCGCCACCGAAGATGTGCGCGCCATCCAGTCCATAAAAGGCATCGGAGCCAAAACCGCCCAGCGGGTGATCATCGAATTGAAAGACAAAACCAAGAAGGCCAACTGGTCCGCCGAATCAAAAATTTCAGTCTCATACAATAATAATAAGTATGAAGCGTTATCTGCTTTATTGGCCTTGGGATTTCCGAAAACCAGTGCAGAATCCGTGTTGGACAAAATCATCAAGGCAGAAGGTTTGAATCTGTCTGTGGAAGACATGATAAAGAAGGCGTTAAAATTGTTATAGTAGATTTGAAAGCAACCCGACATACATTATATATTATATACATTATGGTTTTGATGAGCTTGTGCCGTCTGACAGTCCAAGCTAACATCGTGCCACATGCCACGAACGGGAGTATGGCATTCACCGGGTGTCCTGTTCCACTCACACCACCGGACACCAACCCGCCGATTGTGCCGCAACCCAACAACAACCCGTTGCAAAACAACTTCACCAGTCCCTTCTCCCTGCACAACCCGCCAGGAGTCGGAACCGTTATCCAATACGACCCGGAAACCAACACGTACAACTTCCAGTACATGACGGGCAATACGCCCTTCGGGCCGGGCGCGTACATGGATGTTAATGAGTACATCAACTACGACTTGCGGCAGAGCATCAACGACTACTGGCATTCGCATAGCAACTCCTATGCCGGCGGCGGCAACCGACGCGGCGGCGGTCTGATCCCTCAAATTCACATCGGCGGCGACATCTTCGAGGGCATCTTCGGCAGCAACACTATCGACATACGCCCCTCCGGAAGCGTGGAACTGAAATTCGGCGTCAAATACAACCAGGTGGATAACGACAACCTGCCATTAAAACAGCAACGGCATACGGATTTTGACTTCGATCAGGATATCCAACTGAACCTCATCGCCAAAATCGGCGACAAAATAGAATTCAACCTCAACTACACGACCGACCAGCTTTCATTGGACAACAACATGGACAAAATCAAGCTGAAATACGCCGGTAAAGAGGATGATATTCTGCAACTTATAGAATTTGGTAATGTAACGCTTCCCTTGAACAGCACGCTGATTACCGGTAGCCAAAGCCTGTTTGGTGTCAAAACGCAGTTGAAATTCGGAAACCTCATGGTGACGGCGGTGGCCTCTCAGAAAAAGAGCACCTCGGAAACCATGACCATCACAGGTGGAGCGGAAACAGAGGACTTCTACTTCCGTGCCGACGAGTACGAGGAGAACAAGCACTTCTTCCTTGGACAATTCTTCCGCGACCACTACAACGAATATTTGAAAACGCTTCCGTTGGTAAGTTCGCCCATCGTCATCACCAAGATCGAAGTTTGGCGCACCACTGTTGGAGCAGCCACTCAGGAAAACCGTAACATTGTGGCTTTCACTGACCTTGGCGAGGCCAACCCTGAATTCGGGGCCCTCTCCTATAATCCGGCGGCTTCCGGTGGCGGAATGTATCCCGACAACGACATCAACAACCTGATTCAGATTGTGGACTCCTCGCTGATTCGTAATATTTCCAGCGTGTCCAACAACCTGCATTCGGTAGGCATGAAGGCCGGTACCAACTACGAAAAAGTGGAAAGTGCCCGCTTGCTCTCGCCTTCCGAATACACCTTCAACCCGAAGTTGGGCTTCATCACCTTGAATTCCGCCCTCAACTCCGACCAAGTGCTGGCTGTGGCGTTCCAATACACGGTCATTGGTGACGACCATGTGTATCAGGTGGGTGAGTTTGCAAACGAGGTGTCCGCACCCAACTGTCTTCGTGTCAAATTGTTGAAGAGCACTAACCTGAACACCCGTTCCCCGCTGTGGAAGCTGATGATGAAAAACGTCTATTCCCTCTCCGCCTATCAGGTGTCGCCCGAAAAATTCCGGTTGAACATCCTTTACACAGGTGATGAGGACGGCATTGCCAACGGCTTCTTCACCAAAGGAAAGAACAAAGGTATCGCCCTCATCAAACTGATGGGATTAGACCGTTTGAACCAACAACAGGATCCGTCTCCGGATGGCATTTTCGACTTTATTGACGGTGCGGCCATCAACGGAGGTACTATCAACGCCAACAACGGACGCATCTATTTCCCCACTGTGGAGCCTTTCGGCAAGGATTTGAGAGCCATTTTCGATGAGGATGAAGCCAACCTCGCCGACCTCTATGCCTATGATTCGCTTTATACCATGACCAAAACCATGGCCCAGCAAATCACCAACAAAAACAAATACTATTTGGAGGGCAGTTACCGCTCCTCCTACGGTTCGGAATACCATTTCACTTCCACCAATGTGGCCCCAGGCTCTGTAAAGGTGACCGCTGGTGGCATCCAGTTGACGGAAAACGTGGATTACACTGTCAATTACGACATGGGAACCGTTTCCATCATCAACCAGGGCATATTAAACTCCGGAACCCCCATCTCCATTTCCATAGAAAACGACAACGAAATCATGGCCAATGACCAGGTGATGCTGGGTGCCAATTTCGACTATATTTTCTCCAAAAACTTCAATATCGGGGCCACCATCCTCAATTTGATGGAGCGTCCTCAAACAAACAAGGTCAATTACGGGGATGAACCCATCAACAACGTGGTTTGGGGCATGAATTTCGCCTACAAGACCGAATTGCCGTTTTTAACAAAAGTCATAGACAAGATAACCTTCCATAGCACCACCACAGCTTCCAACTTGAATTTGGAGGGTGAGTTTGCTCATTTTATCCCAGGTCACAACCGAGCAGTAGGCAAGTCGGGAACCACCTATATTGATGATTTCGAGGCGGCCAAATCTTCCATTGACCTTTCCACCATGTCCAATTGGGTGCTGGCCTCCACGCCGCAAGGGCAGCCGGACCTGTTTCCCGAAGCTCGTCCGTATGGTATTACGGAAAATTCCCGCAAGCAACTCTCCTACGGCTACAACAGGGCTTTGATGTCTTGGTATGTCATTGAACCGTTATTCTATAATAATAACAATGCCACCCCGAAGAACATCACCAAGGAGGACCTTTCCGTCCCATACGCACGCGCCGTCTATGAACCGGAACTCTTCCCCTATAGAGAACAGTCCGGCACGGAGCTTTCCACCTATATGACGGTGTTCAACATGGCTTACTATCCTTCGGAAAAAGGCCCCTACAACTATGATGTGGCTGGAGAGGAAGGTGTTTCGCGTGGTATCAACGACGATGGCACCCTGAAAAATCCGGAAACCCGTTGGGGCGGCATCATGCGCAAATTCGACAACACAGACTTCGAATCCTCCAACTACGAATACATCGAATTTTGGATGATGGATCCGTTCATTGACAATCCGAACCATAGTGGCGGTAAACTCTATTTCAACCTGGGCGACATTTCGGAGGATATTCTTCGCGATGGTATGAAATTCTTTGAAAACGGACTTCCCGGTGACGGTTCTGATGAAAATGTGGAATTTACCGCTTGGGGCCGTGTTCCCACCACTCAGCTGATAGTCAATGCTTTTGACAACGACCCCGAAGCCCGAAAATATCAGGATGTGGGTTATGACGGTTTACAGGATGAACGTGAGCGGGACTATTTCAAAGAAAACTATCTTGACCTCATTGCCAACAAGTTCGGTGTGTCGTCGTTAGCCTACCAAACGGCCTACCGCGACCCCTCCTCTGACAACTATCATCATTTCCGGGGCTCGGATTATGACGCGGCGGACATGAAAATTGTAGAGCGCTACAAACATTACACTCTGGCGGAAGGAAACTCTCCCACAGAAAGCCAAAGTCCGGAACCATATCCCACCTCCTTCAACCTCATGCCGAACTTGGAGGACATGAACAATGACAACACACTGAGTGAGGATGAGAAATATTATCAGTATGTCATCAATCTCTCTCCCGACAACATGGTGGTGGGTGAGAACTATATAAACGACATCTACGAGGCCATGCCGGAACCGCTGCCCGACGGCACCCGTCCGCTCACCAAATGGTACCAGTTCCGTATCCCGATCCACAATCCGGATAAAGTGGTCAACGGAATGTCGGGTTTCAACTCCATCCGTTTCATGCGTGTCTTCATGCGCGGGTTTGAAGAGCCCATTGTCTGTCGTTTTGCCACCTTCGAACTTGTCCGTGGAGACTGGCGTACCTATAACCTGACACTTCAGGAACAGGGCGACTATATGCCCACGCAAGGCGATGGGGAAGGTTCTTTCTATGTGGGAACCGTCAGCTTGGAGGAAAACGCCAACCGCACACCGATTCCCTATATGCTTCCTCCCGGCATCGATCGCGAACGCGCGTATGGCACAAAGGTGTATCAAATCAACGAGCAGGCCTTGACGATGAAAGTCGTAGATCTGCCTGACGGTGACGCCCGCGCCATCTACAAAAGCACCAAATACGACCTTCGCCAGTTCAACAACCTGCGTATGTTCATCCATGCGGAGGATGTTCACAACAGTGGTGATCTCAAGAAGGGCGATGTCACCGCTTTTATCCGGTTGGGCTCTGACTTCACGGAGAACTACTACGAATATGAGATGCCGCTTGATATCACGCCTTGGCATTGCGGACGTGACACGGTTGCCATCTGGCCGGAAGCCAACCGCATGCTGGTGCGACTGGACTCCCTCGTGTCTTTGAAACAGGAACGAAACGTGGCCGTTCGAAAAGGATACCACTCCTCGAATGCCATTCCTTATTCGAAAGAAATTGACGAGGAAAACCGCATCACCGTGGTAGGTGTGCCCAATTTGGCTGAGGTGACTACCATCATGGTTGGTATTCGAAATCCCAAAAAGAAACTCAACGATGATGACGACATGTTGCCGAAATCCGTTGAGATGTGGATTAACGAGCTACGACTCAGCGGTTTTGACGACAAACAAGGATTTGCCGCCCTGTTGCGCGCCCGCGTCAATCTGGCCGATGTAGGCGACCTTACCGTATCGGGTAGCTATATGTCGCCCGGATTCGGAAGTATTGAACAGTCCGTCACGGAACGTTCAATGGAGTCCAAATACAACCTTGATATCGCCGCCAACTTGGATGGAGGCAAAGTACTCTTCCCAGAAAAATGGAACATCAAGATTCCGTTGCACTACGACTACTCGTTAGGCATAGAACAACCCGAATATAATCCACTGAACCCCGATGTGAAGATGCGTGATGATCTGGCCACATACGAATCAGCAGAACAGCGCGACTCCATCCGCCATCTCACCAACGCCTACACCCGCCGCCAGAATGTGAACCTGATGAACGTCCGCAAAGAGCGGAATTTAGACGGCGGAAAACTGAAAATGCATCCGTGGGACATCGAGAACTTCGACCTTTCCTACTCCTATTCGGAACTGGTTCAGCGGGATGTGGACCTTGAGCTCAACAATGAATACATTCACAATGGTGAAATCGGATATACTTTCAGCACCAATCCCAAGAACCTCCGTCCGTTCTCGAAAGTACGGTGGATGAAATCCAAATGGCTGCAGTTGATTCGGGATTTCAACATCACGCCCATGCCGAAAAATGTCACCATCCGTACATCCCTTCGCCGAGAGCTGCAGGAATTCAAATACCGGCCTAAGAGCCAGGGCAACATCATTGTGGACACCAGCTTCGTGAAATCCTTTGATTGGACGCGAAACTACACCTTGAATTGGGACATTTTCCAGAGTTTGAAGCTGGAATACCGCGCCGACGCCTCCGCACGCATTGACGAGCCGGACGGTCTGATCGACACCCGTACGAAAAAGGATTCCGTATGGCGTTGTCTCGGACGTGGCGGCCGCACAACCGATTTCCGGCAGGCATTCTCCGGTACCTATCAGGTGCCCATCAACAAGATACCGTTGTTCAACTGGGTGAACGCCAACGTGCGCTACACCTCCAATTTCTCATATACTGCGTCCGCCCTCTCATTGGCTTACCTCGGCAACACGCTGCAAAACTCCAACTCCATCCAAGGAAACGGAACCTTGAACATGATCACATTATACAACAATGTTCCGTATTTGAAGAAAGTCAACCAAGGCAACCGCAACACGCCGAACAAAAACAACAAGAGCGACAAAAACAAAACCAGCAAAGACAACGATAAAGATAATGATAAGGACAAAGGTAAAGACAAGGAAAGGGACAAAAACGCCAAAGACTCGCTCAAAGACAAACCTAACTACGGCAAAATCATTCTGGACGGGACGCTACGTTTCCTGATGATGGTGCGCAACGTGTCAGCCAACTATTCGGAAGGCCACGGAACCACCCTGCCTGGCTACATGGGCCGGCCCAACATGTTCGGCATCGACTTTACCGACCGGTCGCCCGGATTCCTCTTCGTATTTGGCGGGCAGCCGGACATCCAGGCCATTGGAGCCAGAAACCACTGGCTGACCACCGATTCGTTGCTGAACACCGCCTACCAGCGCACGAAAAACCAAGTAATTAACCTGCGGGCTACGGTGGAACCATTCCGGGATTTCCGCATCGACGTGTCCGCCAATAGAAATTTCACAGAGAACTTTTCCGAATATTTCCATGTGGACGAGGCTGGAAACATCAGCCATTACACACCCCAACGCAACGGTTCCTTCAGTATGACCTACTGCGGATTAAAGACCTTCTTCTCCAATTACGACGACCTGTTCGCCGATTTTCAGAATGTACGGTTGAAGCTCGCCCGCCGGTTGGCAGATAACAGTCCGTTCACCAGTTCTGATAACATCAACCCCGAAACGGGATTTCCTGACGGATATAGTGATGTGTCGCAAGATGTGTTGATGGCCGCTTTCTTCGTCTCCTATATGGGTAAAGATGCCGACAAGGCAGACATATCCTCACCCTTCCTCAAGATCCCGTTACCCAATTGGCGCCTTAACTACAACGGTTTCACGAAAATCAAAGGTATGAACAAGATTTTCCAAAGCCTCTCCTTGGTGCATTCGTACATCTGCACCTATCAAGTAGGCTCCTATACCACCAACCTGGCCTATAGAGAGGGTGAAGATGTCCGCAACACTTTAGGCGATTTCATTCCGGCCAACGAACTGAACCAGATTGCCATTTCCGAACAGTTCGGACCATTGGTGGGTTTTGACATGACATTGAAAAACAGCATGTTGTTGAAAGTGGAATACAAACAGAACCGCAATGTGTCGTTGAGTTTCACCAACAACCAGATTACGGAAACCTCCGCTTGGGAGTTGTCGTTCTCCGGCGGTTACCGTTTCAAGGATCTGAAACTTGGCCTGATATTCTCTGGCGTCAAACGTCAGTTTGTCAGTGACTTGAACCTTACGGTTGGGTTGGGTGTTAAAAACAACCAGACCGTCTTGCGCAAGATTCAAGAGGATCAGCAGCAAGTCACCTCCGGTATGCTTTCCGCTACCGTGAACGTGGCTGCTGAATACCAGTTCAGTCAGATGGTAGGGTTGAAATTCTACTACGACATGACCATCAACCGACCGAAAATCTACAACCAATACAACAACATGAACTTTGAAACAGGTATTTCTGTCACATTGAGGTTGTCACAATAAAATTTTATTATTTTTGCACACACAAAATCGAATAATATGAAAAGAATTAATTTTGTAATGTTGTTCATCGCCGCCGCTTTTATAATCTTGTGCTTCACCCAATGCCACAAGGAACGCAGTTGCGGGGCCACCATCACGTGTTTGTACCATCCTGACCCATCTGTTGTTGCTCCGGTCAAGGGGGTTGTCATCAACATTGACACGTTAGGGAAATACAACCATGAATTTATGAGAATCAATGAAACAATTAGTAATGGAGACACTATCCGTGACACCACATATTACACAAGACCCATTTCCGACACGCTTCGGCATATTTTCCCGCACACCGCAGCGGAAGGCAGTTTCCATTTCCAATTGCCGCATCCCGCACTGTTGGCTTTGAAAGCCACCTGGGTGGACACCACTCAAGAACCTGATTTGCTCTATGTAGGCTACACGCAAATCACGCTGGAAGAGGGTGTGCTGGACAAACAAGACACCATTTGGCTGGAGCCGGAGAACTAATGCGTTTCCATTTTGAAGAAACACGTTAGTTTTCTATTTTTGGTGATAGCCACACTGGCGTTGTGCCTGCTGCTGGTTTTCCATGGTAGAATTACGCATGTTCCCCTCAAAAACAAATTCAAACACGAAACCGTTCGTGAATCGCACGGGGACACCATCAAAGCGCTGATTCTGTATCATGCGGCGGATTATTTTGTGTATCACGGCTCCGTCATCGGTTTCCAATATGACCTTCTGAACCAATTAGGCAAAGACCTTCATCGTCCCGTAATCATCACCATTGAATCCGACCCGGGAAAGGCTATCCTCGAATGTTTTTCCCAACATTATGACATTGTGGGCATTGACTTCAACAAAGACTTGTTCGTGCCCGACTACATCGTGGAATCCGAAGCCCACTCCTACACGTATCCGGTACTCATCATGCGCAAGGGCATGAAATTCGACAGCACCGCAAAACACATTATCCACGCTTCCGCCCATTATTCCAATCAGGTGGACCTGAGCATCTTGGATCATCCAGAATTGTGGGAACTCCAACACGACCGTGAAGCCACCGCAGAAGATCTTTTCGACATGCTCGGCGACACCCTCATTGACTATGCTGTATGCAATTTCAATGTGGCAATCACGATGCTCCCCTTCTACACCAACCTTTCGCTGGGGCCCACTATCGGGAAAAATTTCCCCCGAACCTGGATTCTTAACAAGCATAACCGGGAACTCAACGACACCATCAACCAGTGGCTTCGGGATTTCAAGGAGACCAACAAATACCAGAATCTGTGCCTGCGCTATCTGTCGCGCCACTCCATCATCATCCAAAATTCTTTCGGGACCAAGAAGAACAAGATATCCTCCTACGACAAGATTCTGCAAAAAGCCTGTGAACGCTATAACATCGATTGGCGTTTCATGTCGTCCATCATCTGGCAGGAATCTCATTTCTCCTCTGATGTGTTGGGTATGGGTGGCAGTTTCGGCATCATGCAGATGATGCCCGTCACCTGTGCGCGCTACGGCATCACCGACACCTCCACTGTGGAGGAACAGATCTGGGCCGGGGCCAAATACATCTCCTTCCTTTATAAGATATTCGACGGCAAAGTGGATACTTCCGAAATTTACAACTTTGTGGCTGCCTCCTACAATTCCGGACCGGGGCATATCTTAGATGCCATGGCCTTGTGCAAAAAATATGAAGAGGATGCCACCCATTGGGAGAAAGTGGCAGAATATCTGGCCCTGAAGTCGCATAAGGAGTATTACAACGACCCTGTGGTCAAATGCGGATATTACCCTGGGAAACACACCATTCATTACGTCCAAGAGGTAATGAATCGATATAAAGGTTACGTTATAACAAAACAAGAAGAATGAAAGTACTGATTATCGGCCGTGGAGGTCGCGAGCACGCCATTGCGTGGAAAATAGCCCAATCCCCGTTACATCCCCAACTCTATATCGCCCCCGGCAATGAGGGTATGCTTACCATCACCGATGCTCCAGTAGAGCTGGTTCCCATTGACGAAAACAACACATCCGAACTGCTGAAGTTCGCGCTGGAAAATAAGATAGACCTGACCATTGTAGGACCGGAAGCGGCACTGATGAACGGCATTGCCGACGCATTCCAAGAGGCCGGACTCTCCATCTTCGGCCCCACCCGCGCCGCCGCCCAAATCGAGGGCAGCAAACAGTTTGCCAAAGAGCTGATGCAACGCTATAACATCCCTACGGCAGCCTTCCGTACGTTCGAGAACTATGACGATGCCAAGCGCTATCTCAACGAGATCGGAGCTCCCATCGTCATCAAATACGATGGTCTCGCCGCCGGCAAGGGCGTGGTGGTGGCCATGACTGTCGAAGAGGCTGACAACGCTCTGAAAGACATGCTCTTAGATAACCATTTCGGCCAAGGGAAAGTGGTGATGGAAGAATTTTTGGAAGGCCCCGAGTTTTCCCTGCTCACGTTAGTGAACGGCGAACAGGTGGTGCCGTTGGTCATCGCCCAGGACCACAAGCGTGCCTTCGATGGCGACAAAGGACCCAACACCGGCGGCATGGGAGCCTACTCGCCCGTGCCCGTCATCCCGCAAACGCAAATCGACTGGGCTGTGGAACACATTATGAAACCGATGGCCAAGGCGCTGGCTAATGAGGGATGTCCCTTCTGCGGCGTGCTCTATGGTGGACTCATGCTCACCCAAGCGGGACCGAAAGTGATCGAGTTCAACGCCCGCTTCGGAGACCCGGAAACAGAAGTGGTGCTGCCAAAACTCAAAAGCGACCTTTTGCAAATGATGCTGGACATACTCCAACATCACGAAGTGAACCCCGAATTTCATTCAGAAGCCTTTTTAGGCGTGGTTTTGGCCGCCAAAGGGTACCCTGGAAAATATGGAAAAGGCTTTGAAATCAAAAACTTGGATAAACTCAACCAATTGGTATTCCACATGGGCACCAAACGCGATGGCGAGGCTTGGCTTTCCAACGGAGGCCGAGTACTCTTTGTGGTTGGCAAAGGAGCCACATTGGCGGAGGCACAACAGGATGCCTACGAAGGTGTGCGCCAACTGGAATGTCCCGACCTGTTCTATCGTAACGACATCGGTTGGCAGGCACGTTAATTTTCATATCTTTGCCGCCTTATTTTTACCCTGCCAAATGAAACGCTTTTTACTTCTTATATTAATCATATCCTGCTGTGTATTAATATCTTCAGCACAATCAGCCCTATTAAAAGGCTTTACCTACGATGATTCCAATGGTGAAACGCTCCCCTATTGTACCATCCTGCTACAAGGCACCAGCTATGGGGCTTTGTCGGATGAGAAAGGCGCTTTTGTCATCAACAAGATCCCGCAGGGAACATACGTGGTGAAAGTCTCTTATTTGGGCTATACCGACCTTTACGACACCATTGAGGTGCGCAATGCCATCATCACCAAACGATATTCGCTCACCCCATCCTCCACCACGTTGGATGCCGTGCAGATTGTGGGCGAAGGACAGCGCAAGGAGCAGGAGACGCGCACCTCCGTCATCAGTGTCACGCCCAAGGATATGAGCAAGATGCCCTCTATTGGCGGCCAACCCGACTTTGCGCAGTATTTGCAAGTGCTGCCGGGCATCATCTCCACTGGCGACCAGGGCGGCCAGCTGTATGTACGCGGCGGCACACCCGTGCAGAACATGCTGCTGTTGGACGGCGTGCTGCTCTACAATCCCTTCCACTCCATCGGCATCTTCTCTGTCTTCGACATGGACATCATGAGCAGCGCCGACATCTACACCGGCGGCTATGGAGCGGAATTCGGGGGCAGAATATCCTCCGTTATGGATATCAAAACCCGCGACGGCAACAAAAAACACCTGTCCGGAAAAATCGACCTCAGCAACATCATGGGACAGGTCTTGTTGGAAGGTCCTATTGTGAAACTCAAAAACGACCGCAAGACCTCTTTGAGCTTCATCCTCTCTGCCAAAGGATCGTACTTGCAACAAGCCTCCAAACTGTTCTACCCATACGTGGGCGAATCCGGCCTGCCCTACAACTTCTTGGATTTATACGGCAAAGTGACGCTGGCCACCCAAAACGGCACTAAACTGAACCTGTTCGGATTCCGCTTTGCCGATAAAGTAAATTACAAAGAAGTAGCTGATTATAATTGGAATAACTGGGGTGTGGGGGCTAATTTCCAGATTGTGCCCGGCGATGCACCCACCACCATCGATGGCTCTCTTTCTTATTCCCGGTATGCTTGTTTGCTGGATGATAAAATGTTTACTCCGAAAAACAGTTCCATGGATGGCTTCACCTTCAACCTCTCTTTCAACTATTATTTGGGTAAAAGTCTGCTCCAAATCGGGGCCGAGGCCGTCGGATTCAACACCATGTACCGCTATTACTCCCGATTGGGATCTGAAAACACCATTGAAGACCATACGACGGACATGTCGATTTTTGCCAAATTCAAATACAATTGGCGCAACAAAATCCTTATAGAACCCAGCTTCCGGTTGCAATACTACTATTCCTTAGGGGAGGTTTCCCCCGAACCCAGATTAGCCTTCAAGTACAACATTCTCAAGAACTTGCGTTTGAAATTAGCGGGTGGTCTCTATTCCCAGAACCTGATTTCCATCACTTCCGACAATGATGTGGTGAGTCTGTTCCAGGGATTCCTGTCTTCTCCCGAAAACACCTACATGACCCCAACGTTCCGGGAAGAAGAAATGGAGAGCCGCCTGCAAAAGTCGCAGCATATCATCCTCGGTCTCGAATACGATCCTATCCCAACCCTTTCCTTCAATATGGAAGGCTATTTCAAGAATTTTTCCCAATTGATTTCAGCCAACCGCTACAAGCAATTTGACGACGAGAAGGAGTTCATCTGGGAAAAGGGCAAAGCATACGGGGGTGACATCACAGTGAAATACGACAACAAGGGCTATTATGTATGGCTCGTCTATTCGTTAGGCTGGGTGAAACGGCAAGATGACAAAATGGATTATTTCCCGCACTTTGACCGGCGGCACAACATCAACCTTCTGGCCTCCTACTCTTTCGGGAAACGCCATTCCTGGCAGATCAACGCACGCTGGAACTTCGGCACCGGATTCCCGTTCACACAAACGCAGGCCTTCTTCCCGAATTATGTCCCGTCCGGCATCATTGATGACTATACGACCATCAACGAGGATGTGGATTTCATCCTGGCCGATTACAACAAAGCCCGTCTGCCGAATTACCACCGCCTTGACATTGGCGCCAAAAAGAAGTTCTTCCTCGGCGAACGCCACTCACTGGAACTGAGCGTTTCGCTCTCCAACGTGTATAACTATAAGAACGTTTTTTACGTAAATCGAACCACAAATGACATCATTTATCAGCTTCCCTTCCTCTACTATTTCGGACTCACCTGGCGTTTTTAATTTATAACTAATTGTGGTTTAGTGATTTGAGCGATTAAAAAAATTATTATTAAAATAATACGACCAAACAAAAAAAAGTGTATTTTTGCAGCGTTTTAAAAACAAACGGATCGGTAGTTCAGTTTGGTTAGAATACATGCCTGTCACGCATGGGGTCGCGAGTTCGAGTCTCGTCCGGTCCGCCAAGAAAAGTAGAGACGCAAAGTATTGCGTCTCTACTTTTTTTATGTCTAAAAAATGCACCTAACTTGCTGATTGACAAAAAACAAGGAGACAGCAGCGCTATCTCCCTTGCATAATCTCCCTTCCTTTGTTAGAAGTTTGTCTCCATCATTTTCTTCCTCGTCTTGTCTGTCAGCGCGATATATGGTTTCATCGTGTCGTAACTTTCGTGCCCTGTGTATGTCATCACCAACTGGGGCGACCACCCCATTTCCATCGCATGGACCACAAACGTTCTTCTCGCCGAATGGGTGCCAATCACATCGCACAAACGACAGGTTTCATCAACACGTTCCTTCCCGCAGAACTGCATCTTGGTGATATTTCTCGTGAATCCCAGCATCTCGGCAATGACTTTCAGATTGTCGTTCATCTTCTGATTGCTCTTCGGCGGGAACATCAGTCCATCTTTGGTGGGAATGTCTTTGTATCTCTGGTAGATGGCGCTGCTGTACTTGTTCAAGAAGATAGTAAGCGAGTCGTGAGTCTTCTTGCTGACAAACGAAAATGACGTTGGGTTGTCGTGGTCATCAAAGTCCGCCTTTTTCAAAATCTCCATATCGCTATGGCGCAGCAATGTGGCACAGCAGAAACAGAACCTGTCCCGTGTAAGTTCAAGATGTGATTCACCTGCCTTGAACTTGTAGTTAAACAGACGCTCAAACTCATCCCAGGTCAAGTAATTGACCGCTTTTGGTTTTGTCGTTTCCAATTTTGCTATCTTATGTTCCAATACAATGGGCGGTGTGATATAGCATAGCGCACGTACCCCATCACAGAGACCCCTTCGGAGAAATCCGTCGGGGTCTTTTTTGTGGTGAAATAATTTTGAATATCGCACCGAAGATATATAAAAATGTGTACTTTTGCCGAAAAAATTAAATATGCTGAATTATCTTGAAAAATTCCACGAGTTGCGGATATTCAGTCTGGATGAAGTGGTGGAAGTTGTCGGCAACAAGCATTCCGCTCTGGTGCTGCTGAACCGCTACGCCGGAGCAGGACTCGTAAAACGTGTCCGCAGGAACTTGTATGCAGTTGTCAATCTTGGAACAAAGACGATGGAGGTCAATCGTTTCCAGATAGCGTCCCACATCACTCCTACAGCGTGTGTGGCCTATCATTCCGCTTTCGAGTACTATGGATTTGCACATCAGGTGTTCTACACCACATACGTTGCAAGCGGCTCGCTTTTCAACGGGTTTGAATGTGACGGGATGGCATACCAATATTGCACCGCCAAGTTGGACATTGGCGTGGATGTGCCGCCGATGGATGCTTTGGTACGAGTGACGGATTTGTCCCGTACCGTTGTTGACTGCATTGACCGGCTTGACCGTTGTGGCGGATTGGAGGAATTGTGTCAGTGTCTGAATGCCGTTCCATACCTTGACGGTGAGATGATTATCCGTTATCTGGAAGCATACGACAAACGGACATTGTACAAGAAAGCGGGATTTATCCTGTCGCACTTCATGAATAATCTTAAGGACGGGGAAGTGCTTTTGGATGTCTGCCGTGACCGTGGGGCGCAGGGGATTGACCGCATCCAGTCCGATTCGCAGGACAATGTATATCATAAGGAATGGGGTCTCTATGCACCCGACAATATCTTATCGTTCTTAGAACAAGGAAGCTATGCCGGTATTTGATAGGTTTCAATTGGAAAAACTGTCGCAGCAGACAGGATTTGTTCGCGATAATCTGGAAAAGGTGTATCGCCTGACAGAAATTTTGTCTTTCCTCAACCAAGATGAAAATCTTGGCCGGAAGCTGGCTCTGAAAGGAGGAACAGCTATCAATCTGACCATTTTTGATATGCCGCGTTTGTCCGTGGATATTGACTTGGACTATGACCGCCACTGCACACGGGAGGAAATGCTGGAGGAGAGACCGTTGATAACCGACACCATCCAGCGTTATATGTCGCTTAACGGATACGTTCTTCACCCCGGCAGCAAGAATCCTCACTCACTGGACTCGTGGGTGTATATGTACACCAATGCAGGCGGCAACCCTGACAACATCAAGATTGAGATAAACTATATGATGCGTAACCACATCTTACCGACGGTGGAGACCAGTGCTGCAATTGCAGGGCTATCAGCATTTACGGTCAGGACACTCCATCCGACGGAATTGTTCGCCAGCAAAATCAAGGCCTTTGTGGAAAGACACACGTGCAGAGACCTTTACGATGTGTACCAGATGGTGAACAAGGGATTGGAACGGGAGTTTGACCACGACTTGCTCCGAAAGATGGTGTTGTTCTACTTGGCCGTGGGCGGTTCAGACCTGCCGCAAGTGAAGTACGACCTGTCTTTCTGTGACAAGATAAATTATCCGCAAATTCGTGCAACGCTGGTTCCGATGCTTCGGAAATCGGAAAAGTTTGATTATGTAGAAACCAAGCGGGTGGTGTCGTTATACTTGACGGAATTGCTTGATTTTTCCGAACAGGAGAAGCGATTCGTGGAGGAATTCAACGCCGGACACTACACCCCGAACTTGCTTTTTGACAATTCCAACATCATCGAACGAGTGGAAAACCATCCGATGGCCTTGTGGAAGATGCAGCACTTGTCAAACATTGACAGATAGCACCACACACACATTCTTTTGCTGATTTTTTACCTTCTATTTGCTGATTTTTATACTTGTTATTTAAAACTAATTTTGTATTTTTGTAGCGAACAATATTGTTCGCTACAAATGAACAACCTTACAACAAACTATCGAACAGGTAATTCAAGAATGGCACGACAGAATCTCTACGGATGAGACAGGAATCGTACGAGAAAAGACTATCCCATTGGGTAGTATTGCTTCACACGCCACCGTCATTAGCGGCATCAGGCGTTGTGGGAAAAGTACCCTGCTTGCCTAACTCTACCGTCAACTTCCCGAACCTGCATTGTACATCAACTTTGAGCATCCGCTGCTGATAGATTTCGGCACTAACGATTATGCCGCCTTGATAATGTCATCGCGAAATATAATGCCCAATGGCTCCTGTTCGACGAGATTCAATCATTGCCTAATTGGGAGGTTTATGTGCGACAGAAATTAGATAATCATTATAAAGTTGTGATTACCGGTTCCAATGCCTCTTTGTTAAGTCGGGAGTTGGGCACTCACCTTACCGGCAGGCACATTCAGATGGAACTTTTCCCGTTCTCATATACCGAATTTCTGAAATTGAAATCTCAAATTGCTTCATACGAATCCTTCCACGAATATCTGTTTGCCGGAGGTTTTCCCGAATATTTGAAGACTGGAGACAAACAGCAACTCACAACACTGTTTCAGGATATTCTCTATCGCGACATTATTGTGCGGTACGGTATCAAGGAAGTGTCGTCCCTGCAAAGGTTGGCAAATTTCCTTATGCAGAATGTCGGCAACAAATTCTCCGCTTCAAAAATCAAACAGGCAATCTCCGTAAATGCCACCAATACCGTTTTGAACTGGTGTAATTATTTGGCAAACAGCTACTTGTTTTCATTTGTCGAGAAATACAGTTACTCCGTCCGCTCGCAAATGGTTAGTCCAAAAAAGATTTACGCCGCTGACACCGGACTTGCCTACTCGCTTTCCACCCATTCCATGACAGACGAAGGACACCTTTTGGAAAATCTTGTTTACATTGCATTGAGAAACCAATATCCGCACATCTGTTATTTTGAGGGAAAAGGTGAATGTGATTTTGTGGTGGTGGAAAAAGGTACTCCCACGCAATAGTTACAAGTATGTGCCGAACTAAATCCTGATAACCTGCATCGTGAAACGGCAGGCATAGAAGAAGCAATGCGTACATTCTCCATTCATAATGGGCTGATTATCACAGAAAACCAAACCGACACTATCCAAACTGATACAGGTACAATTGAGGTGCTGCCATTTTGGAAATGGAATATAGGTAATCTGTAATTGTTCATTTATTTGACTATTCGCGTTTTACTGAAATTCAAGTATTTGCAGTGTAATTAAATGAATACAAACAGCTGCAGCATTCAGGTGCAACGAACTATCTTAGTCTCGTCCGGTCCGCCAAACATTGTAGAGGCGCAAAGTATTGCGTCTCTACTTTTTTTATGGAGAAAAACGTATCTTTGCCGCGTAAAAATCCAGACCAGTATGAAAAAATTTTGGCTTATCTGCACCCTATTGCTCATCCTCACAGGCTGTTCCTCACAAAAAAAGATGATTATTCTGGACCGGGAGACCAACGAGGTGACCGTGAAGAAGGGTCAATCCTTTGAAATAGAATTCCTGACCAACGCTTCCACGGGCTTTTGGTGGCAGCTGACAAACGAACCGGAACTGACGATTGTGAGCCCGCAGGATAGACGTTATGAGAGCAACGCGCCAGTGGGCATGGTGGGCGCTTCTTCCCATCTTTTCTGGAAATTCGAAGCCACGAAAAAGGGAAAACAGACTTTGAAATTCGTCTATGCCCGCGAGAACTGGGATCAGGCCATCCGCAACCGCGAAGTGGTCGTCATCGTCAAGTGATGGACAATCCTGACATTTATGTGGCCATTCCGGCCATGGACGAGCAGCAAGAACTGCCGTTGATTCTCCAAGACCTTGTCGAACAGCAAGATGCTGGACGTTTCCATATTTATATATGTATAAACCAACCTGAATCCTATTTGCAAATACCTGACAAATCGGCCATTTGCCAACATAATGCACAATTGTTAGACTACTTGCGTCAATTGTCCGTCTCAAACTTGCACATAATAGACAAGTCCTCCAAAGGAAACGGTTGGGATGACAAACATTCTGGCGTCGGGTGGGCGCGTAAAACCCTGTTTGATACAATCTTAAGCGTGGCGGCGGGCGAGGACATCATCGTCAGCCTGGATGCCGACACGCGCATTTCGCCTCGCTATCTGGCTTCCGTCCGGCATACCTTCGCCCGCCGCCCGGAAATTCCGGCCCTTGCCGTGCCCTATTACCACCCGCTCGCAGGCAATGAGGCCACCAACCGCGCCATCCTGCGTTACGAGTGCTACATGCGCAACTACGCCATCAACCTTCTCCGAATCGGATCGCCCTACGGATTCACAGCGTTAGGCTCTGCCATCGCCATGCGCACTGAAGCCCTTCGGAAAATCGGCGGCATCACCCCTTTGCCAAGCGGCGAGGATTTCTACCTGCTTCAGAAATTCCGTAAAATGGCCCCGATAGGCCTTTATAATGAAGAAATGGTGTTTCCTTCCGCCCGCCCGTCCAACAGGGTGGCTTTCGGCACCGGCCCCGCCATCATCAAGGGTGCCGGAGGCAATTGGTCGGCATACCCCATCTATCACCATGCATTATTCAACGATATAGAAAACACCTACCATCGCATACCCGAACTATTTGATCATACAATAGATACCGATTTTTTACATTTTCTCCAAACCGCCAATAAAACAGCATCTCCTACTGATATTTGGAAAAGCATCCGACAGAATGTGAAAGACTTGCCTCACTTTGAGCAGGCTTTCCATGAAAAAGCCGATGGCCTGCGCATTCTGCAGTATTTGCGGCAGAAACATCGTGAATACCCGATTCGCGACGAAGTGGCTCTTTATGACAACCTCTCCCTTTGGATGCCAAATAATCTACCGGAATGGTACTCGAAAGACACTGATTTTAAGAATTATACCGTTAAACAGTTGGACCATCTGCGCCAAATGCTTTTAGAAGTGGAAACGAAACTCCGGAAAAAATAGGGTCTGCTCACTTTTTGACACCAGAACCAACAACCGGAATCGCAAACCATAAAACCGAAAATCCCATTTCTCTCGTCTGATAAAAAAGTCGTATTTTTGCGGCTGCAAATCCAAGACTTGCTATCAGATTATATAATGTTTTTTGTTTAAAACCCTTTATAATGAATCCTTTATTCCAACCTTCCGTCTATCAGAACCGCAGGGAAAAGCTCACCCAATCAGTGGGCAGCGGCATCGCCGTCTTTCTGGGCAACCACGAAGCGCCGATGAACTATCCCGACAATACGTATAACTTCCGTCAGGACAGCGATTTCCTCTATTTCTTCGGCCTCTCCATTGCCGATATCGCCGCCATTATCGACTTTGACGCACACAAGTCCATCATCTTCGGAAACGACTTCACCATAGATGACATCATCTGGATGGGCGACCAACCAACGATTGCCTCTTTAGCCGAGAAAGTGGGCGTGACCGACACCATGCCGTTAGGCAAGTTAGCAGAATACATCCAGGAAGCCCAGAGCAAGGGCCGCAAGGTGCATTTCACCCCTATGTATCGCGGCGACAACCAGATATGGCTGTCCAACCTGACGGGCATCAACGTCAACAACATTCGCGAGGCGGCCTCATTAGAGCTCATCAAAGGCATTGTGGCGTTGCGTTCCGCCAAGGAGCAATGCGAAATTGACGAGATGGACAAAGCCTGCGAAATCGGTGTGAAGATGCATACGGCGGTGATGCGCCGCTGTGTGGCGGGCGAATCGGAACGCGAGCTGGCCGGCCTCGCCGAGGGCATCGCGCTCTCCTACGGCAACGGCATCTCCTTCCCGGTGATTCTGTCACAACACGGCGAAACCCTGCACAACCACCTGCACAACGGCATCCTCCAAGAGGGCAATATGCTCCTCATGGACGCCGGCGCCGAAGGCCTCATGAACTACTGCTCCGACTACACACGCACGCTGCCCATTGGAGGCAAGTTCACCACCAAACAGCAGGAGATCTACGAAATCGTGCTGAAAGCCAATATGGAGGCCATCAACGCAGCACACCCCGGCATGTACAACAAAGAACTGCACCGTCTCTCCTGCGAGGTGATCGCTCAGGGCCTCAAAGACCTCGGCTTGATGAAAGGCGATGTGAAAGAGGCTGTTGAATTAGGTGCCCACGCCCTCTTCATGGTCCATGGACTGGGCCACCAAATCGGTTTGGATGTACACGACATGGAAGGTCTTGGCCAGATTCACGTGGGCTACGACGAGACCGTGCGCCCGAGCAACATCTTCGGCTGGGCCTCTCTGCGTATGGCCCGCGAGCTGAAACCAGGCTTCGTGGTCTCCATCGAGCCGGGCATCTATTTCATCCCCCACCTCATTGACATCTGGAAGAAAGAGAACAAATTCGCCGACTTCATCAACTACGATGTGGTGGAAAAATACCGCGATTTCGGAGGCATCCGCATCGAAGACGACCTGCTGATAACCGAAACCGGCCATCGCGTGCTGGGTCCGCATCTGCCCAAAGGCGTGGACGAGCTGGCCGCCATCATCGGCAAATAAAACACAGTTTTAATTATATGATTATCAAAAATATAATCTTCGACTTCGGCGGTGTTCTCTATCGGATCCGGTATCAGAATATCGCCGAAGCCTTTGCTGCCTGCGGCGTTCCGGATTTTGAACGGATTTACTCCAAAAAACATCAGAACGACATCATGGACCAATGGGAGGTGGGCCTGCTTCCAGTAGCGGATTTCTTCTCCTACGTGCGCTCGCTCACCGACGTGCCACTCACAGATGCGCAAATCGCAGACTGCTGGAACGCCATCCTCATCGATTTTCCCGTTGCACATGAACAACTGTTGGCCCGCATTCACACGCATTACCGGCTGTTTCTCTTCAGCAACACCAACGCGCTGAACTATGAAGCCTTCACCCGGCAGATGATGCAACAGTACGGCTACGACATTTTTGAAAAATGGTTCGAGAAAACCTATTTTTCACAATTAATGCACGTTAGAAAGCCCAACAAAGAAGGGTTCCTTCGGATTATGGAAGAAAACCATCTTCATCCGGAAGAAACCCTTTTTATTGACGACTCCCCGCAACACATTGAGGGAGCGAAACTTTGTGGTTTGAACGCCTGCCACCTCAAAGACGGTCAGGATGTGACCGACCTGTTTGATGACAACGGCTTCCTGAAAATCTGCTAATCCACACGGGCGATATTGACGATCACCTCCGTGGCCTTGACCATGGATTCTAAGGGCACATACTCGTATTTACCGTGGAAATTGTGCCCGCCGGCGAAGATATTCGGGCAAGGCAGGCCGCGGAACGACAGGTTGGCACCATCGGTGCCGCCGCGGATAGGCTGCACCTTGGACTTGATGCCAGCCTTTTCCATCGCTTTCATCGCGCGTTCCACCACGTAGAACACCGGCTCCACCTTCTCCCGCATATTGTAATACTGATCCTTGATTTCGCAAGTGAGACGATTATCGTATTTGGTGTTCAAGAAATCCGTAATCTGCTGAATCTGTTTCTTTTTAGCCTCGAATTTGCCCTTGTCGTGGTCGCGGATGATGTAGTTGAGCTGGCTCTGCTCCACGCTTCCCTCCATATGGATCAGCAGGAAGAAGCCCTCGTAATCCTGCGTGTATTGCGGACGCTCGTTCTCCGGCAGCAAGCTGTTGAATTCCATGGCAATCAGCTGCGAGTTGACCATCTTGTTCTTGGCATAGCCCGGGTGGATATTGCGGCCTTGGATCTTGATGACCGCCGAAGCCGCGTTGAAGTTCTCGTATTCCAGCTCGCCAATGGCACCGCCATCCATCGTGTAGGCATAGTCGCAGCCGAATTTGGGCACATCAAAATATTTCACACCCTGTCCGATTTCCTCATCCGGCGTGAAGGCCACCTTGATAGGACCATGCTTTATTTCAGGGTGCTGCTGCAGATATTCCATGGCGCACATAATTTCCGCCATACCAGCCTTGTCGTCGGCACCCAACAACGTTTTACCGTCGGTTACCAACAGCGTTTGGCCTTTATAATCAGCCAGTTCCGGAAAGTCCGCTAACGTCAGGGCCGTATTCGTTTCCGCATCCAACATGATGTCTTTGCCATCGTAGTTTTCAAGAATCCGGGGTGCCGCGATGCCGGGCATGTCGGGAGCCGTGTCCATGTGGGCGATGAAGCCGATGGTGGGCTGGGCCTCCGTCGTGTTGGCGGGCAGCAACGCTGTAACGTAGCCGTATTGGTCCTTCTCCACTTGGGTTAGCCCGATGGCTTTAAGCTCCTCCACCATCACATCGCCAAAGTCCAGCAGAGCTTTGGTGGACGGATAGGATTCTGAAGATTCATCGGAAGTGGTGGCGTAAGAAATGTACTTAGTGAAACGTTTTAATAAATTATCTTTCATAATATTAGGCATTTAATGAATTTCTATTTGCAAAAACGACTGCAAAGATAACAAAAAGCCGCGATTTTAAAGGAATTGTTGGCAGTTAAATTGTTGAAGTGAAGAAAGAAGAATGTTAAATCCAAAGGCTAACGGTTAACGACCAAAAGCCAACGACAAATCCCTAAATTCCAACGCTCAAAGCCTAACTTCTTACATAAAACGTCTCCCGAAGCATGCGGAAATGGTCAGGCTGCACTTCATCGTGGATGAACTCACGGGAGGAGTTCTCCTTCCCGTTCTCATCGTAGGTGTATTCCGCCCAACCTTGCAATTGACCCTCCTTGTTGTATAACGAGTTTTTCGCCACCAATGAACCGTCGTATTCCATGACGATTTTGCGGTAATGGTCCAAATCCTCCTCCTCGGTTTCGACAAGTTGGTTTTGTTCGTTGTAGGTTCGGTATGTCTTGGCAATCAAAGCGTTGCCGTAATCATAAACCAATTCTTTCACAAGATTGCCGTTTTCATCGTAAGTGTATTCGTACGTCCGACGGTCCTTGTTCTGGATCTCATCCCGCACAAAACGGCTCACGCGTCCCTGCGCATCGTACGCGTACGCATTGCGGTACATCACATCGCCATAATCATCATTTTCAGTCTCCTTCACCACCCTATCACCCTCATATTCAATCTCTTTCTCCACATAGTCCAACTGACCGTTAACGTACATTTCGTGCCGGATGACGTGGTGGTTCTCATCAAAAATATAATGGGTGGCATATTCGTCATCACCCTCGCCGAAAAAGTTGTTCTGACAGACAAGGTCCTCGCCGTCGAATATATTGACGGTTTTCTGCAACAAGATATTGTCCTGGTCAAATTGTTCACTCTGGATCAACCGATGCTGTTCGTCGTACTGATTGACTGTCAGGGTGTTGATATTCCCGTCCGCATCGTAGCGCTCCTCGCGGGTAATCTGTCCGGCTTCATTGTATTCGGCTTTCACTTCCACAAATTCAATGGGTTCGATGTCTTTTTCATCATAACCGACACGCTGGTATTCTTTTTTGGATATGGTCAGGGTTTTCATATTTTCTGTTTTTTATGTGGCAAAGATAATTAAAAAATCCTCTTCTTTCTCTATTTGTTGACTTCCTTGTATTTAATGGCCAAAAGATCTTGTTCCATCGCGATTTTGTCAATGATTTTTTTCAGCATGATGTCTAATTCGCCGCCTTCCGAGTAATTTGTCGGGGCGATGTAGTCGGCGCGGTTCTGGCGGATGAGGTCGAGGCAGATGTCCTTGGACGACTTGGGCCGATGCGGGGTGGCCACAGAATTGGGGTTATAGACGGCGATGGTAGTGCCACCGTACAAGTTCACCATTTTCATGGCAGGCACATCGGTTTCTCCGTCACCAATGTAGATGAAGTTGGAGAAGGGTACGGCGCGTTCATCTTCCGGCATCGATTTGTTAATCAACGTGTTGTCATAAGAATTATAGATACCCTTGTTGATACGGAACAGAAATTGGGTTTTGTTGGTGTAATTCACCACCAAGGCGGGCCAGCAGGCGATGCCTTCGTCATCGTATTCGAATCCGGAAGCGAAAACGGACTTGAAATGTTTGGCGATGGCCGTGCCCTTCACAAACTCGCGCAAGCCAGAGGAAATGATGAAATGCTCCAAGTGGATGTTTTTGGTCGCGGCGTACGCATTAATACGCTCAAAATAGGTCTCCACCCCCTCAAAGAAGGTGATTTTCTCTCCGTATTTCATAAAAACCTCTTCGCGGATGGGGATGTTTTTCTCACGGGCTTTGGTCAGCATCAGGTGCATGTAGGCGAGCACCTCGTCCATGTCGTGCTTTTTGGCCAATTCATTGGCCTCCTGCCAGAACTCGCCCTTGTCCATGTTGAGGTCGGGAATGAAATTGTACTCCTGCATGTTCCCCGGGGCGAGCGTGCCGTCGAAGTCGTAGGCGATAGCCATGTTGCGGTTTTCAGTCATAGTGGTGTCTTTAATACGAAAAAGCAGCTGACGATGGCACGAGCCAGGGACCAACTGCTTTTTGACACAGGGTGGTTGAACCTGTTGTCTTAGGGTTTCTTATTATTTTACAATCTGTTTGAATGTGTCGCTGTGACGGTATCTCTTGAATTCGGCATCGCGTTTGGCTTTTTTCTTGAGATTGGGATCCTGCTGGATGGCATTGCGGAGATTGTCGTAAACACCGTTTTCATCCTTCAGACGGGCGGCCAGGATAGCTTTCAGGTAAAAGGTCTTGGCATCGATGTGCTTCATGCAGTCCAACGTCTTCTGCGCGGCAGGATAGTCCTTGTTCAGAATCTGTACCAAGGCTGTATTGTAGTCGCAACCGTGGTTGTTCAACAGCTGGGTAGCCTTGAAATAGTCGCCATCCACAATGCTGTACATGCCCTTGGCATAACTCTGGTTGACAGGGAACACAGTGGCGCTTTCGGAAGCCTCGAATTTGGTACGGGCATCAGCCATGTTGCCTTTCAAAAATTCGGCCAAAGCCAAATTGTTGAGAATGATACCGTTATTAGGAGAAATGGCATCGGCTTTCGTCAGATAGTTGATAGCATCGTCTAACTTGTCGGAATTGCCAGTCTGATAATAATCGTTCAGATACATGGCGCCGAGGTTGTTGTAGGCCCTCCAATCGTTCTGCGTCTTGTCGTTGCGGATGAGGTCTTTGTAGATAACCTCCTTGTCTTCGTTGTTATTGGCCACGGAAGCGGCGTACAGGCGCTCGTTGATGGAGAAGTCAGCGGGATGGGCTTTTACCAAAGACACAAGTTCTGCGTCGGTGTAGGTTTCATGTTTTTTGCAGATGACCTGCATCTCGGCACGGCGCAACGGCGGAAGAATCACATCGGCGATTTCCGGATAGATATCCGTCATCTCACGGATCTTCTGCTCGCGCATGTCGTTGTTGGGCTGCGATTTGACCACATTCAGAATCTGGTTCTTCTGCGACATGTTGGATTTGGCGATGGCCGCCTCAAAACCGTCCCAGTCTTCGCCCTTGGCGTTGTTGACGTATGCAAACGTGGGTCTCTGAAGATCTTTCAGCTTGATTTTATTCTTCTTGGCATAATCCTTCAGATATTTGTCATATTGTTCCTCGAACCACTTCTTACCCTGTTGGAAACGGCGTTCAGAAAGGCCCTGGTTGTTGCTTTCCTCACCTTCGGGAGAAGCCCAACCCGAGATTACCACCTTGTCGATGATGAGGTCTTCGTTCAGAAAATCGATGAAGTTGCGGATGGAATCCTTGGCTGCCTTGTCTTTGTTGTACTTGTTGCTCCAGTTCATATTCGAGCTGTTGAGGTCAAAGTAGATAGTGGCCGTTTTGCCGACGAACTCCGTGGCATACTGATGCGGAGCGTTCAGGAAGTTGGCCCCGTTCTGCGTGTCATCCGAGATGGAAGGCTGAAGGCTGATGAAGGAGCAGGTGTTGGAGATGCCCTCACCCAACTCTTTTTCAGGATTCAATGTGGTGGATTTCTTCTTGATTTGGGCCGTGGCCGGAGCCACAATGACAGCTTCCTCATAGTCGTCGCTGAACTTGAAACTTCCGGTTTTGGTGAATGTGCCGCCGTTCTTGAAGCTGATGACCTGTCCGTCGCCCTTGGCTTTCTCCCCTTTCAAATTGATGGTGGTGAAGGGCGTGGCGTTGACACCGTCCACCTTCAAACAAGGACTCAACGTCATTAACGCTTTCTTCTTCATGTACTTGGGCGGAATCGTCCCCTTGATGGTATAGTTGACCTCACCTCCCTTGTTTTCCAAATCCGGATTATCCAACGTGACAGTCACTTCCGGATACCGGGTAACCATTTTCCCAAATCCGCAGCCGCCCATGATCAGCATGGCGAGAATCGGTAAGCCTAAAACAAAAAGTCTTTTCATTGTGTGTTGATGTATTTGATTGATTTTTAACGGTTTGATTTTTTCAATTTTATGCGACAAAGATAATAAAAAATCTTCTCCCCGTCAAGACATTATCCGACCATCATATACAATTCGGGATATTGGTGCTGGGATTCTTTTTTATGCCGTGTGAGGGCAAAGGCAAGAGTGAGTGTGCCGATACGTCCGCAGTACATGTTCACAATAAGAATGATTTTGGCGGCAGTGCCCCAGTTGGCACAGGCACCCGTGGAGAGACCGCAGGTGGTGAAAGCGGAGGTAGTCTCGAAAATGGCTTCTATCAGCGGCACATCGGGCTCGGCCAAGGCCATGCAGAAACAGGATATCAGGATAAACGTTAACGACATGAGGATAATGGACGTGGCCTTGTCCACCAGATTGAACGAGATGGTATTATGCCGGAATTCAATACGTTTCTTTCCTTGAATGGTAGCCATGACGGATCTTATCAGCACAAAGAAGGTGGTGGTCTTCACACCGCCGGCGGTAGAACCAGGCGAACCACCTATGAACATCAGCACTACAATCATAATGACAGAGGCCAAAGCCATGTTGTTCACATCCAACACCATAAAGCCAGATGTACGGCATGTGACAATCTGGAATATGGAGGTGAAAATCTTGTCAAAAAGAGTGGTTTGCAAACTCAATGTACGGTTGCGCTCAATGAAGAAGAAAAGGACGGAACCGATGGCAATAATCCAGAACGTGGTGATAAGCACAACCTTAGTCTGTGGCATCAGACTTTTCCAATGATATTTGTTTCTTTGTTTTATATAACTGATCCCGAAGAAATCGCGGATGGTCAGGAACCCGATGCCACCGAGGAAGACGAGGATCATGATGATGACCTGCGGGAAGTAACTGTGCGCCAATCCGAGGTCTAACAAACTTTCATCAATGAGGACAAAACCGCCGTTGTTGAAAGCCGAAACGGTGTAAAACAGCGAATAGAACAGATTCTGGCTGTCGTGGACGAAGAATCCGGTGGTTTTCCAATAGGTGAAGAGTAGGGCCGCCCCCGAAAACTCGATGATGAAAGTGGTGAGGACAATGCTCCGCAACAGCGACACGGAATCTGAAATATGGTCAGTGGACATCATGTCGCGAATCATATATTGGTATCGGAGCCCCACATACGACCGGGAAAGGAACGTGGTGAAAAACGTAGCAAAGGAGAGGATACTCATACCACCCAGCTGGATGAGTATCATAATCACAATCTGGCCCCGTATGGTAAAGGTGGCCGGCGTGCTCACCACACTGAGTCCTGTGATGCAACTGGCACTTGTGGCCGTGAACAACGCATCAATGAGAGAGATACCATTGGTGGTCATACGTGGCATGGAGAGCAAAATGGTGCCTATCAGAATCAGAAACAGGAAAGATGCCACCATCAGCACCGGCGGACTCAAATTGTATTTGCCCAACGAGCTGCTCATCTTCGCCAACTCAATCAGGACAATAATAAGAAAATAAAGCTGTATAAAAAGCAGATAATAGTTCGCAAAATTTTCAGAATTCAGGACCTTCCAGCTGAAATGGAACACCGAAACCGATAGGAACTGCAAGATCAGAATGATGATGATAAGAAACTCAAACCAAGATTTTTTTATAAACTCTTTCCGATGGAGCGAGTAGAACATGAAGAGAAAATACTTGAGCACGTAGAACACCATACTGCCGAAAATGATTGTGCGGATTATTTCCTTTGTTTCCAAAGAGATGTAGAGACCGTGGTAGCAGATGATGCAGGCAATGGTGACGAGGGAAACAATCAGACTGCAGATCTGCATGATGCGCCGGACCCTGTCCTTGTTTTGCGCGATGTGAATCTTCAGCTGACTGTGCGCGTATTCGTTACGGCTCTTCCCGAAAAGCATTACAGATTGATTTTGATGAAGTTGTCAATGTCGTGTTCCTTGCCGAACAATACAAAAACGTCGCCGTCCTGGATGACGGTCTTGTTGTCGGGCACGCCGATGATGTGCTGCTTGGTGTCCAGCTTGTCGGCCACCACCTCCTCGAAATTGCGGCGGATGGTGATCAGGCTCAACTTGTGGTTGTCGCGGAAGTTAATGTCGCCAAGCGACAAGTCAATCAGCCGTGAGGGGGCGATGATTTCGGCGATTTTGTAATCGTCGGCCAACTGCAGATAGGAGATGATGTTCGGGTTTGTCAGACGTTCGGCTAACAAGGCGCCCACCTCGTCTTCCGGGGAGAGGAACTCCGTGATGCCCATCTTTTCCAGAATGGTGCGCTGGCTCTTGCCCATCACACGGCAGATGATGCGTTTCACACCCAAGTCCAGCAAGTTGGCCGTGCAGAGCAACCGACCCACAAAGTCGTTGCCGATGGCCACGATGACCGCATCGAAATTCTGTATATTCTCGTTTTGCAAGGCACGCTTGTTGGTGGCATCCGTACATACAGCATACGCCACATCCTCCGACAAATCCTGCACCACATTAAGGTTGGAATCAATAACCAACACCTCGTAACCCTTCTCCGACAATGCCCTGCTGATGGCCTGTCCAAAATGACCGGCCCCTATAATTGCGAATTTTTCCTGTGCCATAAAACTCTTTTTTAATGCGGGCAAAAATACAAAATAAATTTTCCATTCGGCTATAAACGTGAACGACAATACTTTTTTGTATTTTTGTGGAGACGAATAATAGGACTGTTTTTTATGGTTGTTTAATTATAATTATTTGATTTACAGTGTAATGAAAAGAAGATTTATTACTTTTCTAGTATGGGTGTTTCTTTTTTCAACTCTTCAAGCTCAGAACTGCGGGATCCCCTCGCAAGTGAACGTAACACCCACCAGCCACCGTTCCATGCGTGTCAGCTGGAACCTTCCCAACGCGAACGGGTCACGTTTGGTGCTGCATAGGCAGGATCAGATTATAAACCACCCCGGCGAAGGATATAACGGGACTGACCTCAGCGTGCTGTATGGCGGCCAGACCTCATTGGGCATGCGGACAAGCGGTTCCGGTTATGCGATGGCGGATGACATACGCCTCACCCGTCAGGCGCAACTTACAAAGATGGATTTCTATGTATATGCTGAAAATGTGCCGGTTACGGCCTCTCCCGTCACAGGCGCATACGTGTATGTGTATGGGGAACGCCCAACGGATACGAGCACGCAAGCCCTTTGGCAGTCGGCGGGTATGCTGCCGGCCACCTGCACGTGGACAACCGCGTACCGCGTGCAAACCCCCGGAACCTATACGCCGAATTATTATATGGATACCATCCGCCCGATCTTCAAAGTGGAGGTGAATGTGAACACTCTGCTGGATCCCGGCGACTATTGGATTGCCGTTTCCTTTGTGACGGCCTCCGCACAGCCTGTCTTTGGTGTGCCATTGGTGGATGACCAGCATGTGACCACCGGCAACGCCTACCGGATAACGCCCCTAACAGGGATTTGGCAACCGTGGACAGATTCCACCTCTATGGAACAGATGGGTATGCCTCTGTCGGTGTATGGCTATTATACGGATGACAATATAACTGGTTTTCAAGTATATAGAGATGGCGTTCTGCTAACCGGCCAGCCCGTGGGCACGCTGGACTACGAGGACAACGACACGCTTCTGCTGCCCGACCAAAACTACTGCTACCAGGTGCAGACGGTGTGCATCAATGGCACCTCCCCGCTGTCAGCATCGGTTTGCGGCAGCACCTTGCCCGACCCGTGTGTCTTGACAGCACTGCCCTATCAGGAGAATTTCGATGCCTACCGCGACACTTTTCCAAATTGCTGGAAACAGATTCCCTTTCCTTACAATAATGGAATCATGCCCATCATCACCACCCTTACATCCGTGTCTTCTCCCGTATTGAAATTGTCGGCGGAAAACAACCGGTATGGTATCGCGGTGATTCCGAAATTCAATGACACACTGTTGGATATACATCAAATGGTGGTCCAGTGTAAAGTTTATAAGACCTCAGCGGCAGGCGCGCTGGTGGTGGGGGTCATGACGGATCCGGACGACCCCTATACCTTTGTGCCGGTGGACACCGTGTCGCCTTCTACTGTCAGTCAATACGAAGAGGTGTATGCAGGTCTGCACACCTATTGGGGCAGCGGTTCCCATATTGCACTTAAAGCGCTGGACGGCACTGTTTATGTGGAAGACTTTTCCCTGCAACCCATGGCATGTATGCACCCGGCAGCCCTTTATGTAGCCCAAATCGGGTCCGATTTTGTACGCGTGGCATGGGATGCCTTTCCTGGAACGGCCCCGTTCACGGTGCATTACAAACAATCCGGCCAAAGCCAATGGATTGAAGAAACGAATATTTATGATAACAGTTTGGTTATAAATGGTTTAAATCCTGAGGAAAACTATTCGTTTGAAGTCCGGGTCAAAGCAGCGTGCGGCAACCAGTTCTTGGCGGGCTCGTTTGCCATCACCACGACCTGCCAATCGGCGAGCCTGCCCTTCATGGAGAATTTCGATTATTACGAATTGGACAATACTGTCTTGAACCCCATGCCGACGTGCTGGCTGCGCTACAACACCTCCTCTTCGGAATTGTATCCGTATGTGGAACCCAGAATATACGGATCACGGTATCGGAGCCTTGCCTTTCTGGTGGAGAACCAACAGAAAGCGGTGGCAGTAATGCCAGCCATCGATGACATGCCGATTTCCCAGTTGACGCTACGCCTGTCGGGGAAAAAGACATCCGAAACAGAAAATATAGGCCGGCTGTTGGTGGGTGTGGTGTCCAATACGGCAGACATTTCCGGTAGCTTCGTGGTGGTGGATTCAGTGGATTTGTTGGATAATGAAGCTGAATATCAGATTTCCCTTTCATCGTATAATGGTACGGGAAACCGTATTGCTCTCATGGCGAAAACCCCGAATGATTTTATCCATACTTACAATGAGTTTTATTTGGATGATATTGTGGTGAGCACTCCGAATTCCTGCCACTCTCCGGTACAAATCTGGCAGTCGGATGCCACAACCCATTCGGTAACCTGCTCGTGGAAGCCCTTCTCGTCGTCCCTGCCTACCGGATACACCCTCGCTTATAAGAATGAGGATGATATAAGCTGGGTGGAGATTCCGAATATTACGGACACGTTTTACACCATCAATGGTCTATGGCCCAATACGGAGTATGTGGTTCAGGTCTGCTCGCAATGCGCGTCCGGCATCCGCAGTGTGTTTTCCTTCCCCGTAACCTGTCGCACATTATGCGATATGCCTGTAGGTGTGCCGTATAGCACACGCTTTGACCAAGAGGCAACGGGCAGTGCGCCAGATTGTTGGGTGGCGGCGGATGTGGATATACAGCCGCAGGTGACGAGAAACCCCAATGTGTATTATAGTCCGTTACAATGTCTTGAAATACAAACGGATACAACATGGGTGGCCACACCTGCCATCGGGGCGGCCATACAAACGTTGGCGGTCAGCTTTTACGCCTATCGCGACGGCAACACCCAATGCGGCCGGTTGAAAGTATATGTGTGCGACAATCCCTTGGACGAGAGCACATACGAATACGTGGGCGATGCGGTACCCACGGCAACGAACACGTGGGAGTTTTTCGAATTTTACTTGGATACGATCCAACATACCGGCAGCGGCAAGCATATCGTGTTCCGCCTGCAGACTCCCCGGAGGGTAGGATATCATTATTTTATTGATAATCTGGAAATAAACACCATCCCGCTATGCGCCCGTCCCGTACAGGTGTCAGCCACGAATATCACGGACAGCAGCGCGATGATTCACTGGGTGTCCGACCCCAACACCGCCAATACCATCATCCGCTATAAAACGGTTTATGAGGAGGATTGGCACATCATTTCCGGCATCACCTCCAACAGCTGTCTGGTCTACCCGCTGGTGGTCAGCTCTCCGTATTTACTTCAGGTTCAAACCATTTGTTCCAATAATGAGCCAAGCCCATGGAGCGATGTTCTCTCTTTCAAGACGCAATGCGGGGCAATCAAGACATTGCCGTATCAGGAGAATTTCGACTACAACGGGGTGGGATACAACACGCATCCCGACTGCTGGCAGCATGGCTACACGGCGACGAACGCAAATCCCCAATATCCCTATATCCATGATTTGTACTCCTATTCCCCTCCTGGGGCTTACTATTTCAAAGGTACCAACACGCAGGCCTCATACGCAGCCCTTCCCCCTATCAGCGACGCTATTCCCATCTCCAATTTGCGTGTCTCTTTCCTACTGTACGCCAGCTCTTCGTATAAACTGGAGATTGGTTTTATTCAGGAAAACAATGATATCACAAGTTTCATTCCGTGGGATACGGTGACGATAGTGCCCAGCCAGTGGAGTGAGTATGATGTGGATTTTACCGGCTATACCGGCACGGCCCGATGTATCGCGTTCAAATCGGGACAGCAGTTTCTTGGATATGATTATCTGGATAATGTGATTGTGGATTACCAGCCCACGTGCCACAGACCTAAAAACGTTACCGTCACACAGTTAGGAAACGATTATATCGGGCTGAATTGGGAACGGGGCGGCAACGAGGCCCAATGGGAGGTGGCCTATAAGGCCGACACGTCGCTGACATGGTCGTCGGTGGTGGTGTCCGACACCTTCTGCACGCTTACCGGTCTCTCGCCTTTCACGGTGTATTCCTATAAAATACGCTCTATATGCAGCGCTACCGACAAGAGCCGTTATACCGTGGAGGCCTCACAAATGACGCTGTGTGAAAATATTACCACGCTTCCCTATTTGGAGACTTTCGATACGTATGGCGTGAGCGATGGTACATACGGAGATATTGTGATGCCGCCTTGCTGGCACATTCAAACCCGATATACCAGCAGCCATGTTTCCTCTGAACAAACGATTACAGGCGACAGCTATTACCTCTATGACGGCATCGGTTCCCTGTTCCTCTACAACCAGAACACCAGCTACACCACCTTAGCCCTGCCGGCACTGGATGCATCCATTGATATGCAGTATGTGAAGGTGAGTTTCAAGATCAGGATGTATTACATGACGCAGATACAGGTGGGTGTGATGACCAACCCGTTGGATCCGTCCACCTTCACCCCGATAAACCATACCCTGACGTTTGAGTGGGGCTCCTGGTACCATGCCGAGGCCGACCTTTCCGACTATCAGGGAACGGGCCGTTATATCGCATTCCGAAGCAATACGGGCACGTCGGACAGTTACGGCTATATGGACAACATCCTCATCGATTATACGGATTGTCCGGCCCCGAATTATGCAACGGCCTCCCAAATCACCCAAACGTCGGCACACGTGTCCTGGCCAATGGATATGATGGCCAGTTCTTGGGAGTACGTATATGGTCCGGCAGGGTTCAATCCCGACACAGCCACGGTGTACCCCTCGTATGATAATTTTGTGACGCTGACTGGGCTCACCCCAGGCACGCGATACGCCTTTTATGTCCGGAATATCTGCAACGGGACGGCCTATTCCAGCTGGTCGGCGGGGATGGCGTTCAACACCAATTGCTTGGATTCTCAGGTTCCCTATCAGGAGTTTTTCGACAACTATGGCACCAGTATCGCCTCTAGTGGCAATGTGTTCCCGCCCTGTTGGTCCAAGACCGGCAATGGCATGTCGGCCATCTCCAACTTGCAGCACCAACCCTATTTCACTGCCCCGGGAGCCTTATTCCTGTCTCATAATGCCAACCAATACGAATATGTGTCCACCCCGCTGCTGCAGGATACTTTGTCGAAACTTCAGGTGCATTTCCTGGGTAAATTCGATGAACTGAACCGCTCGATAGATGTGGGTGTGATGACCAACCCGAGCGATACCGCCTCATTCACTCTGATTGAGACCCTTCATGCCCGCACGCGGGTGTGGAACGAATATGAGATTCCGCTGACCTCCTACACGGGTACGGGACAATATTTGTCGTTCCGGTCGCAAGGGGCTGTTCCCACGGTGTTCTACGTGGACAATCTGCAAGTGGATTATGCGCCCGTCTGTGTGAATCCCGTGAACGTGTCGGTTTCCAACATCGGCATTCATTCGGTGGAGGTGGACTGGACCCCGGGGCGCAGTGAAAGCGAATGGCAGGTGGTCATCGGTCCCGCGGGCTTCAATCCTGAAACGGCCGGTGCCGGCATTGTGATGACAGCTTACAACCATCCCATCACGATAAACAGCCTGACAGATGCCACTTTCTATGATGTCTATGTGCGTGCCGCCTGCGAAAACCAATCGTATAGCGACTGGTCGTCCGCCATCTCTTTCCGCACGCAATGTTTCCCAATCAGTTCTTTGCCGTATAATGAGAGTTTTGATTCGTTAGGCACCGCCAATTACACCTTCCCGTTATGCTGGGAGAAAAACTCTACCAGCATGTTCTCCTCCAACATCTGGTATCCTTATACCATCAACACTTCCCATTACAATGGTTCGCGGTCGCTGTATTTCCATGCCAGCAATGATTTCTGCATCGCCACCTTGCCGCCAGTAGGAAATACCATCTCGTTAGATACCGTCCAATTGCGTTTCTATTGGAACGCGTCCCTCTCTTCAACTGTACTCCATGTGGGTATGATGACCAATCCGTATGACACCTCCACCTTCGAGGAAGTTCAGGCGGTGACCCGAGTGGCTGCCGGCTGGAGCGAGGTCATTATCCCGTTTGACACCTACACGGGAACAGGACGATACATTGCGTTTAAGGCTCAAGGGGGAAACAACGTCAATTTCAATATCGATGACGTGAATCTGGAACGCATTCCAACCTGCTTGATTCCGCAAGACCTTCAGATCCTGGCTATTATGGCTGATAGGGTGCAGTTGCAGTGGACGGACACCCTCAACGATAACAACTATTGGCAGATAGCATACGGTTTGCGGGGTGTGGATCCGGATGATAATGCCAATTTAGTCCTTACCGACACACTTCCACTAACGATAACAGGTCTTCAGGAGGGTATGGATTACGAGTTTTACATCCGGGCCTACTGCTCTCCCGACGACCAAAGCGAGTGGTTCGGACCTGTGTCGGCCCGCACATGGTGTGTGACACCCAAACCATTGCCATACATCGATAACTTTGATAGCTATGAAGGAGCATCCCAACAAGTTACCGGTCGGGTGCCGCCCTGCTGGCTCGCCTACCGCACCTCCTCCTCGATACCTATGCCGCACATTGTGCAATATGGCTTTAATTACACCAGTCCCAATGGGGTGATGATGTTTGCACACGGGATAGGATATTATTCCTATTTGGTATTGCCCGAGATGGCGGATACGTTGTACAATCTTAAAATATCCTTCTGGAAACGGATGTATCAACTGGATAGCCGTCTGGAACTCGGTTATATGACGGATAACACCGACACTTCCACGTTTGTTGCGGTTGAACAAATCACTCCGGAGACGAATATCAACGGTGCCTACGACACGATTCATTTCTACCGTTATGCGAATGTGCCGGTGGCGGGCTATATCGCTTTCCGTTATAAAACAACATACACAGGTCATGATTACTGCGGCTTGGATAATGTGCAGGTGGAAGAAGATATGATAGAGTGTCTGCCTCCGTCCCTGGTGACGGTTTCAGACATCGGGCAGACCAGTGCCACAGTGCAGTGGGCACCCGGAGGCGACGAGGATTTCTGGTATGTGCAGCTGTGGGCCGACGGGTCGGATTCCCCCGATGAAGAGGGTTTGTCTGTTCCCGCCAAGGTTTACGACAATCTGCTACCGAATACGGAATACCATGTCCGGGTGAAGGCCCGTTGTAACCTTCTGTGGGAAAGTGTTTACAGTGACACGCAGACGTTCCGGACGTTGCCCGAGTCGGGACCGGAGGATACGGTCGGCGTTGCCAACTACGAGGTGGCCGTGTCATTATATCCGAACCCTACCACAGGTATCCTCACACTACAAGACTCAAGAGAGCTGTTGCACCGGATTGAAATCTATGATGTATATGGTAATGTTTTGCAAACCAAAGAGGTTGATGCCAACCAAGTGGAACTGGATGTTTCGCATTTGGCTGCCGGCCTGTATATGATACGGGTTGAGACGGAAAAAGGAATGGCGGTGAGACGGTTTGTCAAACGATAGTTTTTGTATTTTTGCATTCTAAAAAACAGCTGACATGATACCACGTTATTCGCGTCCGGAAATGAGTGCCGTATGGACGGAGGAAAACAAATTCGGTGCCTATTTGAAAGTCGAGATTGAAGCCGCCGCCGCTTGGAGCAAGCTGGGGGTGATACCTGCCGAGGATGTGCAGAAACTCAGAGACAAAGCCGCCTTCAAGGTGGAGCGCATCTATGAGATTGAGCAGGAAACGCGCCACGACATTGTAGCCTTCACCCGTGCGGTGAGCGAGTCATTGGGTGAAGAACGCAAGTGGGTACACTACGGGCTCACCTCCACCGACGTGGTGGACACGGCCAACGGTTATCTCCTCAAGCAGGCCAACAACATCCTTCGCGCCGACCTCCAGCGTTTCATGGAGATTCTGAAAAAACGAGCCTACGAATTCAAGGACACACCCTGTATCGGGCGCACGCACGGCGTACATGCCGACATCACCTCGTTGGGATTGAAGTGGGCCCTATGGTACGAGGAAATGAAACGCAACGTGGCCCGCTTCGAAGCCGCCGCCGCCGATGTGGAGTGCGGCAAGATCAGCGGGGCAGTGGGCAACTTCGCCAACACGCCGCCGTTTGTTCAGGATTATGTTTGCGAACAGCTGGGTATCCATTCGGCCAACATCTCCACGCAAGTGTTGCAACGCGACCGTCACGCGCACTATATGGGCACACTGGCCCTCATTGCTTCCACCATGGAGCAGATGGCCGTGGAGGTGCGCCATTGGCAACGCACGGAACTGCGCGAGGCGGAAGAGGCGTTCGGTAAGGGCCAGAAGGGGTCGTCCGCCATGCCGCACAAGCGCAACCCCATAGGCAGCGAGAACATGTGCGGGTGCGCACGCATCCTGCGCGGCTACATGGTAAGCGCCTACGAGGACATCCCCCTGTGGCACGAACGCGACATCTCGCACTCGTCCGCCGAGCGCATAATGCTCCCCGATGCCACCATCCTGCTGGATTATATGTTCAACCGCTTCGGCAAGATTCTGGAAAACTTGGTCGTATTTCCGGAAAATATGCTGAAACACATCTACATGACTAACAAGGTCATCTTCGCCCAACGTGTCATGACAGCCCTCATAAACAAGGGATTCGCCCGCGAGAAAGCCTACGACTTGGTACAACCTATCGCCATGAAGGCCTGGTTCGACGGCTTCGACTATCAGGAATTGCTACTCCAGAACGAGACCATCCGCGCCAACTTCTCCCCCGAAGAGTTGGCCCAATGTTTCACGCTGGAATACTACATGAAAGAGGTACCCGCCATCTTTGATAGGGTGTTTGGAAAATGACAGATTTACGCTTGATTGGCGTGTAAAGGCTTGTTGATACAATAATTAATATGTCAACATTTCATCGCCTTCTGACGAGTCGAGGGTGAAGATGTTGTCGGGCGTGGCGCGCACCACCAGCAAGCCCTTCTCGTGCGCGTACCGGTCCGAACCCCGGTTGTACTTGATGGATGCGATGGCCAGATACACGGTCTTGTCATTATATTCCGGACACAATTCCTTGAAACGGCCCATCTTGGCAATGAAGTAGTCAATGTCGCTTTTGTTGCATGCCGTCTTGATTTCCATCGCGATGGCCGTCGTGCCATCCACCATGAACTGGTCAATTTCCATCTCCACGTTCGAGTCCTTGTCGTGTTTTTTCATGTTCGTAAAATAGCGGTTCACCTGGAAGCCGGCTTTCTTGAAGATTCTAAGCGCCTCGGGTTCCATTAGCCCCTCTGTAAGATTGCCAATGGTAGAACTGAACCTGCTGGACAATTCCTTGAACTTCTTGTCTGACTTATCCATTCGCGCGAATGTCTCTTCCATCTGCCTGGATGTTTTTTCCACCTGGTCTGATACAGCTAAAACGATGTTTTTGAGCTCGGCCCAGCTCAAATCCTGCGGATTTATGTTAGTCGGTGCCATTGTATGGTTTTTATGATAAAGGATTGAATAAAAAGGTTTTTATATTTATTTGTAATTCGTTAGTATTTGAAATGCAAACATACAACAAAAGTCATCGTTTGTCGATATCTCTGATTAAATTTTTTACTTCTGATAATCAAATAATTAATATTTAGTGTTTTGTTTTTAACAAATGATAGTTGAATTTAACACATTGGTTTGGAAGAAAAGTAGTGGCATCTCACCGTTCGCATAACGACAGATAAACATAGCACTGTCGCGATTTTGGAAAAATTCACTATCTTTGCCCCGACAAACGTTGAAAAACCTACTACGATGAAAAACAACTTGAATGTCCTTGGAAACCAGAACTCTCTTTTTGACGAGTTCATTGCTGAAATCAGAAGTGCTGAAGTACAGATCGACAGTATGCGCTTCCGCCGGAATTTGGAGCGCATCGGCGAGATTTTCGCCTACGAAATCAGCAAAACAATGAATTTCAAACCGCAGGAGGTCTCCACTCCATTAGGCATTGCCGAGATTCCGCGCCTGATGGAAAAGCCTGTGCTGGCCACCATCCTGCGTGCCGGCCTGCCCCTGCACCAAGGTCTGCTCAACTACTTCGACCACGGCGAAAACGCCTTCATTTCCGCATTCCGCAAATACTACAAGGACGGCACCTT
The DNA here is from genome assembly GCA_016285145.1 of Bacteroidales bacterium. Taxonomy (GTDB): domain Bacteria; phylum Bacteroidota; class Bacteroidia; order Bacteroidales; family WCHB1-69; genus F23-D06. The sequence goes on along the minus strand of JAEEQE010000002.1, from coordinate 71,829 downwards.
CGAGATTCAGGTGGACTACATGTCGGCACCGGAATTGGACGACAAGACGCTCATTCTGGCCGACCCCATGCTGGCCACTGGCAAGTCAATGCTGTTAGCCTACGAAGAGCTGATGACCAAAGGAGAGCCAATGCACACGCACATTGTGAGCATCATTGCCAGCCGCCAAGGTGTTGAATATCTGCAACATCACCTGAAGCCTTCCAAGTGTACTCTCTGGATTGGAGCCATTGACGAGGAACTGACCGCGCACTCTTACATCGTGCCCGGCCTTGGCGATGCCGGCGATCTGGCCTACGGCATTAAGACATCTGATTAAAAGGAGATTATCTCATCTATAACCTGGTCGTGGGGTTCCGAGGGAACCTCATCCAGCAACTGGAAATCGAAACATATCCCGATGGTCTTCACCTCGGGATATTTTATTAAAAAACGGTCGTAATACCCTTTGCCACGACCTAATCGGTGACCTTGTCGGTCGAAGGCCATGCCCGGCACCACGATAAGGTCGAGTGGACCTTCGTAAGGATGACTTTGCGGTTCAAGGATGTGGAAGTCCCCCTCCTGCATTGGACAGTCGGCAGTGAGTTCAACCGGAATGATGTCGTCGCCCACCACGGTGGGGAGGATGATCTGTTTCCTGTTTTTCCATTCTTCCAAAAAATCCAAAGTCCGCACCTCATCGGGAAGGGAAGCGTAGAGCATCACGGTGCGCGCCTGTTGGAAGGCGGGGTGCGCGGCAAGTTTCTGGAGGATATGGCGGGATTGCGTGTCAAGTGATTCCGGGGCACACGCTTTTTTCAGCTGCCGGATGTGCCGGCGCAGTTCCTGTTTGTCCATGAAAATAGGGTTAGAAGATTAGGCTTCCTGCTGGCTGTGAACCAGTTTGTCGTCGATGAAGATACGTCCGCAGGCCTCGCACACGATGATTTTCTTGTGCAGGGCAATGTCGAGCTGGCGTTGAGGCGGGATTTTGCTGAAGCAGCCGCCGCAGGCGTCACGCTCAATCTTGACGATGGCCAAACCGTTATGGGCGTTCTTACGGATACGCTCGAAAGCCATCAGCAGACGATCGTCCACCTTGGCTTTGAGAACTTCAGCCTTTTCCAACAATTCGGCTTCTTCTTTCTCCGTATCGGCGATGATGCCTTCCAACTCGGATTTCTTCTGCTTCAGAACCTCTTCCAGTTCGGAAAGCTTTTCGGAGGTTTCCTGAATGAGGGCCTCTTTTTCAGCGATGTCAGCGTTGTATTTGGCAATATGCTTTTCAGAAACCTGGATTTCGAGGTTCTGGTATTCGATTTCCTTGCTTAAGGATTCGTACTCGCGGTTGTTGCGGACGTTGTTCTGCTGCTCCTCATATTTCTTGATGGCAGCGGCAGCCTCCTCTTTCTTGGTGTTCTCGCCGGAGATTTTCAATTTCAGGTTATGAATCTCATCGTTGAACTTGGCGATACGGGTGCGTTTACCTTCGCATTCGTCCTCGTTGTCGCGGATCTCTTCCGGCAATTCGCCACGGATCATGCGGATATCATCGATTTTTGTACAAATCTGCTGCAGATTATACAGGGAAAGCAGCTTCTGTTCAATGGTGATTTCCTCGGCGGTGACCTGATTGTCTTCGTGTTTTTTCACCTCGATGACACCGTCAGCAGTTTTCTCAACGGTGACGTCGTCTTCAAGTATCACTTCAGCGGCGGGTGTTACCTCTGCTACTTCCGGGGTGTCAGGTGTCGGCTCCGCATCAGCGGTTTTGGTTTTCTTTTTGGCGGTTTTTGGGGTTTGTGTTTCGGCGGCAGTCATTTCCACTTGAGCCGGATTTTCTTCTTCAGCAACTTTTTTCTTGGCCATATTCTGAATGATTAACTAATTACATTACAAATACTCAATTTCCAATTTATCCATTTTAGAAATTGCGGCTGCAAAAATAGGAAATTTTTCCGTAACTTCCTTATATATTATTTCACGGATAAAGTATTCTCCCTCATAATGTCCTATGTCGGCGAGGAGCATTTTCCCGTTAGGGCGGAAAAAGTCGTGGTATTTGATGTCGCCGGTCACGTAGGCATCGGCTCCGGAGGCCAGGGCATCCTCGATGAACGACGAGCCACCACCGCCGCACACGGCCACCCGTTCGATGGTCCTGTCCACGCTGCCATTGTACCGGATGACACTCAAGTTCATCTTTTCCTTGACAAATTTGAGAAATTCGACTGTGGACATGGCTTGTGGCAGTCGGCCGATGCGTCCGAGGCCGTTACGCGCACTGCCATCGGTCTGTTCGCCCGCCGCGGGCACTAATACACGCACATCCGTCAAGCCGAGACGTTCCGCAAAAGCATCGTTGCCGCCACCCGCCGCACTGTCAATATTGGTATGCATGGAGTAAAGCACCATCTTGTGTTCCAATGCTTTGCAGATGATACCACCCACTCGGTCCTTGGGCTCTATTTTGCAGATACCCCGCCGTAAAATCAGAGGATGATGCGAAATCACCAGATTGGCGTTCATGGAAAGGGCTTCTTCAATCACCTTCTCCGACATCTCAAAACAGACCAGCGCACCGGTGATTTCCTGTTCCACATCACCACATTGCACGCCGCAGTTGTCAAAATCCTCCTGTAAAGAAAGGGGAAATCTCTGCTCCAAATAGTCTAATACGCTTTTAATTTTCATAAAATCTCGTTTTTTATTGACGGAATCTTATTTCTTCTCGACGGAAAAACCGAATTTTCCTATTATTTTACCCAAATCATAATAATGCCCATGGGAATAGGAAACCAAGTTTGCACGCTGAAGCTGTAAAGCATCGGTTTTGGGGTTAAAAAGTTTTTCGTCGGCATGTACGGCCACCACTTCCGCCAAGAACATGTCGTGAGTGCCAAGGGAAATCACCTGCGTCACCTTGCACTCGATGTTCACGGGCGCCTCGTTGATAAGGGGAGCGCTGACGTGCGAACCATGTACAGGGGTGAGACCTGTTTCCAAAAACTTGTTGTATTTCTTGCCTGAACGCACGCCGCACCAGTCGGCGACAGGAGCCAACTCGCGGCTCACCAAGTTGATGACAAACTCCCCGCTCTCCCGGATCAGTTGATAGGAATGTCGTTCCGGCCGCACGGAAATAAAACACATGGGCGGGTCCGAACAAACCGTACCCGTCCATGCGATGGTGATGATATTATATTCGTCAAGGGTGCTGCCGCACGAGACCATGACCACGGGAGAAGGGTTCAGCATGTTTCCCGCACGCAGCAGCCGTTTGCCATCCTTCTTCATGACTAACGTCCTACAGAAAAGGCGTTTTTGTTAGGGATGATGAGCAGCGGCATCGGGGAGGTACTCAGAATCTGGCGCATGTTGCGGGATGCCGTGAAGTCGGTTTCAGCCTCCTCACGCATAATGGTGATAAGGTTGGCATCCAATTCTTTGGCCGATTCAAGAATGGTTTTGCAGACATCATTATTGGTTACATTATGCGCTTCGGCGGTGTAACGAACGTTGGCCTCGTCGCACATCTCCATGGCGTTACGCAGCTGCACGTTGATGATGTGGCGCGCCTCGGCCGTGTTCGGATAGTTCACACCGAACAGATAGATCTGCGCAGCAAAGGCCTTGGCCAGATAGATGGCATGGCGCATCTTCTGCAACGTCTCGAAGCTGATGTCTATCGGAACGAAGATCTTGTGTAAGTCGCGGTTAATCTGGATGTTCTCACGCATAATCAGAACCGGCACTTCCGAGTTGTTGATCATACGGTAGGCGTTGTTGCCGATGTAGCCCTCTTCGAAACCGGATGCGCCGTGTGCACCCATCACAATCATGGATTCCGGCAAATTGGAAGCATACGTGTTAATCTCGATATGCGGTTTTCCTTCCAGGATAACGCTGTTGATGTTGGTTTCAGGCGACTCCTGTCGGCACAGCTTCACCCATTCGCTCATTTTCTCCTGGATGTGCTGCACGTAGGTTTTGCTTTCGTCATATTCGTTTGCACTGGAGGTCACGCTGGGAGTTTTCACCCATACCAAATGCAAGTTGGCTTGTGATTTCAGGCAGATGGCCACGGCGTGACGCATGGCGACCATAGCACTGTTGGAAAAGTCAATACCGACAATAATATTTTTCATATCAGACAGATTTTAATTCTACAATATATTTAATGAAAGGTGAATCATAATTATTTGGACTCCGAAGAGTAGTTGGGGGCTTCGGCGGTGATGGTGATGTCGTGCGGATGGCTTTCCTGGACGCCGGCGTTGGTGATGCGGCAGAAGCGTGCCTGGTGCAGGTCACTGATGGTGCGGGCACCGCAGTAGCCCATGCCGGAACGGAGACCACCGGCCATCTGGTAAATCACCTCATAAAGGTCGCCTTTATAGGGCACGCGGCCCACGATGCCTTCGGGCACAAGTTTCTTGGCATCGTCCACATCGCTCTGCATGTAACGATCCTTGGATCCGTGCTGCATGGCCTCCAAGGAGCCCATACCCCTGTACGTCTTGAACTTCCTGCCGTTGAAAAGGATGGTGGTGCCCGGCGATTCCTCCACGCCGGCCAGCAGACCGCCCAGCATCACGGAGCTGCCGCCCGCCGCCAACGCTTTCACGATGTCGCCGGAATAGCGGATGCCACCGTCGGCGATGAGCGGGATATCGTAAGATTGCAGAGCCTTGTACACGCCATAAACAGCGCTGAGCTGAGGCACACCCACGCCCGCAACCACACGCGTAGTGCAGATGGAACCCGGTCCAATGCCCACTTTCACGGCGTCGGCACCGTTGTCGGCCAGCATCTGCGCGGCTTCACCGGTGGCGATGTTGCCCACCACAACGTCCACGTTTGCGAAGTTCTTCTTGATTTCCAATAAGGTGTTGATGACATTCCGGGAGTGTCCGTGGGCGCAGTCCAGCACTAAGGCATCCACGCCAGCCTCCACCAAAGCCTCGGCACGTTGCACGGCATCGGCGGTGATGCCCACGCCGGCGGCCACCCGCAAGCGACCCAGCTGGTCCTTGCAAGCGTACGGTTTGTCCTTCGCCTTGGTGATGTCTTTGTATGTGATGAGACCCAGAAGCGTGCCGTCCTCGGCCACCACGGGCAGTTTCTCGATCTTGTATTGCTGCAGGATGTCGCTGGCCTCATTCAGTCCCGTGTTGCGCGTCGTGGTGATGAGGTTTTCCTTCGTCATCACCTGGTCGATGGGCTTACGCAACTCTTTCTCGAAACGGAGGTCGCGGTTGGTGACGATGCCGATGAGTTTGTTCTGGCCGTCCACCACCGGGATGCCACCGATATGGTATTCCGCCATGATGCGCATCGCGTCGCCCACGGTCTTGTCGGCGGTGATGATGACGGGCGAGTTGATCATGCCGTTCTCGGCCCTTTTCACCGATGCCACCTGCCGCGCCTGATCGGCAATCGACATGTTCTTGTGAATCACGCCGATACCACCCTCGCGGGCGATAGCAATGGCCATATTGGCCTCTGTCACCGTGTCCATGGCGGCAGAAACGAACGGCAGATTCAACATGATGTTGCGCGTGAAACGCGTCTGGAGGCTGACTTCTTTGGGTAAAACATCGGAGTAGGCGGGAATCAACAGGACGTCGTCAAACGTCAATCCGTCAAGAGCAATTCTATCTGTAATAAAAGACATAATAACATACTTTTTATTACGTGCAAAAATAATATTTTTTTGCAAACGGACCGATGAAAAAAACGATAAAAAAGGTTATTTTTGCAAGCCCGTTTCAATTGGAGTGCAATTGTTTAATTATCAAAATTATATAAAAATGAAAAAGGTTATCCATACCGACAAGGCTCCCGCCGCCATCGGTCCTTACAGCCAGGCTATCGAGGCCAATGGCATGTTGTTTATTTCTGGTCAGATTCCCGTTGACCCCGCCACCGGCATCGTGCCCGAGGGCATCAAGGCCCAAACGGAACAGGTGATGAAGAACATCGCCGCCATCCTCTTGGAGGCCGGCTATTCCTTCGACGATGTGGTGAAAACCACTTGCCTGCTGAGCGACATCGCCAACTTCGCCCCAATGAACGAAGTCTATGCCCAGTATTTCCTCGTCAATGCGCCGGCCCGCGCCGCCTTTGCCGTCCGCGATCTGCCCAAGGGCGTTTTGGTGGAGATCGAAACCATAGCGGTAAAATAGCCGTTAGCCATTTGTCATTAGCTAAAACTGTTAGCCAACAGCCAATGGCCAATTGCCAAAAGCCAACATGAACTATCTCACCGTCAATAATCTATCCAAGTCGGTAGGAGAGAAAAAACTGTTTCAAAACATAACCTTCGGCTTGGAGAAAGGCCAGAAGAGCGCACTCATTGCCCGCAATGGTACAGGCAAGAGCACGCTCCTCAACATTATTGCCGGTCGCGATGTCCCCGATGAAGGCCAGGTGGTAATCCGCAACGACATCGTGGTCTCCTATCTGCCCCAAATGGACGGTTTCAACGATAAGGATTCCGTGCTGAACGCCCTGTTCGACGAGGAGACGCCCGTAGTACGCGCCGTGAAGGAGTACGAGACCTGCATGTCCCTGATGGAAAAGAACCGACATGACCTTGTGCCCCAGAAACGCATGGACGACGCCATCCTTGAGATGGACCGCCTCAACGCCTGGGATTATGAATCCAAAGTGAAAGAGATTCTTTCCAAATTCGGAATTCAAGATATTTTCAAGAATATCAATGAGTTGTCAGGTGGACAACGCAAGAAGGCCGCGCTGGCTAAAACCCTCATCGCCGACACCGACCTGCTCATCCTCGACGAACCCACCAACCATTTGGATGTGGAAATGATCGAATGGCTGGAAAACTATCTCTCTTCCGCCAATATCACCTTGCTGATGGTGACGCACGACCGCGCTTTTCTCGACAAGGTATGCAGCGACATCTACGAACTGAGCAACGGCAATTTGTATCACTACAGGGGCAAATACGACTATTTTGTGGAGAAAAAAGCAGAACGTCTGGCCAACGAAGCGGCGGAACACGACCGTCTGCGCAACCTGTACCGCCGTGAACTGGAATGGGTGCACACCTCCCCGCAAGCCCGCACAACCAAGGCCCGCGCCCGCATCAACCAATTCGAGCAACTGCAGGAACAGATGGACCGCAAAGTGGAATCCGCCCCCGAAGCCTTTAAGGTGCAATCTGAACGTATTGGTCACAAGATATTGGAAATCAGCCATCTGGATTTCTCCTATCCCAACCAGACCATCATCCGGGATTTTTCCTATATTTTCAAAAAAGGGGAAAAATGCGGCATCGTGGGCAAGAACGGCACCGGAAAAAGCACTTTCTTAAAGATGATTATGGGAGAAGTGAAACCTGACGGCGGCAAAATCACCCCCGGATTGACCATCCAATTCGGATATTTTTCCCAAAACGGCATGGAATATGCCGGCAACAAGATCGTGCTGGAGCTGGTGAAAGAACACGCCGAAGTGATCCGCATGGACAACGGCAATTACATCAGCGCCGCCCAGTTCCTGAACCATTTTGGATTCCCGTTTAGTCAGCAATACACCTATTATCAAGACCTTAGTGGCGGTGAGAAACGAAAACTCCACCTGCTCATAACGCTACTCAAAAATCCCAATTTCCTCATTCTGGATGAGCCCACCAACGACTTCGACATAGACACGCTGAATCTTTTAGAGGACTTTCTGACAAATTTCGGGGGATGCATGATCATTGTCTCCCACGACCGCTGGCTGATGAATAAATTGGTGGATCATATCTTTGTGTTTGAGGGGGATGGCAAAATCAAAGACTATTACGGCAACTACACCGAATACCGTCAGATGAAAGACAAGGAGATGCGCATTCAAAAGCGTATCGAAAAGGCCAACCGACCCATGGAGGAAAAGGCGGTACGCGAAACGCCCAAAAACAAGCTGACTTATAAGGAGAAACGGGAACTGGAGTCATTGGAGGTGGAAATTGAAGAATTGGAACGGGAGAAAAGCGATATTGAGGGCAAGATGAGTGCGGGGCAGGGCACGGCGGATGAGTTCGCCGAGTGGGGCTGTCGCTATGCGGAAATCAAAACCGTTTTGGAGGACAAGTCCAACCGGTGGTTAGAACTGAGTGAAAAAGACGCATAATATGATATTCAACCAATATTTTTACCATCCCGATCTGACACAACCCGTGGTGACACTCAGCCAAGAGGAATCGGAGCATTGTGTGCGGGCGCTGCGGCACCGCGCGGGCGACGAAGTGCTGCTGACCGACGGACTGGGCAACGAGGCACACGCCACCATCCTGACCGACAATCCGAAGGCCTGTCAGGTAGAGCTGCACAACGTGCGCAAGGTGAAGGAGAACTCCCACCATCGGCTGCATCTGGCCATCGCACCTACCAAGAACATCGATCGTATAGAATGGTTGGTGGAGAAATGCGTGGAGCTTGGGATAGAATCCATCCATTTCATCCTTTGCGAAAATTCGGAACGACCGCGCGTCAACATGGACCGGATGCGGCGCATCGCAGTGTCGGCCCTCAAGCAGTGCCAGACCACGTGGCTGCCGCCGATGACACTGACCCGCTTTGACGACTTTTTAGAGTTGCACGCCCCAATGTCCGCCGACAAGTACATCGCCTGGTGTGACGACGACAACACCCGTCAGCTGGCGCGGGAGATTTTCTCGCACGAAGATGTGATCCTGCTTATCGGGCCGGAAGGCGACTTCAGTGCGGCGGAAATAGAAACGGCCCGCCAGCATGGTTATACGGAGGTGAAACTGGGCAACCGCCGCCTCCGCACAGAAACCGCCGGACTGTACGGCTGTCTTCTGATGGCAGTGAAAGATATTTAACAATCGTTTTTTCAAGAAAAAATATCCATTATGAAAAAAATATCCATCCTCTTGTCTATTATCCTGTTAGTGCAGGTTTGCGGGCGGGCGCAGAACGAGAACCCGAAAGTTCAACTCGCAGTGCGCGCCGGCCTTAACGGCTCCACACTGATGATTCCCAGCAGCACAATCCAGAATGAAAGCGCGTTCGGCTATTCATCGAACCAGAAACTCAAAATCGGAGCCACCGCCGGACTGGTGGTGGATGTCCGGCTGAGGGAAAAACTGTATCTGCAAACCGGCGTACTCTATTCGTGGCAGCGGCTGGCGCAAACCCAGAACGCCCAATATTCCGACACCATGGGAATCCGTCACTCCATCGCCTCCAACAATCTATACACCACCCACCATTTGAAGGTCCCCTTGATGATTTTTTTCCACTCCTCCGAAGAAAAGAACCATTTTGTGGCCGGGGCAGGCCTCTTCGTGGATGTGGCGATGGCCGGCAAGCTCGCCTATAACGGATCGGAAGTGCTGACAACCGAGGATAAAGTCTTCTCGAACATTTTGGAAGGGGAACTCGAACTTTACAAGCCAGGCAAAAAGGAAATCTACTATTGCGAAGCCAACGACAATACCTTCCAGCATTATGCATTAGCCCAGGATAAGATTCTCCAACGGCTGGATTTCGGCGTGGGTATGGAGTTAGGCTATCAGATTTCACAGTTCTACATCGGAGTACATGCTGATTTCGGTCTGCTGAACATCATGAATCCGAATTTCACCCAGCACAAATACGTGCAACGCAATCTGAATTTCCAATTGATGTTAGGGTATAAAATAAATTAAAAAGGTCCTGTTGAGATACGAGGAATCGCGTCTCAATTAGAAATTCGTGCCACAGCACGTCTCACTCAGAAACGACCAAGGGCGTCCGAAAAACATTAAATCATGATGGAAACCTTTCCTAAAACCGATTATCGTGCGCTACGACATACATTACATCAGCTGGCGGAACCGTCCGGCCAGGAGCATCGCACACATCAATTTATCGTGGACAAATTGTCTCAATGGCATCCTACAAAGCTGATTACCTTTCCAGATAACAATCACATTCTGGCGGTGTACGACAGTGGCTGTGCGGGACGCACGCTACTGCTCCGTGGCGACTTTGATGCCGTGCGTGTAGATGAGACCTTGGACGTGCCGTACGCTTCAGCTACGCCAGGGGTGGCACATAAGTGCGGACACGACGGCCATACAGCTATCTTGTTGGGATTGGCGGAGATGTTGGCCGCCAACCCACCCGCCAAAGGCAGAGTGCTGCTTTTTTTCCAAGCGGCGGAGGAGACAGGCGAAGGCGCACGTCAGCTGATAGAGACCAACATATTGGAAGAATACAAACCGGACAGGGTTTTTGCCCTGCACAACATCCCCGGCGAGGAGTTGGGCACTGTGATTTGCCGGGAGGGTAGCTTCACCTGCTCGGTCATCAGCTGCGACATCCACCTGCATGGGCACACAGCACATGCCGCCGAACCGCAAAAAGCATTATGTCCCTACCCTGCTGCCAAGACAATCACAGACAGCTTGTTGGCTTTAAACCAATACGATATGTTTCGTGATGATTTCCGCTTGGTGACGCTGGTGGAGTTCCGCATTGGCGAGCATGCGTATGGAGTGGCCGCCGGCCATGGGGTGTTGCGCTTCACGCTACGCTCCAAGGATGATGCACTGCTTCAACAGACAAAGACCGAAGTGGAAAGACAGGTGGCTGAGGTTTGCGGCGCGGCGGGACTGGGCCATGAGATTGCCTGGAAGGAGTATTTCGCCGCCTCCAACAACCACCCCGATGCCGTGCAGGTTATCCGCCGCGCCGCTTCGGAATGCGGGTTGCCCTATAAGGAAAAGGAGATTCCTTTCTCCTGGGGCGAGGATTTCGGCCTGCTGACGCAACATCATGACGGGGCCTTGTTTGGATTGGGCTCAGGAATAGACCAGCCATCGCTGCACCATCCACACTTCGATTTTCCAGACGAGCTTGTCCCCGTCGGTGTACGGTTGTTCGCACAATTGTGCTATGAAAAAGAAATGATGGAAAATTAGCCTAACAAATTGGCCAACAGTTCAAAATCAGCTATGGTCAGCTGTTCGGCGCGGCGGGTGAAAAGAGGGTTGGTCGCTACCACGTCAGGGGCGAAAGCAAGCGATTGCAAGGCGTTACGCAATGTTTTCCGTCGGTAGTTGAAGGCCGTCTTCACCACTACCTTGAATTTCTCTTCGTCACAATTCAGCTTCTTGTCAAAATTACGGGTTACGCGAACCACCGCCGATTTCACTTTTGGTGGTGGTAGAAATTCGTTTTCATCCACCGTAAACAGATATTCAGTATCGTAAAACGCTTGTATCAAAACGCTTACAATACCATACTGTTTTTTTCCAGCCGTTGCCGTGATGCGCTCGGCCACCTCCTTCTGGAACATGCCCACCAATTCCACAGCACGGTCTTTGTAATCTAACATCCGAAAAAGGATTTGGGAGGATATGTTGTAGGGAAAATTGCCGACAATGACAAATTTGTCCGGAAAATAGGTGCCGAGATCGAAGCGAAGGAAGTCGCCGGCAATGAGGTGGTCGCCCAATTGTGGAAAATGGCTTTGCAAGTAGGCCACCGATTCCTCGTCCAATTCGATGACGGAAAAACCGGCGAAATCCCGATGGAGCAGGAATTGGGTGAGCACGCCCATGCCAGGTCCGATTTCCAGCACGTGTGCGTCAGGCGTGCGCACCGCCTCCGCGATGCGTTGCGCAATGTCCTCGTTTTTCAGGAAATGCTGGCCTAACCTCTTTTTTGCCCGAACATCCATCCTAATCCGGTTTTAACGAATATTGTCACCTCGCAGGGCCCGATAGTGCTTGCGGGCTTCCACTACATACAAGCTGCTGCTGAAATCGCGGATGATTTTCTGATAATACTCCATGGCCTTTGGAATGTCCTTCAGATAATATTCGTACAACTCCGCTAATTGATAGACAGCATCGTCGGCCAACAGCTCGGTGCCGTGGTTCTCCTCGATTTTCTTCAGCAGGGATTCCGCACCCAAATAGTTTTTCTGCTTGATGAAAATGAGCGCCTTCTGATACAGCGCATCATCCACCAATGTGCCGAACGGCGACATGGCAATGACCGTGTCCAGTACCTCCAAGGCCTTGTCGTCTTTGTTTTGGAAAATGAGGAAATCGGCTTCGGCATATTTTTTCAGGGGCAGGTTTTTGGTTTCCTGTCCGAACAGCATCTGCGTGGTGTCTTCATCCTCTCCTTCTTCTTCCTCTTCCTCCTGATTATCGGCAATCAGTAGGGAGAAGTAGATGGCATCGTTGGAGATAAGCTTGGTGGTGGCGGCGGCCAGCACATCGAGCTGGCTTTTTGCCCAATCGAACTCTCCGATGTAGAAGGAGAGTTTGGCGTTTTTGAATTTGGCCTCACTGCCCAAAGCATCGTTCGGCAGTGCCTTATCCACTTGCGAGTAGTTCAGCGAAGCCTCCCAGATATCACCCATATACAGCTGAATGTCAGCCATGTCGATTTTGTATTGGCTCTTTTCTTTGTTGTCCTTGGTATTGGAGGTGGCGTGGGTGAGCAGGTCGATGGCCGCCTGGGGTTTGTTCACATAAAAAGCCAGTAGATGGGCGTATTTGCGGATCCAATCCATAGTGCCGGAATGGATACCGTTTTCTTCCAAGGCTTTTTGGAAATCACGCTCCAGATTCATGGCATCCACCATCTTGACGGGTGATGTGGAGGTGAGTTGCTGATAGCGCACATCTAAGATTTTCATTTTGGCCAAAACGTAGTTCAGAGCATCCTCGCCTTTGGAAATCACATAGTTCAAGGCTTCAATGGCTGTTTCATAGTCCTTGTTTTCCGCCGCCACAAGGGCTAACGGATACGTCTTGAGACCCTCTTTCTTGGTCCGCTTGTCAATGGATTTGGCCAACTCCAACGCCTCTGGAAAATCCTTGTGCAGCTGGTTGATCCAAAGAAGAAGATTCAGATAGGAGATGTTGGACGGATATTTCTGCGAGTACTTCTGAAGTGTGGTCTTGACGGTGTTGTACTTGAGTTGGTCTTCGTCGTCCTGCAACAGGTTCTGGATGGCGGTCTGCGCCTGCTCCAAATACTTATCGTCATCTTCTTTCACCAGATTCAAGGCTTCGTCAATGACCTTTTCCGTCTGGTTCAAATGCTGATACAAAGCGATGATTTCCTTGGCTAAGAACTTGTCGTTATTCAGCAACTTACGGCCTTTTAAAATACTCTCGATGGCATAGTCGTATTTCATACGGGAGTAGAAGGCGCTGTACAATTCCTGAACGGAAAACTCCTTGGCTTGGAGGTTGCGCAGCAGTTCCTGGTACTGTTTTTCGGCTTTCTGGTTTTCACCGGCACGCTCGTATGCATAGCCGAGGTCCACCTTGTAACGCTGTACATTCGGAAAGTTGCGCACCTGTTTTTTACACAGTTTCTCCAAATCATCATACCGCTGCAACTCCATTAAAGAGGCGTAGTAGTAATAATAAACGTAGGAATTGGGCTTTTTGGACTGTATTTTCTCAAAAAGCTCCACAGCCTTGTCAAATTCTTTGTCTTTATAATATTGTAACGCCAACTTCTCCTCTTCGCTTTGTTGGGCAAACAAAGCGCCGCAGGAGAGAATCAGCAGCAGGACAAAGAGAATTTTCTTCATAGATGATATTAATCAATGATGTCAAAACGAGTGTAAGGACGAAGAACTTCCGGCACGATGATGCCCTTGTCGGTCTGATAGTTTTCGAGAATGGCGGCCAGTACGCGAGGCAGGGCCAAGGCACTGCCGTTCAGGGTGTGAGCCAGGCGCATCTTGCCGGTGGCATCCTTGAATCTCAGTTTCAAGCGGTTGGCCTGATAGGACTCGAAGTTGGATACGGAGCTGACTTCCAGCCATTTCTGTTGAGCTTTGGAATAGACCTCAAGGTCATAGGTGAGGGCGGAGGTGAAGCTGATGTCGCCGCCGCACAGACGCAGCACACGGAAAGGCAGACCCAGCTTGGTGAGCAGTCCTTTAGCGTAGTTGGTCATTTTCTCCAGCGTCTCGTAAGAACGGTCAGGATGTTCGATGACCACGATTTCAATCTTGTCGAATTGGTGCAGACGGTTGAGGCCGCGCACGTCCTTGCCGTAGGAGCCGGCCTCGCGACGGAAACAAGCGGAATAGGCGCAGTTCTTGAGCGGGAAGTCACTCTCTTTGAGGATGACATCGCGGTAAATGTTCGTCACGGGCACCTCGGCGGTGGGAATAAGGTAGAAGTTATCCACTTGGCAGTGATACATCTGGCCCTCCTTGTCGGGCAACTGGCCCGTGCCGTAGGCGGAATCTTCGTTCACCATGTACGGCGGTTGGATCTCCGTGAATCCGGCTTCGATAGCACTATCCAAGAAGAAATCGATGAGGGCGCGCTGCATCCGGGCGCCTTTGCCCTTGTAAACCGGAAAACCGGCGCCGGTGATTTTGGTACCGAGTTCGAAGTCGATGATATCGTATTTCTTCACCAGCTCCCAATGCGGCATGGCCTCGTAATCGAAGTTGGAGGCATCGCCTTCGGTATAGACGATCTCATTGTCCTCTGCTCCCTTGCCAGGCGCCACAGCCTGGTTGGGCAGGTTGGGCAGCAACACCATCTTGGTCTGCAATAATGCTTCCTGCTCCTGCAGCTTGGCACGGCCTGCCTTTTCCGCCTCCTTCAATTCCGCCATCCGGGCCTTCAACGCTTCAGCATCTTCCCGTTTGCCTTCTTTGAACAACTGGCCGATCTTTTTGGCACCTTGGTTCTGTTCCATCAGGTTATCGTCCAAACTCTTCTTGATGGCGCGATTATCTATATCCAACTGACGAATCTCATTGACCAATTCTGTGGCATCGAAATTCTTGATTTTCAGTCGTTCAATAACTTCTTGGGGATTTTCTCTTAAAAGTTGTATCTGTAACATCTTCTTAAAAATTTAGCGGGCAAAAATAACATTTTTCGCGGAAATCCGAATAGGGTGGATGTTTGGTTTGATGAATTTGGAGATTATTTCGTATTTTTGCCAGCATATAAAAAAAACGTCCTTATGCGCGACATTCGTATTTTCGTAGAAAAAAAAGAGGGCTTCAACGTAGAGGCCGCCAGTCTGAAAGACACTCTTAACCACAATTTTAACACCAACATATCCAACCTCAGACATCTGAAGGTCTATGACATCTTCCATATTGATGAGGCACTTTTGGAGAAAGCCAAGACGACCGTTTTTTCCGAACCGGTGACCGACAATATCTATGAGGAGGTGGATTTGGCGGGGAAACTGCATTTCGCCGTGGAGTTCCTGCCCGGCCAGTTCGACCAGCGTGCCGACAGTGCCATGCAGTGCCTGTCGCTGCTGGATCCCAAGACTGAAGCGGTCATCAAGAGTGCCAACCTTTTCATTCTGGATGCCGACCTGACCCCGGAGCAATTTGCGCAGATTAAGAAATACTGTATCAACGAGGTGGAGGCCCGTGAGAAGGACATGTCGCTCCTCGAACTTACGGAGAATCCTGACGTGCAGGATGTGCCTGTTTATCAAGGATTCACATCCTGGACAGAAGAACAATTGGAAGATTTTCGTGGAAAGATGGGGTTGGCTATGTCATTGGAGGATCTGAAATTCATACAAGAATATTTCCGCAATGAAGAGCATCGGGAGCCTACGGATACGGAAGTCAAGCTTTTGGATACTTATTGGAGCGACCACTGCCGCCACACCACCTTTGAAACGGAGTTGACGGATATAGTGTTTACACCCAGCACGTTGCAATATCAGTTGCAGGAGGCTTACAACCAATATGTGGCAATGCGGCGGTCTGTATATGGTGACCGTGTGAAGCCGCAGACGCTGATGGACATGGCCAGCATCAACGGCAAATACGAGCGTGCAAACCGCAACCTGCCCGACATGGAAGTGTCAGAGGAGAACAATGCGTGCAGCATATATATAGATGTGGACGTGGACGGACGCTGGGAGAAGTGGTTGCTGATGTTCAAGAACGAGACACACAACCATCCCACAGAGATTGAACCCTTTGGCGGGGCCGCCACCTGCGTGGGCGGGGCCATCCGCGACCCGCTCAGCGGACGCAGCTACGTCTATCAGGCCCTCCGCGTAACGGGTGCCGGCGACATCAACGCGCCCATTTCGGATACCCTCGAAGGAAAACTTCCGCAGTCGGTCATCTCCAAGGGTGCCGCTGCCGGATACTCATCCTACGGCAACCAGATTGGCCTGGCCACCACGCATGTACGCGAAGTCTATCACAAGAACTACCAGGCCAAACGTCTGGAAATCGGCGCCGTGGTTGGGGCCGCTCCCGTAGATCATGTACATCGTGAGCACCCGCAACCGGGCGATGTCGTCATCATGTTCGGCGGACGTACCGGTCGCGACGGCATCGGAGGAGCCACAGGCTCTTCCAAGGAACACAATGAGAAATCGCTCGACACTTGTGCTGCTGAAGTGCAGAAAGGTAACGCCCCCGAGGAACGCAAAATACAACATCTGTTCCGCCGCCGGGAAGTAACCCGCCTGATCAAGAAGTCCAACGACTTCGGAGCCGGCGGAGTGAGTGTGGCCATCGGCGAGTTGGCCGACGGACTGACTATCGATCTGGATTCCGTCAGAACCAAATACAAAGGCCTCAACGGCACGGAAGTGGCCATCAGCGAATCGCAGGAGCGTATGAGCGTGGTGGTGGATGCCAAAGATGTGGATACCTTCTTCGAATACTGCCGTCAGGAGAACATCGAGGCCAACATCATCGCTCATGTCACCGATGACAACCGCCTGACCATGACCTGGCGCGGCAAGACCATCGTCAACCTCAGCCGCGACTTCATCAACACCAACGGAGTGCGTCAGCGGATGAAAGCGGTCATCAACGCCATCCCCGACAATGTGCTGGAGCCCCAGCCCGTGACGGGCAGCACATGGCAAGACAAGATGACCAGCTGCCTCACCAACCCCAATGTGGCTTCACAAAAGGGTTTGATTGAGATGTTCGACTCCACTATTGGAGCCTCCACGGTGCTGATGCCCTTCGGTGGCAAACGCCAGCTGACGGAAGCTCAGGCATCCGTCCAGAAGCTGCCGGTGCTGCACGGCCACACCCACACAGCCTCCGTCATGGCCTTCGGTTACAATCCCTATATTGCCATGCGCTCTCCATTCCACGCCGCCGTGTTCGCCATCTTGGAATCCATGTCCAAAATCACCGCGGTGGGTGGTGACTATCGGAAGATACGCTTCACCTTCCAAGAGTATTTCGAGAAGATGGGACATGAGCCCACCCGCTGGGGAAAACCCTGCGCTGCCATGTTAGGCAGTGTTTGGATGCTGCGGCAGTTCCGCCTTGCTTCCCTCGGCGGCAAGGATTCCATGAGCGGCACCTTCAAGAATATGGACGTACCTCCCACATTCGTCTCATTTGCCATCACCACCGAAGACGACCGTAACATCATCTCCCCTGAATTTAAAAAGAAAGGTAATTATATCTATTTGATTTCAAATAAAATAGAAAACAGCCTTCCGGATATTGAAAAGACAAAACGCATCTTTGAATTTGTACACCAGCATATCCACGAACACCATATCGTGTCGGCTTTCACGCTGCAATATGGCGGCATTGCGGAGGCGTTGGCCAAAATGAGCTTCGGCAATGACCTGGGCTTCGACATCCGCACCGACCTCAACCTGTTCGATTACGGGTACGGCAGTTTCGTCATGGAGTCGGAGGTTCCGTTGAAGGGCGAGTTTGTCGTGGAGTTGGGCCGCGTGTCCGATGCGTTTGTCATCAATGGCGAAATGTTGGACAAAGAGACCTGTTTGGCTGCATGGAGAGGCGTTTACAGCGGCCTCTATCCGGAAACGGCGGATAATGAAACCTCATCCGTGGGCGCAGAGTTTGCCGTCAACAGCAAGGTGCAGCCGGTGGATAAATTCCCAGGCAAAATTGATAAACCCAAAGTCATCTTGCCAGTGTTCCCGGGTACCAACTGCGATTACGACACGGCCAAAGCCTTCGAAGACGCCGGTGCAGAAACACGCATTTTTGTGTTCCGCAATCTTAATGAAACGGAAATCAACCAGTCGTTGGACGAGCTGTCGGAGGCCATCCGCGAATCCCAGATTCTGGCGTTGAGTGGTGGATTCAGCTTGGGCGACGAGCCAGACGGCAGCGGCAAGTTCATCGCCAACGTGTTAAATAACGTTAAAGTGAAAGCCGCCGTGGAGAATCTGCTGGCCCGCAAGGGACTGATTTTGGGTATCTGCAACGGTTTCCAGGCGTTGATAAAATCCGGTCTGCTGCCCTTTGGCAAGATTGGTGCGGTCACACCGGAATCCCCAACCTTGTACCGCAACAACATCAACCGTCACATTTCCAAGCTGGTGCGCACGCGCATATCGTCCGTGGCTTCGCCATGGCTCACCTCTTTCCGCGAGGGTGATGTACACCTCATCGCCGTCAGTCACGGGGAGGGCAAGTTCGTGGTGAGCGAGGAGATGGCCCGTACCCTGTTCGAAAACGGCCAGGTGGCGTTCCAATATTGTGACGAAGAGGACAAGGCCAGCATGTGTCCCTGCGACAACCCCAACGGATCGTTCTATGCCATTGAAGGCATCGTATCCGATAATGGATTGATACTCGGCAAGATGGGTCACAGCGAACGCAAGGGCGACCAGTTGTATAAGAACATCAGCGGCAATAAGGAGCAGGATATCTTCCGCAACGCCGTGGCCTATTTCCAATCGTAAAACATCCGCTTTATGGAACGAATAGAACTCATGGTGGCGGACATTCACTCGGCGACCCTGCCGGCGGAGGCTTTTTCCCTGATACTGAAGGAAAAGGATGGCAACCGCTACGTGCCGGTCATCATTGGTATAAGCGAGGCGCGGGCCATTCTGGTGGAAATGAACCAGTCGCCCACGCGCCGTCCGCTCACGCACGAGCTCTTCATCACGCTGGCCGACCAGTACAGTTGTTCGCTGGTGGAGGTGAACATCATTCATTACGAAAACGGTGTCTATTATGCCGACATGCTGATGTTGGGGTCCCGGAACGAGACCTTCCATATCGATGCACGTCCGTCGGATGCGGTGGCGATTGCCTTGAAAAGTCATGCGCCCATTTTCATGAAAAAAGATATTTTCGAGGACAACTGCCAAGTGGAAGAACCAATTGAGGAGCGTGAGTACTCCGAGTTGATGGATGTTTTAGAACAGATTTCACCCGACGCCTCCGCCGAACATAATCCCGCACACCCTGACTCATACATCAACCAACAACTCTCAGAAATGAGTGTTTCCGAATTGGAAAACCTGCTCCAGGGCGCGGTGGAAAGCGAGGATTTTGAACTGGCTGCCAAGATCCAGTCAGAACTGGACCGCCGAAAATGATCTGCCAACCCGATAATTTCGTATTTTTGCACCCCAATATCATACGTTATGTTAAAAATTGAAAATTTACATGTTTCCATCAAAGGAAGAGAAATATTAAAAGGGGTGAACCTGACCGTCAATGCCGGTGAGGTTCATGCCATTATGGGTCCTAACGGCACAGGAAAAAGCACATTGGCATCCGTGGTCGCGGGCAAGGAAGGTTACGATGTCACGGAGGGAAGCATCTTCTATAATGGGAAGAACCTGCTGGAACTCTCCATTGAGGACCGTGCCCGCGAGGGCATTTTCATCGGATTCCAGTATCCCGTGGAGATTTCCGGCGTGAGCATCGCCAACTTCATGCGCACTGCGCTGAACGAAATCCGCCAGTACCGCGGTCTCGACCCTCTCAACGGCGCCCAATTCCTGCGATTGATGAATGAGAAGCAGAAGGTGGTGGAACTCACCGACAAACTCAGCACCCGTTCCGTCAACGAGGGATTCTCCGGCGGCGAGAAGAAACGCAACGAGATTTTCCAGATGGCTATGCTTGAACCGAAACTCGCCATCCTGGATGAGACCGACTCCGGCCTTGACATTGACGCCTTGCGCATCGTGGCCAATGGTGTCAACCAGCTGAAAACCAAAGAAAACGCCACTATCGTCATCACACATTACCAACGTCTGCTCGACTATATCGTACCCGATGTGGTGCATGTCTTGTTTGACGGCAGAATCGTGAAATCCGGCCCCAAAGAATTGGCCCTGGAACTTGAAAAACGGGGTTACGATTGGATTAAAGAAGAATACGAACAAGGAAAACTCAGTTAGATGAAATCCTTTACCGACTATAGCCAGCAAATGCAGCGGTATCACATCCAGACCACCCCGGATCCATATCGTCCTGTAGAAGAGTATTTTAAATGCCAGGTTAGCAACATGGGTTCCGAAATGCTTCCCATGCTGAACGGCTGGTACGTGCATGAGGGTGAATCCCTGACCACCTATCAAAACGGTGTGATTGTAGGCAGTCTGAAAGCCGCGTTGCAGCAGTATCCCGAACTGGTAAAACCTTTTCTGAATCCGCAGGAGGATGAAACCGACCCTCTGATTGGCAGCAATGCAAACCAATTCACCGATGGTGTTTTTCTGTTCATTCCCGACAATGTGAAAGTGGAGAAGCCTTTCCAGATTGTCTCGTTAGTCAACTCGCGGGAAGATTTGCTGGTGCAGAACCGCAACCTCATCCGCGTGGGACAAAATTCAGAAGTGTCTGTTATCCAATGCGATGATTCTACCCGTTATGGCAAGACCTTCATCAATGTGGTGACGGAAATCCAGTTGGCGGAACATGCGCAGTTTCATTACTATAAAACGGAAAACAAAGAGGCGGAGTCGTTGTTGTTTCATCATTTGTATGTCAACCAGCAGGCTTATTCGCTGTTTCACAGCAACGCCATCACCTTCAATGCGGGCTATGTTTGCAACAACATCCACATCAACCTCAACGAGCCTTTCGCCGAGGCCAATCTGTACGGGCTTTATCTCGTGGACAAAAACCAGCATTGCGACAATCGCATCCGGGTGGAGCATCACGCGCCCGACTGCAAAAGCCGCCAGTTATACAAAGGCATTATGGACGATGAGGCGCAAGCCGGATTCCTCGGCCATGTGGTGGTGAAGCCCGATGCGCAACGGACCGTCGCCTTGCAGACCAACCGTAACATCCTGTTGACCGACAAGGCCAAGATCAACACCAAGCCCTTCCTGGAAATCTACGCCGACGATGTGCAGTGCAGCCATGGGGCCACAGTAGGGCAGTTGGACGACGAGGCGCTCTTCTACCTGCGTTCGCGCGGCATCGCCCTGCGCACCGCCCGCAAACTCCTGATGTTCGCCTTCGCCAACGAAGTGGTGCAGTTTGTGGAGATTCAAGCTCTCCGTGACCGGCTGAGCGACATGGTGCAACGCCGTCTCAACGGCGAACTCACCATCTGCGACCAATGCCTGCTGCACAACGCCGAGCACAGCGACATGATTTTCCCCATTGATCCCTCAAAACTGTAAGGTGTTACCTTATTATAGGTAACAACGCACCATGACGGTAGAGAATTCAATATAGGAAAATGAAACTGATATAAAATTATATTATTCTTTTACTCGCAAACCGTCACCCGGTGCGCCCAACCGCCTACCGTTCCGACAGAATCGTGTTGGGTGATGTAATAGGTAGTGTCTTCGTTCATCAGGGAACAGTCCGAACGGGAATCTATCATCAGGGTGTCGGAATAGTAACGATGCTGCCCAGCCAAGGTAATATCGTTGGAAGTGATGCAGGAACATTCGTGCATGCAGCCGGAAAAGAGCCCAGCACCGAAAAACATAGCAATTATCATGCAATATCTTCTCATTTCTCAATATTTTCAGGCGGCAAAAATACAAAATAATATGCAGATTCCGCCATCGGACAAGATTATAATTTCATAAGAAAAAAGCATATCTTACACTACTTTTTTGTATATTTGCCGCGCTTTTCAAAAAAGCAAAACAACATTAATAATTTTAATTTCAAAAATTTCTATGAACAACGCGAATTACGTCTTTAGAGAACCGAAAAACGAACCTGTATTTTCGTATGCTCCCGGAACGCCGGAAAGAGCGCTTCTGCAGGCTGAATTGGACAAACAATATAACCAAGTTATCGAAATCTGCCCCATCATCGGAGGCAAGGAAGTGAAGACTGGCGACATGGGTCAGGTGGTGATGCCCACCGAGCACAACCATGTGTTGGCCAAATACCACAAAGTGGGCAAGAAAGAGGTCCAGATGGCCATTGACGCCGCCATGGCAGCCAAGAAAGACTGGGAAGAGATGCCGTGGATCCAGCGCGCTTCCATCATGATGAAGGCCGGCGAACTCCTCGCCACGAAATACCGCTACATCCTGAACGCTTCCTGTATGTTAGGCCAGGGCAAGAGCCCGATGCAGGCTGAAATCGACTGCCCGTGCGAGGCTATCGACTTCCTTCGTTTCAACACCTATTTCGCCTCCCAGCTGTACGGACAGCAGCCCATCTCCGACCACGCCACACTGAACCGCAACGAATACCGTGGCATGGAAGGCTTTGTGTATGCTATCACGCCGTTCAACTTCACCTCCATCGCACTGAACCTCAACGTGGCTCCCGCTTTGATGGGTAACGTCACCATCTGGAAGCCGTCCACCACGGCCATCCTCTCCAACTACTATCTGATGAAACTGTTACAGGAAGCAGGTCTTCCCGATGGCGTCATCAACTTCCTGCCGGGCAGCGGCTCTGTCATCAGCGACGTGGCCTTCAAGTCACCGCACTTGGCCGGCATCCACTTCACGGGCAGCACCTCCACGTTCAAGAGCTTCTGGAAGCTCATCGGTGAAAACATCGACATCTATAACACCTATCCCAAGATTGTCGGCGAGACGGGCGGCAAGGATTTCATCTTCGCCCACAAGACCGCTCCGGCACGCGAGCTGGCCGTCGCCATCCTGCGTGGTGCCTTCGAATATCAGGGCCAGAAGTGCTCCGCCGCTTCCCGCGCTTATATTCCCAAATCCCTGTGGGGAGAAACGTTGGATAACATCAAAGAGATGATGAAGACCGTGAAGATGGGTGACGTTCGCGACTTCTCCAACTTCGTCAATGCCGTCATCGATGAGAAATCCTTCGACAACATCGCCGGCTATATCGACCGCGCCAAGGCTTCCGCCGATGCCGAAATCGCTCTCGGTGGCCACTACGACAAGTCTGTAGGCTACTTCGTGGAGCCCACCATCATCGTGGCCAAGACTCCGGATTACGAGTCCATCCGCGAAGAGATCTTCGGACCTGTCATCACGGTTTATGTCTATGAGGATGAAAAATATGAGGAGATGTTGCATGTGTGCGATGAGACCTCCCCGTACGCGCTTACCGGCTCCATCATCGCCCGCGACCGCTACGCTATCATCCAAGCTGAAAACATCCTGCGCCACTGCGCCGGCAACTTCTACATCAACGACAAGCCGACGGGCGCTGTGGTGGGTTGTCAGCCGTTCGGCGGCGCACGCGCATCCGGCACCAACGACAAGGCCGGCAGTATGCTCAACCTTGTCCGCTGGATCAGCTCCCGCTGCATCAAGGAAACGTATGTTCCCGCCACGGATTACGGCTATCCTTTCCTGGCAAAATAACAACATACCATAGTCATAAAAAACGGCGATTCTTTGAATTGCCGTTTTTTTTATGACTATCTTTGCAGACCGGTTTGAGAAATATCATTAAACTGTTTTATTATGAAAAAATACTTACTCCTCTCGCTGTTCTTATTACCAATGCTCACAGGCTTTGCCCAGTGGGTCAGTCCAGGACAAGGTGGCCAATACACGCTGGCGTCCATAGCCGCCGCTGATTCCGTGTCAGTGACAAATTTGCAGAATGGAATGTTCCAAATCCATCAAAACATCACCATTTCCAGAGGAGATGTGTTGATGTTGGATACCACTGTCACCCAAGTGCGGGTGGACAATGATGTGACAATAGCTATTTACGGATCAATCGTTACGGCAGAAAGGACAGGTATGTTGCTGATGAGCGGCGATTCCACGGGAGTCAACGGTTTTGGATTGCGCATCGACAGCGCCATGGCCACCACAATCTCCCATATCTGCTTTGAACATGGCAATCGTGTGATGATCATCCAAACGAATATGACGTTCGACAGCTGCGAGTTCCGGGATTTCACCTCTGCTGCCATCAACTTCACGAACTGCAATCCCACGATTCAAAACTGCTATTTCCATCATAACCATGCTGCCGCCATCACTTCCGGGGCCAATGTGACGGGATCACCGAGAATCATCAACAACATATTCTACAATAATGTGCTGGATAATGGGAATTTTCCTCAAATCAATCTTGGTCCCGGAGCTGAAGACACCATTATCATCCAAGACAACCATATTGAAGGAGTGGCCTCGACTATGTCGGGAGGCATCGGCATCATGAATGCCTATGGGATCGGCAACACACAAATGATAATACAAGGCAACACCATTGTCCACAACCGCTATGGTTATACTCAAAACGGAAGCCACATTCACGCCTTCATACAAGATAACATTATCCAAGACAACAACTTGGAAACCACTCCCAACAATGGCGGCAGCGGAATCAGCATCTATGGGTCCAACAATACATGCACCGCCAAAATCCGCCGCAATATCATTTCCGGCAACCTGTGGGGTGTGACAACCATTTACTACCATGGTGTTGACATGGGCACGGCAGACGATCCCGGAGGCAACGTGCTGTATGACAACGGCAACGGTGGCACCGAGTACGAACTTTACAACAACGCTTTCAGCGACCTCTCCGCCGTGGGCAACTATTGGGGCGACAACGACACTGCCCACGCCGAGGCAGTCATCTTTCACCAAGCGGATAATTCATCCTACGGACTCGTCACCTATAACCCTATCATGTTGTTGGAGCCCAGAGTGTTAAGTTTCGGAATTCTACAGAGTGACAATCCACAGTTAACCCAGGATTTGTTTGGATATTTCAACGACCAAGGCGACACTATCCTGTTCCCTATCGGATGTGTAATTCCCGGTGATGTTTTCTCTCCGTTGATGCCTTCTGTCAAGGTTCCTCTCGGTGTGTCGTGTTCGCCTGATCCGATGACACCTCAAATATTCACAGAACCAGTCACTTACACCCTTTCCACCCCGCATGGATCCACGCGGACTTTCACTGCTGTTATCCGGATTTTTGGAGGTATTGCCGACAATACGTTACAAACCGTCAGCATTTACCCGAATCCCTGTTCAGACAAGCTCAGCATCCGAAACGAAAGTATGGAAGAATTGACAGTTGATGTTTTTTCCGTCATCGGGCAGCGAATCTGCCATTTGCAAACGGACGATGCAGAAACGGTGCTCAACACCGCCAACTGGGATAAAGGCTTGTATGTGATGCAGGTACGGCAAGGCGACAGAAAGAAAACGTTCAAAATTGTCGTACGATAACCCTTATCTGCATTTTCTAAAAAAGGTACGCTGGATTTCTCCAACGTACCTTTTTTTATACCTAAATTAAATATAGGACTATTTCACAAGATTATAGGTATCCATGGCCATCACCAATTCCTCGTTGGTGGTCACAGACACTAATTTCACTTTGGAATCCGCAGTGGAGATGATGCCGTCTTCGCCGGCATACTTCTGGTTGGCTTCCTTGTCCAGCTTGGTGCCGAGGAATTCGAGGCCGTCGCAGATAGCTTCGCGCTGGAACCAGGCGTTCTCGCCGATGCCACCCGTGAAGAGAATGATGTCAACCCCGCCCATGGCAGCGGCATAGGCGCCGATGTACTTCTTCACGCGGTAGGCGAACATGTTGAACGCGTAGGTGGAGCGTTCGTCACCGGCGTCGCGGCCCGCGCGGATGTCGCGCATATCCACACTCTTGCCGGAGATGCCTAACAGACCGCACTTCTTGTTGATAAACGTGTTGAGCTGTTTGGTATCCATCTTTTCAGAATCCATGATATAGATGAGGGCACCGGCGTCGATGTCGCCGCAGCGGGTACCCATCATCAGGCCCTCCACCGGTGTGAAGCCCATGGAGTTGTCAATGGATTTGCCGTTTTTGATGGCGGTGATGGATGCGCCGTTGCCGAGGTGGCAGCTCACGATCTTGCAGTTGTTGTAGTCGAGGCCCACCATTTCGGCGGCCTTCGGGCCCACATACTTGTGGCTGGTGCCGTGGAAGCCGTAGCGGCGGATTTTCTTTTCGGTGTAATATTCATACGGCAGCGCGTACAGGAACGCCTCGGGCGGCATGGTCTGATGGAAGGAGGTGTCGAAGATGCCCACATGCTTCACGTTGGGTAACAACTTCATCATCACATCGATGCCGAGCAGGGAGGCGGGATTGTGCAGCGGGGCCAACTCGCAGAGCTTGGCGATCTCCTCGCGCTCCTTGGGACCGATGATCATGCTGCGGTCGAAATACTCGCCGCCGTGCGCCACACGATGACCCACTGCGTTGATCTCGTCCACCGATTTGATAACGCCGTGCTTCGGGTCCATCAGGGCCTCCAACACCAGCTTCACGCCCACCTCGTGGTTGGCAATGGGGGTTTGCACATAGTATTTGTCCTTGCCGACAGGCTTGTGGGTGAACTCACCCATCTCCAGACCTACACGTTCCACAAGACCTTTGGCCAATAATTCAGGTTGCGGTTCCATTTCCAACAGCTGGTATTTGATGGAGGAACTGCCGCAGTTTAAAACTAAAATCTTCATATTTGATTGATTAATGGGTTATGATACTTTTTTAAGAATAAGCGGGGGCAAATATACAAAAAAAGCGGAAAGATGGGATTGTATAGGATGCGTTTTTCCTTTTCTTTTTCATATTGGGAAAAAATGTATTTTTGCCTCTTGTAAAAATACAACATTCCAAATAAAGATAATAAACCATATTGTTTAACTTTTTATCCAAAAACATTATGAAAATGAAACGATTCGTGATTTTATCAGCTCTTGTGCTCTTTTGCGGCACGCTGTCTCTTTCCGCGCAAGACAATACGGAAAAGAAACTCTCTTACAATATTATTAATGAGTACGGATTCTATCTGGGCGGCTCCTCTTGGGGCACCAACGTCGGCTTTGAGGGGGTAGTGATCAACAGCATGCTGTTCAACCGCACACAAGACCTGCTCGGTATCGGCTTAGGCTATTCTGTTGACGTTTTTGCCGGCCATGGCGTTCCGATGTTCCTGAATTACCGGCACTATTTTGACCGTGGCCGGGCGGTGAAGCCCCTTGTCAACATTGCAGCAGGCACCACGTTCATCTTCGGGGCTAATTATAACCTTGATTATGAATATTATGAAAACGGAGATCCTGTTACGACCGTTACGAAAAGATCCGGATTCGGACTGTATGCCACCGTTGCCTCGGGCTTCCGGGTGAAGGCCTTCACTTTCTCCGCCGGATTCTATCTGAAAAGTGTCCCCTCATACAACTACTTCTATATGGACAACTACCAATCCACGCGGCCTGCTAACATTTTCAACGGTGGTATTCAGGTGAAGGTGGGTTTCACCTTCTAAAAGAAATTTGCCAGAATACAGTACCTGTAGAAGGTTGAAAAAATGATGTGATGTAGCCAAAAACAGTTGGCATCAGAAAATAAGTAGAGACGGGGCACGCCCCGTCTCTACTTATAATAATAAAGAGGCAAAAAAACGTTTAGAAATACAAATCCCGTTCGCCGGCCTTGATGCGCTCGATGCGCTTCAGCAGCTCGTCGCGGAACTTCTCATCGACGTTCACAAGGTTGTTTTCGATGACCTTCCAGCCCTTGGCGGCCACCTCGGGCGAGGCGTAATCGACCAGATATTCGCTCAGCGTGAGGATAGCATTGGGTGTGCAATAGCGTTTGATGAAGCCCGGTACGCTGAATTCCATGAAGTGCTCGCCTGTGCGCCCTAAGCGGTAGCACGCCGTGCAGAAGCTGGGAATGTAGTTTCCGTCCAACAGCTCCTCAATGATTTCGCCGAGGTTGCGGTCATCGCCAATCTTGAACTGCTCACGATCAAGGTTCTGGTTTTCCTGCTTGTCGCTGTTCTTTTCCGTCTCCTCATGATGGTATTTATAGTCACCGATTTGCAGGTTTGTACCCCCATCGATTTGTGAGATGCCGTATTGGATGGCTTTGGCGCGGAATTCGGCAGTTTCGCGGGCAGTGAGGATCATGCCTGTGTAAGGCACTGCCAAGCGGAAGATGGCGATGATTTTCTCGAACGTGTCGTCATCCACAAAATACTTCGTATCAATGTTCAAGCCGGAGGCATCTTTGATACGCGGGAAGGAAATTGTGTGCGGACCCACATTGAAACAAGCCTCCAAATGGTTGGTATGGCGGATCATAGCCATCACCTCAAAACGCCAGTCGTAGAGGCCGAAGAGGATGCCGAGACCGTTGTCGTCGATGCCGGCCTGCTGGGCGCGATCCATCGAGGTGAGCCGCCATTCGTAGTTGCCCTTGATGGTGTTGGCGGGATGATACCAGGAATAGGCCTCCGGATGGTAGGTCTCTTGGAAAATCTGGTACGTGCCAATACCGGCCTCTTTCACGATGCGGAAGCCCTCCACATCCAGCGGGGCGGCGTTGATGTTGACACGACGGATGGAGCCGTTGCCCTTCTTCACCGAATAAGCCAGCTTTGTGGTGTGCGCGATGAACTCCGGCGAATATTTCGGCGACTCGCCATAGACGAGAATCAATCGCTTCTGACCATCTTCCTCCAAAGCCTCAATGTTATGCACAAACTCCTCATCAGTGAGCGTGGTGCGCACTTGGTCGTGGTTGGAGGAACGGAAACCGCAATATTTGCAATTATTAACACAATAGTTGCCCACATACAACGGGGCGAAGAGCACGATACGGTTGCCATAAATGCGGCGTTTCAGTTCGCGGGCCCCCTCTTTGATCTCCTCCACCAGCTCCGGATCCGTGGTGTTGATAAGCACGGCAGTCTCCTCTAATGTGAGACGGTTCTTGTCCAAGGACTTTTGAATAATCTCGCGCACGCGCTCGGGCGTACTTTTCGTGTTGTGGATATAATCCCACAGTTCATCAGGATCGATGAAAGGTTTTCCGATTTCGTCGGGAATGCGACATTTTTCAGGATGAAATTGCATATTGTTGTAATTTTAATTGTTGTTTGTTATTGTATAAACCTGATAATATTGTGGAAACGTGATAGTATCGCGTTTCCACAGTAAATTATAATGAATGCGGTACCATTATGATTTCGTCACCACCACCTTGACCTCCACATTATCGATTTTGCCCAATTTGCCGGAAAGGGCGTTTATTTGGTTTACATCGCCTTCGACAATAAGGGCGATCACCGCGACGGAGCGGTCGTGGAAAGGCAGGCCCTGCCGGGCCAATACAATGTCGGCATATTGGGAGATAGCGCTGTTGACCAGCGGTGCCACCGCGCGGTCCTTGACCAGCACGGTAACGGTTCCAATTCTCTTTTCCATCAGTGCAACTTTTGGATTAGGTTATTGTTTTTATTACGGCGGCAAAAGTACAAAAAAAAAACGTATCTTTGCCGCCCGAAAACGTGGACAGATTTGTAATGATTGCAACCACATAAAAAAATGCTAAAGACATTTCCCACACGTTTTCCGTATTTTTATTTAATCACCTTTAATAAAGTTAGTTATGAGCTATCTATTCACATCTGAATCAGTATCTGAAGGACACCCGGACAAACTGTGTGATCAAATTTCAGACGCTTTGTTGGATTCGTTCCTGGCGCAGGATCCCGAATCAAAAGTGGCTTGCGAAACATTGGCCACCACCGGACTGGTGGTATGTGCCGGCGAAGTGAAAACCGAGGCCTACGTGCCCGTGGACGACGTGGCGCGGAAAGTCATCAAGGAAATCGGGTACGACAAGAGCGACTACCAATTCGACTACAAGTCGTGCGGAATCATCTCCACCATCCACAGCCAGTCGCCCGACATCAACCAGGGGGTTGAGCGGGCCAAGGCCGAGGACCAGGGTGCCGGCGACCAGGGCATGATGTTCGGCTACGCCTGCAACGAGATGGACAACTACATGCCGCTGCCCGTCGAGCTGGCCCATCGGTTAGTGCAGGAGCTGGCCGCCATCCGCAAGGAAGGCAAACAGATGACCTACCTCCGTCCCGACTCCAAGTCGCAGGTCACCGTGAAGTATTCCGACAACCATGTACCGGAAAGCATTGAAACCATTGTTATTTCCACCCAGCATGACGAGTTCGACAAGGACCGCGCCATGCTGAAAACCATTGAGCAGGATATCCGCAACATACTCATTCCGAGGGTAATAGCAGGATGTCCAGACAATGTTAAAAAGCTGTTCAATCATCGTTATAATTTATATGTAAACCCCACAGGCAAGTTTGTGGTGGGCGGACCGCACGGTGACACAGGGCTTACGGGCCGCAAGATCATCGTGGACACTTACGGCGGTCGCGGTGCACACGGCGGCGGTGCCTTCTCCGGCAAGGATCCCTCCAAAGTGGACCGCTCGGCGGCCTACGCCACCCGTCATATCGCCAAGAACATGGTGGCCGCCGGCTTGTGCGACCAGGTGCTCGTGCAGGTAGCATACGCCATCGGCAAAGCCAAACCCGTGGGCCTCTATGTGAACACCTACGGCACCGCGAAGGTGAAGATGACCGACGGACAAATCGCCAAGAAAATCGAAACCATCTTCGACATGCGTCCGCACGCCATCATCGAACGCTTCCAGCTGAAAAACCCCATCTACCAACCCACCGCCTCCTACGGGCATTTCGGCCGCGACAGCTACGATAAAAAGGTGAATGGCAAGAAGATAACATTCTTCCCTTGGGAGAAATTGGATTATATCCAACCCATCAAAAAAGCTTTTGACTTAGACTAACATTATTATTATAACCACAGTATGAAAGCCTACGTTTTCCCCGGACAGGGGGCGCAATTTTCCGGCATGGGCCATGATTTGTACGAGCAGTATCCGTTGGCCAAGGAACTCTTCCAACAAGCTGACGACATACTCGGTTTCCCCTTGTCTGAAACCATGTTTCATGGCACAGAAGAAGAGCTGAAGCAGACCAAGGTCACCCAACCGGCGGTCTTTCTGCACGCGTATGTAGCCTTCCGCTGCTTGGCTGACGTCCAACCCGACATGGTGGCAGGACACTCGCTGGGCGAGTTCACCGCATTAGCGGCTAACGGCTGCCTCACGTTCGAGGACGCGCTGGTACTGGTCTCGAAACGCGCACACGCCATGCAGCGCGCCTGCGAGTTGTGCGAGTCGGGCATGGCCGTCGTCCTGAAATTCGACGACGCCATCGTGGAAGAGGTATGCGCGACCATCCACGATGAGGTGGTGGTGCCTGCCAACTACAACAGTCCGCAACAGCTGGTGATCTCCGGCAGCATACGCGGGTTAGAACTGGCCATGGACAAACTCCGGGAAGCCGGAGCCAAACGCATGATGATGCTCAACGTGGGCGGGGCCTTCCATTCGCCGCTGATGCAGCCGGCCCAGGACGAGCTGGCCGAGGCCATCCGAAGCACCCGCTTCCATGAGCCCTCCTGCCCTATCTACCAGAACGCTACCGCCAACGCATCCACCAATCCCGACACCATACGCCAAAATCTGCTCTCGCAGCTCACTCATCCTGTGCGGTGGACACAATCCGTGCAGCAAATGATTGCCGACGGAGCCGGCTCTTTCCAGGAGTTCGGACCCGGTACCACCCTCTGCGGATTGATACGTCGAATAGACCCCTCTGTGGAAACCATCGGTTTATAAAATTTGGGGAATCTTCCGAGTGAAAGATTCCCTTTTTTTTCACAAAATCATTAATGCTCTAATTATCAACCCGAAAAAATATTAACGTATTTTTGTTAATATTATATGGTGTTTTCATGGTCCCGATATGGGACCTATTTTCTATTTTAGCAGACTGAAAAATTTCCACCGAAAAATTCAGCTATTGTATTCTCATTTAACTACTTACACTTTAAGCTCTATCGGGTCGGATTGTCAGTTTTTGTTCCGTTTGCATCAAACCATCACCTTTGTAAAATAATAAACACTTATTGAGTAAAGCCTATGAATAATGATTTATCTCTTTTCGGTTTCGAAGACGATTCTGTAGCTGAAACGCTGACCACCACCGGCGAGACGCCGAAGGTGTCAGAATTGCTTCAATCACGCGAAAATGCCATCCAGAAGATGACGCAGCAGGCGGAAACGGATGAAATCGTTACTTCTGCGGCTGAATCGGAAAAAACATCCATGAACGAAACCACCTCATCCACCCCGAAGAAGACCTACACGAAGAAAGAGATACTTGCCGATGTGGTCCGTTATTTCAACGGCGACGAGCTGGCTGCCGGCGTCTGGATTGACAAATACGCCTTGAAAGACAGCAACGGAAACCTGCAGGAGCGGACCCCGGAGGACATGCACCACCGTATGGCCAGCGAGTTCGCCCGCATCGAGAGACGTTACGCCAACCCGATGAGCGAGGAGCTTATCTTCTCCCTCTTCGACCATTTCCGCTACATCGTGCCCCAGGGCAGTCCCATGGCGGGTATCGGCAATCACGACCAGATCGTCTCCCTGTCCAACTGCTTCGTCATAGGCAATGAAGGGGATTCCGACTCCTACGGCGGCATCATGAAAATGGATGAGGAACAGGTGCAGCTGATGAAACGGCGTGGCGGCGTGGGCCACGACCTGTCCGACATCCGTCCTACAGGCAGCCACGTGCAGAACTGCGCGCTGTCGTCCACTGGTGTTGTTCCTTTCATGGAACGCTATTCCAACTCAACCCGCGAGGTGGCCCAGGACGGCCGCCGCGGGGCCCTGATGCTCTCCATCTCCATCAAACACCCGGATGCCGAAAGATTTATCGACGCCAAGATGACAGAGGGGAAAGTCACCGGTGCCAATGTGTCAGTGCGCCTTGACGATAATTTCATGCGCTGCGCACAAAACAACGAGACCTACACCCAGACCTACCCCATCTATTCTGAAAATCCCAAATTCAAACAGGACATCGACGCTTCCAAGCTGTGGAAGAAAATCATCCACAACGCCTGGAAGTCGGCAGAGCCTGGCGTGCTCTTCTGGGATACC
This sequence comes from Bacteroidales bacterium, assembly GCA_016285145.1. Classification (GTDB taxonomy): domain Bacteria; phylum Bacteroidota; class Bacteroidia; order Bacteroidales; family WCHB1-69; genus F23-D06. The sequence goes on along the minus strand of JAEEQE010000002.1, from coordinate 38,790 downwards.
ATCCGGCGCGAGTCGGTACCCGACTGCTACGAGGACGAAGGTTTCAAAACCGTCTCCACAAACCCCTGCGGTGAGATTCCGCTCTGCCCCTACGACAGCTGCCGCCTCATCGCCATTAACCTATATAGCTATGTTGAACACCCCTTCACCGACCAGGCATACTTCAACATGCCGCTTTTCAAACAGCATGTTCAGTATGCCCAACGGCTGATGGACGACATCATCGATCTGGAGCTGGAAAAGATAGATCAAATCCTTGCCAAAATCGACAGCGATCCGGAGAGTGAGAGCATCAAACGGGTGGAGAAAGAACTGTGGCTGAAGATCCGCCGCCAGTCCACCAAAGGCCGCCGCACAGGCTTAGGCATCACCGCAGAGGGCGACATGCTGGCCGCCCTGAACATCCGCTACGGCTCCGACGAGGGCAACGCCTTCTCGACGGAAGTACACAAACAGTTAGCCTTAGCCGCCTACCGTTCCTCCGTGAACATGGCCCGGGAACGTGGCGCCTTCCCCGTCTATAGCTGCATCAAAGAAGGTCACAACCCCTTCATCCAGCGTATCCAGAAGGCCGATCCGAAACTGTATGACGACATGGTGCGCTACGGACGGCGCAACATCGCCCTGCTGACCATCGCCCCCACAGGCAGCGTCAGCATCTGCACACAGACCACCTCCGGCATCGAACCCGCCTTCAATGTGGCCTACAAGCGCAAACGCAAAATCAACCCCAACGACATCAACATCTCCAAAACCATCGTCAAGGATGAAATGGGCGACAGCTTCGAAGAGTACATGGTCTTCCATCCCAAGTTCGTGGTATGGGCCGAGACCCAAGGCTATACCTTTGAGCAGATGAAGCAGATGAGCGAGAAAGAGGTGATGGCGCTGGTGGAGAAATCCCCCTACTTCAAGTCCACTGCCGCCGACACCGACTACATCAAGAAGGTGGAGCTTCAAGGCTCTGTACAGAAATGGGTGGACCACTCCATTTCCGTGACGGTGAACTTGCCTAACAACGTGTCGGAGCAGACCGTGGCAGATCTCTACCTCAAAGCCTGGCAGTGCGGCTGCAAGGGCTTGACCGTCTATCGCGACGGATCCCGCACGGGCGTGCTGACCTCCATCTCGGAAAAGAAACCCGAGGAAAACAAAAACTCCCTGCCCAAGAACTTCAAACGCCCGAAAGAGCTTCATGCCGACATCATCCATTTCAAGAACAATAACGAGGACTGGGTGGCCTACATCGGACTTTACAACGGCAAGCCTTACGAAATCTTCACTGGCAAGACCGGTGAAGAGAGCTTCCAGCTTCCGAAATGGGTGGAACACGGCATCATCATCAAGAACCGCCACGAAGACGGCACAAAATCGTACGACTTCAAATACTACGACAAGGCTGGTTATGAGGTGCGCTTGTGCGGTCTGGACCGCTGCTTCGACCAGGAGTTCTGGAATTATGCCAAACTGACCTCGGCATTGCTGCGTAACGGCATCCCGGTGACCAATATCGTCAGCATCATCTCCAGTTTGAATTTCCGTCAGGAGAGCATCAACTCATGGCGTAATGGTGTGTGCCGCGCCCTGAAGAAATTCATCCAGGACGGCACCAAACAGGAGAGCGCCGAATGTCCCAAATGCCATCAGAAAGGCACGATGGAGTTTAAAGAGGGCTGTCTGGTATGTACCTCCTGCGGTTATTCCAAATGCGGTAACTAAAAATCCCTACCATGGCAGACGACCGCAGCAATATTATCAATGTGTTCATCCCCTGTCAGATGGACATCTTCCAATCCGGAACCGCTGCCAGCACCTTCACGGTACTGCAACGGTTAGGGCTGATTTGCCAATATATTGACGAACAGACCTGCTGCGGCAAACGTTTTTACATGCAAGGTGAAATAGAATATGCACAGAACATGGGTCTGCACCTCATCAACAACTACGATGTTGATCTGCCATTCATTATTCCAGACTCCTCATGTGCCGGCTTCATCAAACAGTATTATAAGAAGTTACTGGAAAACAGCCAACCTCCGCAACACCTTAAGGCTTTCATCTCCCACATATACGAAATCTGCGACTATATTGTCAACATCAAGAAAATCGAAAGCCTTGGCAACACATTTAACCATAGGGTTTTCTACTTTAAGAGTTGCTCTGCGCGGAATCTGTATCCTGCCAATGACGCACCGGAGACCCTGCTGCGCAACACGCGCGGACTGGACCTGCTGACCGATGACAGCATTCACGGCTGTTGTGGAGCCAACGGGCGTTTTGCCGCCGTCAACCCGGTGGTGGCCGAGGCCATGACGGGCGAGATTCTGAACCAGATTTACAACATGGGGGCCGAATACATCACCTCAACCGACATCCATTGCCTCCAAATGCTGGATGCCTACAAGGAAGCCCATAATGTTGGCGTCGAAATCATTCATATTGTTGACATTTTGAAAGGGGAAGACGCAGAATAAGGAAAAAGTGTATCTTTGCCGCCTTATTTGTAAAAACAACCTTTTTTTTGTCAATAATATCAGAACAATACATTTTATGAAAAAAACCTGCCTGTTTTGGGCTTTGTTTTTGTGTTTTTTCTCATCTTTTGCACAAAACATCCAATTTACACTGCTTCAATCCTCAGATCAGGAAGTTGTCATCCGTGTTGATTTTCCGGATTTCAACACCCGTTCTGTCACTGTTGACGGCCAACGGATGTCCTTGCTAACCATGTCCGAGGCTTATCCTATCAACGAGGTGGGTAACCCGCAACTGCTTCAGACGGCCACCTCGCTGATAATTCCCGAGAACAGTGTACCCTCAGTGGAAATCTTACATTCCAGTTCCCACATTGTTAACGGTTTTGAATTGGCCCCCTCCAAAGGCACGCTTTACCGGAACATCAATCCACAGGATATCCCCTACCAGAAGGGTTCCGCCTATTTGCAGGACAAGATGTTATACAACGACAGCGTAACGTTGGGAAATTCCTATCAACTGCATGACTATCATGGCATTCCGGTCCGTTTCTATCCGTTTGCCTACAATCCTGTCCGCAAAGAGCTGAAAGTCTATTCCAGTATCACGGTGCGCATCCGCTTCAACAGCACTTCCTACATCCAGCATCCAAGCAGAGTTTCCAAAACATTTAAGGATATCTACCAAAATCATTTTCTGAACTATCGCACCATGCGTTCCACGCCATTAGAAGAAAACGGTGCCATTCTCATCCTTGCGCCGGAAGAGTTCTGTGCGGCCATGCAGCCTTACGCGGATTGGAAAATCAAAAACGGTTATCCCACGGAAATCGTCTCCCTTTCCACCACTGGAAACACGAGCAGCCAAGTGAAAAATTACATCACCAATTATTATAACAGCCATAATCTCACTTTCGTTCTGTTGGTGGGTGACAGCGGAAAGTTCCCTACCATCACGGCAAACGGAAATATCAGCGACAACTATTACGGTGAGATTGCAGGCAACGACAACTATGCGGATGTCATCATCGGGAAAATATCGGCGGAAACCGTTGACCATATCAACACGCAGGTGGATCGTTTTATCCAATACGAACAAAATCCGCCCGTGACAGCTCATTTCCCTGTTTTCTGCGGTATCGCCTCCAACCAAGGTCCTGGCGACAACAACGAATATGATTACGACCACATCCGCAATATCGACAACATTCTCCAAAACTACACTTATACCTCCGGTTATGAGTTTTTCGAGGGCAGTCATGGTGGTTTGGACGGGTCGGGTAATCCCACCGCCACCCAAGTGGCCAATGCAATAAACGCTGGTGTGGGTGTCATCAATTATTGCGGTCACGGGGACGACGACATGTGGGTGACCTCCAGTTTCACAAACACCCATATCCAAAATCTGACCAATTACAACAAGTTGCCTTTCATCATTTCGGTAGCATGTATTAACGGCGAATACAGCGGACAGACTTGTTTTGCAGAGGCTTGGATGCGGGCCACCAAGAACGGCCAGCCTACGGGTGCGGTGAGTACGCTGATGTCCACCATCAACCAGTCTTGGGATGAGCCCATGTGTGGCCAGGACCGCATGAACCAGCTTCTGACAGAAGCCAGCAACCTGCCGCAGAGACACACCTTCGGCGGCATTGTCTTTAACGGTCTTCTGCACATGCTGGACACATATTCCAGCTCTTCCAACTCTGAAGCTACCAAAATGGCCCGCACCTGGGTCCTCTTCGGCGATCCCACACTGCTGGTGCGTACTGACGTACCTCAACCCTTGAATGTGGCCTATACAAACCCCATTCTTGTGGGTTCCCCTAATGTCACATTCACCTCCCCGGTAGAAAATGCCAAAGTGTCAATCTCCCGCAACAACCAAGTGTTTGCCACCGGCAATATTTCCAATGGATCTCTCACCATTAACCTGCCTACCAATGTGGTTCCGGGCGACACCTTCTGTGTGGTAGCGTCCCACCCCAACTACATTCCCTTTGTTGGCGACTTGTCCTTTATCCCCAATAACGGCCCATATATCATATCTGAATCTTTCACCCTCCATGATAACGGCAACCACGACGGCAATGCCGACAATGGGGAGTCTGTCAACATTGATATGGATTTCCATAATATCGGCAACCAGAATGCCAATAACATCCAAACCATCCTTAGCTCCAACAACCCCTACATCATTATTACGAAAAGCACTCAGAATCTGTCCCAATTGGTTGCTGGTGCGAACACCATCAGCCAAAATGCTTACAGTTTCACAGTAAAAGACAATGCCCCCGCCTTTGAGACGGTCCTTTTCACGCTTACGCTTATCTACGACGGGGAAACAAAACAGCATAATTTTTCCATACCCTTGCACGCGCCCCAACTCTCCATCAAGGACGTTACAATTTTGGATACTGCCGGCAACCGCAACGGTCGTTTGGACTTTGGTGAAAAAGCCACGCTGCTTGTCAATTTGGGCAATGTGGGCAATGGTTTGGCAGCCAACGGCACTATGTATGTGACCTGTCCTGACGGCAAACTCAAATTCTTCCGATGGCCGCAAGACATTCCCGCCCTTCAGTCTTCCCAGTCGTATGTGGCACCTATTTACATTCAGGTAAAAGACAATGTAACCGACCCCACCATCGCCACTCTGCACGTTTCTTATCATTCCGGCAATTATACAGAAATCAAAGAAATCCCATTGAAAATCGGAGCCTCCATCGAAGACTGGGAGTCCGGTGATTTCACCGTTTTCGAGTGGCAAAACGACAACAGTCACCCATGGACTATTACCACACAAAACCCGTATGAAGGTACATACGCCGCCAGATCCGGGGCTATCGGCAACAGCTTGTCCAGCAGCCTTTCTCTTGTAGTGGAATGCAATCAACCTGACACCATCAGTTTCTATTATATGGTTTCTTCCGAAGCGACTTATGACTATCTCAATTTTACCATTGATGGAATAAAAGAAGGATCCTGGACGGGAGATGTCGATTGGACCAAAGCGCAATTTTATATTACCCCAGGCCGCCACACCCTCAAATGGGAATACAAGAAAGACAACTGGATGTCAGCGGGTTCCGACATGGCCATGATTGACTTCATCAGTCTGCCTCTTGCCGGCAGATCAGGTGTGGGCATCGAAGAGTCTGTCTCCACCGATGAGATTGTCGTGTTTCCCAACCCCACCCGCGATGTAATCAAGATTCTCACTCCGGAAGCCCGCCCCATGCAATATCAACTGACGGACCTTTCCGGACGCATCTTGCAGCAAGGCGAAATCATTGATGAACAAACACTTTCTTTAACATCTTATTCTAACGGCATTTATATAATACGTCTGACCGACAAGCAGAATCTTGTTAAAACATTCAAAATTGTAAAACAATAATGAGCAAACCCGTTATTCTGGTCGTCAATGACGATGGCTACGAGGCCAAAGGGCTTACCGCCATGGTGGAAATAGCCCGCTCGTTCGGCAAAGTGGTAGTAGTTACTCCAGACCAGCCACGCTCGGGCGTGGGACATTCCATCACCTTCATGCAGCCGCTCCGCCTTCATTTGTACAAAGAAGAAGATGGGGTGCAATATTGGCGTACCAACGGCACTCCTGTGGATTGCGTGAAACTCGGACAAAAAGTCATCTTCAAAGACCGTCCCATCGATCTGGTGCTGTCGGGCATCAACCATGGCTCCAACTCCTCGGTCAGCGTCATCTACTCCGGTACCATGGGTGCCGCCATTGAGGCCTCCTTTGAAAACAAGGCCATAGGACTTTCCCTGCTGGACTATTCTAAAGATGCCGATTTCACCGCCGCCATCCATTACGGCAAGAAAATCGTGGCCGAAGTGCTAAAACGGGGGCTTCCTCCTTTCACCAGCCTCAACGTCAACATCCCGAAGGGATCCATTGACGACATCAAGGGAATCCGAATTGCAAGACAAACCAACGGTATATGGCATGAGGAGTTAGTGGAGAACACGGACCCGTTTGGCAGCAAATACTATTGGCTTACAGGCTATTTGGAAGTCCTTGACAAAAACGAGGACTGCTGCGAAAACCTTCTCAAAAACCATTACATTTCTGTGCAGCCGGTGCAATATGACATGACCGCCTACCGTTATATGAACGATTTAAAATTTTTGGAAGATGTTAGATAAATTGAGAAAAGATTCGTTTGTTTTAGGAATATTGATGGGTATTTTAGTGCCGGCCATCCTGTTCGGGATTTTGTTCGGAGTTCTGTCCATTCTGGTACACTCCTATCCGGATATGCTAGTCAACAACCCGAAACTGTACAAAACCATCATTCCCAAACTGATTCTCATCAGCCTGATTCCGTCGCTTTTGATTTTGAGGCATTATCTGCTGAATCTGAAATATGACAAGACGGGACGCGGCATTGTCGTGTCCACCTTTATTTGCGGAATCGTGTTTGTAATCACGCAGTTCGCGTTATAGTCTGTTTCAATCTCTGAAGAACTGACGCACCCTGTTAAAGACGCTCCTTTCGTTTCGTCCTGGTTTTGGGACGAAATTTTCGTGCGTTTTCAGTGATTCGATGAGTGCTTTCTCCTCTTTTGTCAAGCTCTTCGGGGTCCACACATTCACATTTACGATGAGGTCGCCCATATTCTTGGAATGGAGTTCTGGCAAGCCCTTTCCTTGCAGTCGCAGGATCTGTCCACCCTGTGTGCCGGCCGCGATTTTCACCTTGGCTCTTCCGTTAAGAGTCGGGATTTCCACCGTGTCGCCCAAAGCGGCTTGCGGGAAACTGATGTAATAGTTGAGGTAGAGGTTGTTGCCGTCGCGCTCGAAGATGTCGTGGTCCATCACCTCGATGGCGATGAGCAGGTCGCCGTTCACGCCGCCGTTTTCCGCTGCATGGCCTTTGCCGCGCATGGTAAGCTGCATACCATTGTCCACACCGGCGGGGATGGTGATAGGGATCACCTCTTCGCCTTGCACGATGCCGCGACCGTGGCAATGCGGACAAGGATCCTTGATAATCTCCCCGTTACCGTGGCACTGCGGGCAGACCGAAGCCTGCTGCATGATGCCGAACATGGTTCTATGCTGCTGCACCACCTGTCCGCTACCTTTGCAGGTGGGACATGTCTGCTTGCTATGCACATCCTTGGCTCCCGTGCCGCCACAATGCGAGCAGGGAATATATTTGTTGATTTTGATTTTCTTTTCCGTGGGATTGGCCACCTCCTCCAAGGTAAGTTTCACCTTGATACGCATATTGCCGCCCCGGCGCACGCGCTGGCCGCCGCCGCCACCACCAGCAAAACCGCTGAACAAATCGCCAAAACCACCAAAACCGCCACCGCCGAACACGTCAGAGAAATGGCTGAAAATGTCGTTGATATTAAATCCGGAGAAGTCGCTGGCCGCACCACCCATGCCCGCATGACCGAACTGGTCGTAACGCGCCTTCTTTTCCGGCGTGCTCAACACATCGTATGCCTCCGCCGCCTCCTTGAACTTCTCCTCTGCATCCTTCTTCTCCTGTTCGGTGCCGTTCACCCATCGGTCGGGATGGTACTGCATGGCACATTTGCGGTAAGCCTTCTTGATCTCATCCGCAGAGGCATCCTTGTTCACGCCCAGCACTTCATAGTAGTCTCTCTTTTCTGCCATAATATTCGTTTTATTTTAAGCTGTTACTCCAACAACCTTAGTTTCTTAATTTCTTAACTCCCATTACTGCCCAACCACCACTTTTGCATAACGTATCACCTTGTCTTTCAACTTATAACCCTTCTCCGTCACATCTATCACCTTGCCTTTGTCCTCCTCTTTTTCCGTTGGGAAATGCGTTACCGCTTCATGGAAATCCGTATCAAAGACTTCGCCTTTGGCTTGAATCTCCTCCACATCGAAACGTTTCAACAATTGTATCAATTTATTGTAAATCAACACAAAACCGTCTTTGATAGCTTTTATATCCTCCACTTTTTCGTTGGCGGCGATGGCTCTTTCAAAATCGTCAATCACTGGAAGCAGATTGACAATCACTTTCTCGGAAGCGGTGGCGAGAATGTCCAGTTTCTCCTTGTTGGCCCGCTTTTTATAGTTGTCAAATTCCGAATAGAGACGCAGGAAACGATCGTTAAGCTCCGCTTTTTCCGCTTTCAGCTTCACAATCTCCGCTTCCAACTCCTGAATCTTGTTTTTATCCTTATGATTCTTTTTGGAGAACAAACCATTCTTCCGGGTAGTGGTGTCAGTTTCGGCCGCCAAATTGTCAGTTTGCGGCGTGTTTTCGGCAGTTACATCCTTTTCTTTCGCTTCTTCTTGTTGGTCAACTTTTTCCTCATTTTCCATAATTGTTTCTTTTATAAGAATTTAAAATGTTATTATTTCAATCTGATTCTATCTTGGATTTTACCAATCCACATATCATAGCAAATAATTTGCCAAAAAAAGAATATAAGGCAGATTCTTTCAAATATATAGTATTTTTGCAGAAAAAATTTATGACATACTCAATCCGAACGAAGAGCGGCCTTTTGTCGATGGAAAAGCCTGTCATCATGGGTATCCTCAATGTGACAGCGGATTCTTTTTTTGATGGTGGACGTTACACCGATCGGGATTCCATCTGCCGGCGTGCCGACCAGATTCTTGATGAAGGTGGGGAAATCATTGACATCGGGGCGGTTTCCACGCGTCCAGGGGCGCTGGAATTGCCTGAAACAGAAGAAATCAACCGCATCCGGGATGCCGTACAGATTGTGCGCAATCATTGTCCCACGGCGCTTATTTCCGTGGACACGTGGCGTGCCGCCGTGGCCCGTGCCGCCGTAGAAAATGGTGCCGACATGATCAACGACGTCTCCGGCGGCACTTTCGATCCCGACATGATCCCTACCATTGGCCAGCTGCAAGTCCCCTACTGCCTGATGCACACACCCGCCAAACCAGACAAGATGCAGAATTGCACCGATTATCGGGATATTTTGGCGGAAATGTTGCAATTTTTCGGCCAACAACTGGAAAAATTGCATCAAGTCCATGTGCACGACATCATCCTCGACCCCGGTTTCGGATTTGGAAAAACATTGGAGCAAAACTATTTTATCTTGCGTAATCTGGATGCGTTCAAGGTTTTTGATTTGCCCATATTGGTTGGCGTTTCACGCAAATCCATGATTTACAAACTGTTGAATATATCACCTGACATGGCATTGAACGGAACCACTGCCGTACACGCTTACGCACTCATGCGAGGTGCGCACATTCTGCGTGTACACGATGTGCGCGAAGCCGTGGAAACACGAACCATTATGGGATTGTTGTAACTGACGCTTCTTTTTGTTATTTTTGCGCTTTGAAATTGCGAATTAATGAAACATCGTCTTCTTATAGGACTCCTTTTATGTGCTGTTTTTTTGCAGGCCCAGCCGCCGGTCGGCTACTACAATAATGCCAGCCAGAAGAAGGGATACGCACTGCGGCAGGCGCTTTTCAACATTGTAAAATCGCATACGGAGTTGTCATACTCGGCACTTTGGAACGCTTTCCGCACCACCGATGTGCGTCCCGACAACAGCAAAGTATGGGATATTTATTCCGACAATCCGACGGGCCAAACCTCTTATTACTATATTTTCGGGACGAACCAATGCGGAAATTACGGTTCGGAGGGCGACTGCTACAACCGCGAGCACAGTGTGCCGCAAAGTTGGTTTGGAGAAGCAACTCCCATGAAAACCGACCTTTTCCACATTTATCCCACCGATGGTTTTGTCAATGGAAAACGCAACAATTTCGCTTTTGGCGAAGTGGGAAATGCCTCCTGGACCAGCACCAACGGCTCAAAGTTGGGATCATGTTCCACACCGGGATACAACGGCACCGTTTTTGAACCTATTGACGCGTACAAGGGCGACCTTGCCCGTTCCTATTTCTACATGGCGGTCTGTTATATGGACAAGAACCTGAATCAGGACAATTATTCCATGTTTTCCGGGGGCTCGCTCAAGCCCTGGGCACTGAATATGCTGATCCGCTGGCACAACGAAGACCCCGTAAGCCAGAAAGAAATCGACCGCAACAACGCCATCTTCGATCTCCAGCACAACCGCAACCCCTTTATCGATTTTCCCGAACTGGTGGGTAAAATATGGGGCAGCGATTCCGTCAATGCATTCTATCCCAATGGTATAGCAGAAATCAGTATAGCTGAAAAATGGCATGTTTATCCCGTTCCAGCCACCGACCGAGTTACAATTGTGGCTCCCATGGCAATTGAAGAGCCTGTCATGGTGCAGATTATCAGTCTGACAGGACAAGTACTTTGGTCAGAGGAGGGAAATCTCCAAAACAGCCTTACACTGGCCCTGCCGGATATTCCGTCAGGTATTTATTTATTGCAAATAATAGGAAGTGATTTTATTTGCAACAAGAAAATGGTGAAAAGGAAATGAGCGACAGTTTTACCATCTATCCGGCAAGGTTGTGTTTCATTTTTTTGTATTTTTGCGCTCAATATTTTACAATATGAAATACAAGCGAATCCTCCTTAAACTCAGTGGTGAATCCCTTATGGGGGATGACAACTACGGCATCCAGTATGCACACGTGCATCATTACGCTACGGAAATCAAGACCGCAGTGGATATGGGCGTGCAGGTGGGCGTGGTCATCGGCGGCGGCAACATCTTCCGGGGTGTGCAGGGCGCATCCAAGGGTTTCGACCGCCGGCAGGGCGACCAGATGGGCATGTTGGCCACCATCATCAATGCCATGGCCATGCAGGCCGCTTTGGAGGAGATGGGGGTCAAGGCCAAGGTGCTTACCGCCTTTGCTATCGAGAGCATCGGTGAAAAGGCCTCTTGGCGCAAAGCGGTGGAGAATCTTGAAAACGGCCACGTCGTCATCTTCGGCGGCGGCACCGGCAACCCCTTCTTCACCACTGATTCCGGCGCCGCCTTGCGTGCCGTGGAAATCCGCGCCGACCTCCTGCTCAAGGGTACCCGTGTGGACGGCGTCTATACCACCGACCCGGAAAAAGATCCCTCCGCCACGAAATATACGGAACTCACCTTCGACGAAGCCTATCGGAACAACCTCAAAATCATGGATATGACGGCATTTACCCTCTGTAAGGAAAACAATATGCCGATTTATGTCTATGATGCCAACCAACCCGGCAACCTCGCCAAAGTGATGAACGGAGATAATATCGGAACATTGTTACATAATTAATTTATCATGGAAGAAGACTCCACAAAAAACATTTCAGCTGAAGAGACGGCGCAAATGCTCAATGTAGCGGACAAACGGGTGCATTTCAAAGTGCACATCACCATCTTCTTTGTCATCAACGCCATCATGTGGGCCTTGTGGTTCACGCTGTTCAACGCCATTGTCACCAGTGAGACCATTCGCGCAGCCATACTCAAGGTGTTCATCTGCGTGACACTGGTATGGCTTTTGCTCGTCATCCTGCATTACTGCATCGCCTATAAATGGAACAAGACTTTTGTAGAAAAAGAGTTGAAGAAAATGCGGAACATGCGCGACAAACAACTCAAGGAGATTGAGAAACTGAAAGCCAGAATCGCCGAAACGAAAGCCAAGAACCAAGCCGGACAGGCGCAGGGAAGCAACTAAACCACCCCGCCCTTCGGGCACCCCGTCTTAAGGGGAATGAAACAAACGGAATCTTTTACAAATTAAAAAAAAAACATAAACACATGGATACCCAGACTTGTCTTAAAAACGCAAAAGAAAGCATGAGCGCCACGGTGGCTTTCTTCGATAAAGACCTCCAGAAAATACGTGCCGGCAAGGCATCCCCGCAAATGCTGGACGGCTTGAAGGTGGATTACTACGGTAATCCCACACCGGTGGATCAGGTGGCCAACATCAACACGCCGGATGCCCATCAGATAGTGATTCAACCATGGGAGCGCAACATGCTGCCCGTGATTGAGAAGGCCATTTTGGCCGCCAATATCGGCTTGACCCCGCAGAACAACGGTGAATTTATCCGCCTGGTGGTACCCACACCCACGGAAGAACGCCGTAAAGAGCTGGTAAAGAAGGCTAAACAGGAGGCCGAACAGACCAAGGTCTCCATCCGCAACATCCGCCGCAACGCCAACGATGAGGCCAAGAAACTCAAAGACGGCGGCTCCCCGGAAGATGAAATCAAAAAACTCGAAGCCGACATCCAGAAAGCTACCGATGAGGCCATCGCCAAAGTCGATAAGATTATGGAAGCCAAAGAGAAAGAAATCATGACCGTATAATAGTCTATCATTTAATTTTTAACCTTATAAAATCTAATAGTATGAATATTCCTGAAAATTTGAAGTATTCCAACGACCACGAATGGTTGAGAATGGAAGGTGAATTCGCATACGTGGGCATCACCGCGTTTGCAGCCAACGAATTGGGCGACATCGTTTTCCTCGACATCCCCACGGAAGGTGAGACGCTGGACCAGAACGAAGTGTTCGGCAGCATCGAAGCCGTCAAGACGGTTTCCGACCTCATGCTCCCCGTCGGTGGCGAAGTGGTGGAGTTCAACACGGCTCTGGAAGCCAACCCCGCACTCGTCAACAGCGATCCTTATGGCGAAGGCTGGATTGTCAAGATCAAAGTCACCGACCCTGCCGAAGCTGACAGCCTGTTGGATGCTGAAGGTTACAAGGCCCTTATCGGCTAACGACATCTTTGTCGCACATCAAAAAAAAGACCCATGATGATGGGTCTTTTTTTATTTCGTTTCCTTCCCCTATTCTTCGTAGAGACGCGCCTTGGCTCGTCTCTACATACGATAATTTCACGTGCCTGTGTATATTCGAAATTTATGTACATTTGCAGCCCTAATTGTACAAGCCTTTAATCATCTCCTTTTTGTATGAATGACAATGCTTTTGCTGAAGATGCCCTGAACATCACGGGTGCGCGGGAAAACAATCTCAAAGATGTTTCCGTTACCATTCCGCAGCAGAAGTTGGTCGTGATTACCGGCTTGAGCGGTAGCGGAAAATCCTCTTTGGCTTTCGACACCATCTATGCGGAGGGCCAGCGCCGCTACATGGAAACATTCTCCGCCTACGCACGCCAGTTCATCGGTAATCTGGAGCACCCTGACGTGGACAAGATCACCGGACTGAATCCTGTTATTTCCATTGAACAAAAGACCGTCAACAAGAACCCGCGCTCCACAGTGGGCACCATCACCGAAGTATATGACTTCCTGCGTCTGCTCTACGCACGGGTGGCGGATGCCTTTTCCTATAACACGGGGGAAAAGATGGTCCACTACTCCGAAAAAGAGCTCATCGACCTCATCATCTCCCGTTATGACGGCTGCTATATCTCCATTTTAGCACCTATCGTCAAACGCCGGAAAGGCCATTACCGCGAGCTCTTTGAGAACCTCCGGAAGCAAGGGTTCACCCGCGTGCGCATCGACGGATCCATGCGCAAAATCCTGCTCAATATGCAGGTGGACCGCTATAAAATCCACGACATCGAACTGGCCATTGACACTTTGAACGTCACATCTTTCTCCAAAACACGACTTACCAATAGTGTCCATCTGGCCATGAAGTACGGGAAGGGCGCCATCATGGTGATGGACAACGACAAGAACGAGGTAAAGAACTACAGCAAATTCCTGATGTGCCCCACCACCGGCATCTCCTACCCGGAGCCTGAACCCAATACCTTCTCGTTCAACTCGCCGTATGGGGCGTGCGAACATTGCAGCGGCTTGGGCACTGTAGCCGAAGTGGACTTAGAGAAAATCATCCCCGACCCATCGAAATCCATCAAGAAAGGGGGTATCGCCGCCATTGGCGAATACAAGAACACACTGCTGTTCCGCGAATTGGACGCCTTGGCTGCCAAGTACCATTTCTCTCTCGACGACCCTATCAACGAATTGTCGGAGCAGAACCTCAACATGGTGCTGTACGGATCGCCGGAACTGCTGTACGTGAATCGCGAATACTCCGGCCTGGCTCCAGTGAAGAAATCCTTTGAGGGTGTTGTCAACTACATCCATAATCTGAATACGGATAATATCCCCACCTCTTTGCGGAAATGGATCAACCAATTCATCAACATGGCCCCATGCCCGCATTGCAACGGCACCCGTCTGAAGAAAGAATCGCTGCATTTCCGGCTGGCAGGTAAGAACATCGCGGAATTGGCCGCCATGGACATCTCGGAATTGAGCGAGTGGATCCACGAGCTACCCAAACACCTCACAGAATCACAGAAGACCATCGCTACCGAAATCCTGCGGGAAATATCGTTCCGTCTCCACTTCCTGTGTGATGTGGGCATCCAATACCTCTCCCTCAACCGATCGTCCGCTTCGCTTTCCGGCGGTGAGGCCCAACGCATCCGACTGGCCACCCAAATCAGTTCCCAGTTAGTCAATGTCATGTACATCCTTGACGAGCCCAGCATCGGACTGCACCAGCGCGACAACCAGCTGCTCATCCAGTCGCTGAAGTCTCTGCGTGACCTTGGCAACTCTGTCATCGTGGTGGAACACGACCGCGACATGATGGAAGCCGCCGATTTCATCGTCGATATTGGACCGAAAGCGGGGGAATACGGCGGACAGATTGTCGCCCAAGGTTCATACGCCGACATCCTCAACTCAAAATCCCTGACCGCCGACTATCTGACCGGACGCAAGCGCATTGAGGTGCCTCAACAGCGGCGCGCGGGTAACGGCCACCTGTTGACGCTGATTGGCGCGCGGGGCAACAACCTGAAGAATGTCACAGTGGATTTCCCGTTGGGAAAACTCATTTGCATCACTGGAGTCTCCGGTAGCGGCAAGTCCACCCTCATCAATGAAACCCTGTACCCCATCCTCAACCGCTACATCTATAAATCAGAGCGCAAACCTTTAGCCTACGACGAAATCATTGGATTAGAACATATTGACAAGATCATCGAAATCAATCAACAGCCCATTGGACGCACACCAAGGTCCAATCCCGTTACATACGTGGGCGTGTTCGATGACATCCGCAAGCTGTTCTCCGAAATGCCGGAATCGAAAATCCGGGGGTACAAGCCTGGACGCTTCTCTTTTAATGTCTCTGGAGGCCGGTGTGAAACCTGCAAAGGTGCTGGCGTGCAAACCATTGAGATGAACTTCCTGCCCGATGTTTATGTTACATGCGAGAAATGCAACGGGAAACGCTACAACGACGAGACATTAGAAATCCGCTATAAGGGCAAATCCATCAACGATGTGCTGGAAATGGACATCGAGCACGCCATCCCGTTTTTTGAGAACATCCCCAATATCGTGCAGCCACTGAAGACTATGGCGGATGTGGGACTTGGGTACCTTCGCTTAGGGCAATCCTCCACCACGCTGTCGGGCGGCGAGGCCCAACGCGTGAAATTAGCTGCTGAACTGTCGCGGAAGGAAACGGGCCAAACCGTCTATATTCTGGACGAGCCGACCACAGGATTGCATTTCCATGACATCGCCATCTTGATGAACGTCCTGAACCAGCTTGTGGACCGCGGCAATACTGTTATTGTCATCGAACACAATATGGATGTCATCAAAATGGCCGACTGGATCATTGACATGGGACCGGAAGGCGGGCGCAACGGTGGCGAGATTTTGGCCGAAGGCACGCCTGAAGATATTGTCAAACAGGGCGTTGGATATACCGCTCCTTTTTTAGCAAAAGAACTGCATCATGATTAAGCGAATGAACCATTTCTTAGACATGGACGAGCCGTTGTACGACCTCGGCCAAGCCCGTTATGCCATCCTTTCCGTACCGTATGACGGAACCAGCACCTTCGTGAAAGGAGCGGACAAGGGACCGCAAGCCATTTTGGATGCCTCTGACAGTCTGGAGCTATACGATGTGCAATATGGAATAGAAGCCTGTGAAAACGGTATCTATACAGATCATTCCGATTATGATTTCTCCACACCAGATGCCATGGTGGAATCCGTTTACCGAAAGGTGAAACATTTCCTCGGCCTGCATAAGTTTCCCATCCTGTTAGGTGGTGAACATTCGGTGTCGGTAGGAAGCATCCAGGCCGTGAGTGAGCAATACAACGACCTCAGCGTGTTGCAGATAGATGCACACGCCGACCTGCGCGACGACTATCATGACTCCATCTATAACCATGCTTGCGTCATGCGTCGCGCGCAGGAGTACGCCCGCGTGGTGCAGGTAGGCATCCGAAGCGTATGCACGGAAGAGAAACATAATATTGTACCGGAAAACATATTCTACGCTCACGACATCGTGCATCGCGAACGCTGGATGGATGAAGCGGTGGAGCGTCTCACGGATCATGTATATATATCTTTTGATCTGGACGGATTGGACCCCTCCATTTTGCCGGCCACCGGCACACCACTGCCGGGCGGACTGCAATGGTACCCCACCCTGCGCTTTCTGGAAAAGGTGTTCCAAAGCCGCCATGTGGTGGGCTTCGATGTGGTGGAACTTTGCCCGCAGGCCGACAGCAAGGTGTCGGACGTGCTTGCCGCCGAGCTCGTCTATAAAATGATAACTATGGAAAGCGCAAACAGGAAGTAGAAAACATTTCTTCCTAATTACCGCACTTTTATTTTCTGTCCGAGGGAAAGAATGCTGGTCTCCTTTATGTGATTGAGTTTACACAACTTTTCCACCGTAGTGTGATACTTGCGGGCAATGGCATACAGCGTGTCGCCTTTCTTGACCGTATGGTAGGTGGGTTTGGCGGTGGGCTTGTGCATAGGTTCTTGAACAGCCGTAGTTTTCGTTTCGGGTTTGGGTGCAAGCGTGTCTTTAGGACTATCTTGTGTGTTTTCTGTGGATTGAACGGATTTTGATACGCCATTCTCCACTTTGATGGTGTTAGCTGTGCGGTCAATGTTCTGGTAGGCAGCTCCCATGTCCGATTCCGTGATGTGGATATCCTTGTTGACTTCCCTGTTGGTGAGCGTGTGGCTCATAAGCCAGCGATAAGTGTCATCCAGATAGAACATTTTGGCTAATTGGGAATGATTCACCCCCTTGAACTTGTCGAAACGGAGCAGTTTGGTGGACCCGCATTGCTTCATGGCGTCCACAATTTTTTGCGACTGGCTGAGGGGCACATCGCGGTCGGCGGTGCCGTGGATGATCCATAAAGGCACACGGTTGAGACCACAAAAATCCCGACGTGCACTTCCGCCGCAAAGGGCCATGGCAGCGGCTATCTCATCCGGATAAGTGGCCACATAATCGAAAGTTCCATAGCCACCCTGACTCATGCCGATGACGTAAATGCGCGTTGTGTCCATCGCGTAATGGTTTTTCACCCAGTTAAAAACGTTGTGGATTTTCTGTGGGTTCCAAGGCGGACCCGGATTCTGCGGGGCGATAATCAGGGCGTTGATGTCGCGGCCCATCGAAATGGCATCCAGACAGCCATATTTGCGCACGCGGTTGAGGTCGCTGCCGCACAAACTATGTCCGTGCAGGAAAATAATGACTGGCATTTTTTCTTTTTGTTCTTCGTATGTGTCCGGTATCGACACCCAAAAGTTGTAACCATCGGGAACGGTGCCGCGATAGGCCTTGAATGTGTATTCTTTTTGAGAAAATAATATGGTGGGCAACAGGATTGCCCAGATAATCAGTGTTTTTTTCATTGTTCAAATTTATTTTTTCCCGGTGGTGAGCAGTTGTTGGATCTCGTTCAGTTTCATCAAGGCCTCCACAGGGGTGAGCCCGTTGATGTTCAATCCGATGATCAGATCCTTGACTTCCAACAGCAAAGGGTCGTCCAGATTGATGAAACTCAGTTGGTATCCGGGAGATGATTTTTCAATGGATGTTTTTTCACCATTGGCATTGGTGCGTGTTTTCTCCAATTGCTTCAGGATTTCGTCGGCACGCTTGAGCACCTGAGAGGGCATTCCCGCCATGCGGGCCACGTGGATGCCGAAGCTGTGCTCGCTGCCACCCTGTTCTAACTTGCGCAGAAAGAAGATCTTATTGTCAATCTCCTTCACCGACACATGAAAGTTCTTGATACGGTGAAACTGTGCCGCCATGTCGTTCAGTTCGTGGTAATGGGTGGCAAACAGCACCTTGGCACGGTGGTAGGGGTTCTCATGCAGGTATTCTGCGATGGACCAGGCGATGGACACGCCGTCGTAGGTGCTCGTGCCCCGCCCGATTTCGTCCAACAAGATCAGGCTTCGGCTGGAGATGTTGTTCAGGATACTGGCCGTTTCGTTCATCTCCACCATGAATGTGGATTCGCCGGTGGAGATATTGTCGGAAGCACCCACGCGGGTGAAAATCTTGTCCACCAAGCCGATGTCAGCGCTCACGGCGGGCACAAAGCAGCCCATCTGCGCCATGAGTACGATGAGGGCCGTTTGGCGCAATAACGCCGATTTACCCGACATATTCGGTCCTGTGATGATAATGATTTGCTGCTTGTCGTTATCCAAATAGATGTCGTTGGAGATATACTTCTCCCCGGGAGGCAGTTGCTGTTCAATCACAGGATGCCGTCCCGCTTTGATTTTGAGAGCCTTACCTTCATTGATGGTGGGTTTGGTGTAATGGTTGGCCTTGGATACGGTGGCAAAACAGAGCAGCACATCCAAACGGGCGGCCAACCGGGCATCCAACTGGATGGTGGCAATGTAGTCCAACAGGCTGACGATAAGCTCGTTGTATAATCTTGCCTCAATCTCCAGCATTTTGTCCTGGGCACCTAAAATTTTGGCCTCTAACTCTTTGAGTTCTTCCGTGATATAGCGCTCACCGTTGGTCAGCGTTTGTTTGCGGGTCCACTCCGGCGGCACCTTGCTCTTGTGAGTGTTGGAAACCTCCAAATAGTAGCCGAATACGTTGTTGAATCCGATTTTCAGGGAAGTGATGCCCGTGCGTTCCGCTTCTCGGCGCTGAATGTCGGCCAGCACCTCCTTGCTGTTGGTGGCAAGGGCGAAAAGGTCGTCTAATTCCGCGTCCACCCCGCGCTGGAACACGCCACCTTTGCTGACCACGACAGGCGGGTCTTCCTGAATCTCTTTCTCAATGCGCGTGCATACCGACAGGCAAGGGTTCAACTGTTCCGCAATCTTGGCAAGGGCGGGCTGGTCCACCGTTTGGCAAAGTTCCTTCATCTTCTCAATGGAACGAAGTGCGCGTGCAAGTTGCAGTATTTCACGGGGATTGATTTTTCCGGTGGCTATTTTCGACACCATGCGCTCCAGGTCGCCCGTGCGCTTCAGCGTGTTCGTCAGCTCGTCGCACAACTCCTCGTGTTGCGTGAGATAGTCCACCACGGAAAGACGTTCGTCAATGAGTACCTTCTCCTTGAGAGGCATCAGCATCCACTTGCGGAGCATGCGCGAGCCCATCGGGGTCTGTGTCTCATCTAAAATCTGCAAAAGCGTCACGGCATTTTCGTTGGGCGTGTGTACCAGTTCCAGATTGCGGATGGTGAAACGGTCGAGCCAGACGTAGTGCTCCTCTTCAATACGATTTATTTTATTGATATGTTGAATCTTGTGGTTCTGGGTTTCGTATAGATAATGCAATGCGGCACCAGCGGCTATGATGCCGGTGGGAAGATTGTCCACTCCAAAGCCTTTCAAAGAGGTTGTCTGGAAGTGCTTGGTGAGTAGCTCGTTGGCAAAATCAATAGTGAACACCCAGTCGTCTAACGTGGTAAGGAGCATCTTTTCTCCGAAATGCTCCCGGAAAGCGGTAACTCTGTTCTTTTGGATAACCAGTTCCGAAGGTTTGAAATTCTGGAACAGTTTGTCAATATAGTCATAGTCACCTTCGGCGATGTAGAATTCGCCAGTGGAGATATCCACGAAGGCGATACCACAAATCTTGTCGCCGAACTGGATGGCCGACAGAAAGTTGTTCTCGCGTTGCTCCAGCACTTTGTCGTTTACGGACACGCCCGGCGTGACCATCTCGGTGATGCCACGCTTGACAAGGGTTTTGGTCAATTTGGGGTCTTCGAGTTGCTCGCAAATAGCCACACGCTTGCCGGCGCGCACTAACCTGGGCAGATATACATCCAGCGCATGGTGGGGAAATCCGGCAAGTTCCGTTACGGTGGGTCCTTTCCCGTGCTTTGTGAGCGTAATCCCCAATATCTTGGATGATTCAATAGCATCCGCTCCGTAAGTCTCATAAAAGTCACCCACCCGGAATAGCAAAATGGCATCCGGATGCTGTGCCTTGAACTTGTTATATTGCCTCATCAACGGAGTTTCTGCAGATTTTTCCATGTGTTTTTTTAAAAGGATGCAAAAGTACAAAAAAATGTTCGTTTTTGACTGCTTATCCCACATACACTCATCTGCATTATATAAAAACGGGAACAGCCTGTCGATTGTTCCCGTCACAAAAAAAGTAATATTTGTTAACCTAATTGTTGCTATAGTATTGATATTCTGTGTAAAACAAACCTGTAAAGGTGAATTGTTCGGTTATGGGGTCACGGGTAACCAGCTGGGCGGGGATGTTCAGCCAAAGTGGCGACGTGAAAATACCGATTTGAACACAGAAAGAACGTGCGGGCATGTCGAAGAAATCTTCCGAAGTGAGCGAGGTGATGTCAGTAGTGGTGGCTGTATAAGTTCCAGCCGTGTCCGGAACGATGTTGACAGTCTCCATCAACAAACAAATGTTCCCCACTCCCATGCAATCCACATGTGTTAGTTGTCCGTCCACATAAATGCAACTGTTGTTGCAATCTTTGGCAAGGTGACCTATTTCTGTTACCATTTGATACATGGTCGAACCGCTACGGTTGTTCGAATCAATAGGCACCAATCGGGAAGTAGGCATGGGAGCAATCTTCTCCTGATTTTTCTGACAGGCTGAAAAAAATATGGAAACCAGCACTGAAAAGATGATAAACTTGTAATTTTTCATAGACTTTTTGTTTAAAACCGGCGGCAAAAGTACAACGAAAACGCTTAAAACATGAATAAAATGTTTACAAAAGTGTGAAAATATGTGGATATTTGACGAAAGTGAGGGTACCCTCACTTTTTTTGCGGGTACCCTCATTTTTTTTGTGGTGAAAATTCGATATATGGGGTGAACGAAGAAATAGTTTAACGAATATTTGACGTCAGAGAGGGTTCCTTCATTTTTTTCAGTCGCACTTTCGGAAATAACTGTATATCTTTGTCGCACGTGTTCTCCAACTATTGAGTTTAGAGTTGAGAGTTTATAGTTTAGAGAAAAGCCAACAGCTAACGGCTAATAGCTAATGGCCAACTCACTTAACTCCTTAGTTCCTTAACTTCTTAACTATAAAGCAAAAAGCCAACGGCTAATTCTCATCCTTCAGAGTGGCACAATACCCACCCGTCTTGTTGGAGCCTTCACGGTCGATGAGGCCGTCCTCCTTCAGCAGGTGGATGTAGCGGTAAACGCTGCTCGGGGCCAGCCCGGTCTGTCCCTGGATGTCCTGTGCCGAACAGCGCGGATGACTGGCAATGTAGTCGTAGATCCGCCATGCCATGGCCCATCACGAAGCAATTGCGGGACATGAGCACGATGCCCGCGCACATGAACTCCTTGTACAGGCACGGGTAGGCCACTGGACGAAGCAGGGAGATGCCATGAAAGACAAGTAGCAAAACACAACAAAAAGCAAGCTGTATTACGACCCCCAAGTGAAATCCGGATTGCCTGCTTTTTTTCCTGTTTTTTTTCTTCAGAACACCAATTTTATTCTCTCATTTTGGACCGTTTCGTCATAATGTGACGAAATCGGTTTTGAGGGAAATTCTTGAAATCAAAAAAGACCGTAAAACGATGGTTTACAACCATATACAACATAATTTATTCTCTCATTTATTCTCTCATTTATTCTCTCATTTTTGGCCGTTTCGTCACATTTCCGCCCCCTCGCCCTTTGACGGCGGATTTTGTATGTGGAAATATGTTATTTTTGGGCGGGATAATTCAAATAAGCCAACAACCATAAAATTCATTGTCATGCCAAAAAAAATTACGATTGTCTTGTTTTTAGTTTGCTTTGTTTTTACGATTACAAAAGCACAAGTGAACTATTGGTCTCTTTCAGGCAATGGTAACGCCACATCCAGTTCTTTCATTGGAACCACTAACGCGTATCCGTTCATAATCAAAACAAATAACACCCCAAGAGTCTATATCCCTTCAAACAATAATTATTTAGGCATCGGAACGAATTCTCCTGTATCTACACTTCACTTGCATGATCCGTCACAAAAACCCGTCAAAAATAGCATTCGAATGACAAGTGTATCTACAGGAACTACAGAATTTGATGGTTTTATTATAGAACTAATGGGTAAAGAAGCTTCCATTCTTCAAAGGGAGAAAGCCAATTTGAGAATTTTGAATAATGGGAGTGGTATGGTTATCGACACTAACGGCTATGTGGGGTTCAACACTTTAAAACCCAAGCAGAAGATTCATGTTGTGGATCACAACATCCTGATTTCACATACTTCTGCCAAAGCACCGGGTTCCGCCAATGGGTCCCTCCTTTTCGGTTCTGAAGTCAACAGCGCATACCCATACGGGGCGTGGGGGATTGAATACATGAACAATGATGTGGACGGCTATGGCTTGAATTTCTGGAAGACCTGGGACAGCCAAAATATTGGGTTTAACTATGGTTTGTTCCTGTCAGATAGTGGCAATGTCGGTATCGGGACAAACAGGCCTCTAGCGAAGCTGACAGTCAACGGCAACATCTGCGCCAAGGAAGTGCGTGTGTCGCTTGAAGGCAGCCCCTGCTGGCCCGATTACGTCTTTGAAAAGACTTATCCTCTGATGAAATTACAGGATTTGAGCCAGTTCGTGAAAACCAATGGGCATCTGCCCGGGGTGCCGGCCGCCACGGAAGTGGAACAAAATGGTGTGGACCTTGGCGACATGAATATGCTGTTGCTGAAAAAGATTGAGGAGATGACCCTGTACATTCTTGACTTGGAGGAGAGAGTACGCCAATTGGAAGAAATGGAGGTGGCGCGATGAAAAAAGCGTCCTTTTTGTTGGTTTTGGCATTGTTGTCGCTTACTCTTTCCGCCCAAGACAAAGTAGGCGACACAACCGCTGTTTCCCCTTCCCACCTGGAGCGTTACTACGGCCGCCTTTATGACGGCGACAACGGAATGAGGATGGACAGGACATCTTTGCAAAACACCCTTTCCTCCGAAGACTTCACCCTTTATCGGAAAGCCCGCCGCGAACTCATCGCCGCCATCCCGCTGTGGACATTAAGTGGAATTTGCTTGACATTTGCAACAAACTGGTTTTGTGCAATGATTGATCTCACTTATTTTCATGTACCAGATCCCGATGCCGGAGGATCTTTAGTATATTTGATTTTGGGTGGTTTTGCATTAGGAGTATCCCTGATAACCTTCACACCCGCCATAGTCCTCACATTGGATAGTTACAAGAAACTGGACCGTGTGGTCACTTCCTATAATCAAAAATCATATCCAGTCTCCCTTTCCTTCGGGCCGACACGCCATGGAGTGGG
The DNA here is from genome assembly GCA_016285145.1 of Bacteroidales bacterium. GTDB lineage: Bacteria > Bacteroidota > Bacteroidia > Bacteroidales > WCHB1-69 > F23-D06. The sequence continues at coordinate 14,766 of JAEEQE010000002.1, read as the reverse complement.
GATAACCCTGAATTTCTGAAGCGATGAAAAGAATTATTTTGTTCATATTACTGATAACCGCATCTACATGGTGCCTGTCAGCCCAAGACACGTTGGGTAAAACACTTGAGACTTCGCCTGTTCATCTGGAGCGTATTCGCGGCCGCCTTTATAATGGCGACAACGGAATGAGGATGGACAGGACATCTTTGCAAAACACCCTTTCCTCCGAAGACTTCACCCTGTATCGCAAAGCCCGCCGCGAACTCATTGCCGCCATCCCACTGTGGGTCCTGAGCGGAATTAGCCTGACGGCAGCAACATATTGGGTTTGCGATTTGATTTATGTTGAATATTTTATGGTGGGTGGGCCTCGACATTTCGAGGATTTAATTGATATGATTTTTGGAGGTTTTTGTTTTGGGGTTTCTATATTAGAAGTAATCCCTGCTCTTATCTTAACTCTTGACAGTTACAAGAAGTTGGACCGTGTTGCCTCTTCCTATAATCAAAAATCCTATCCTGTTTCCCTGTCGTTCGGCCCGACACGCCATGGAGTGGGGATAACCTTGAATTTCTGAAACGATGAAAAATAGTATTTTGTTTATAATACTGATAACTGCATCTTCATGGTGTCTGTCAGCCCAGACAGCCGTCACGATAGAGGAAAGCAGAAGGGCTGCCGTGAACTTTGCACAGCGTTATCTGAATTATCCCACAATAGACAACACCCAAATTGACACTGTTGTCGAATATGTGTCCGGGCCTGATTTGAGGATGAGGGAAGTCGTTTTCGACAATAAGTTGAGTGTTGTCCTTTCCTCGTGGAAGAATTGTCTTCCTGTATTGATGTACACCACCGAAGGCGGAAAACTGCTGTCAGACACAGTCTCCATTCCCGAGGGATTGAAATATTTTATCCGCGGTTACAGTTTCTCCATCGGATATATGGTTGACAGCCTCCGGCGCCAAGAGGAGCACCCGCAATGGTCTGAGCTATTGGATACATTGGAGGATGTGATTTATTCGCCTAACACGGTTTATGGACCTCTGTTATCTACGAAATGGGGACAAGAAGAAGCAAACTTTGGATCTTGTGAAGCATACAACCACTATGTAGAAGAAACGAACGATAGCTGTCAATGCTCAAATATTTATGGCAGGAAGTGCCCTGCGGGATGTGTTGCCACGGCCATGGCCCAAATTATGAACTATTGGAAGTATCCTATCTTCAGACCCAATAGAATGGAACCGTATGATTGGTGTAATATGCCGGACGAGTTGCGAATAAATTACATTTCCGGAGGTGTCATTGTGGAAAACCTCAACTTCGAAAATGAGCGTAACGCCATTGCCCGTCTAATGAAGGACTGCGGGGATGCTGCGGATATGGATTACTGTTTTTCGAGGAAATGCCAATCATATTCCACACCTCAAAAAGCGCGCAATGCGCTTGTGAATACATTCGGCTACCATCCAGATGCTGTCAGACATTTGCGTTCAAGCTATTCCACCAATAATTGGAAGGCTATGGTTATCGGGAATATCACGTCGGGAATGCCCGTGCTATATGCAGGTGTTTCACTTCCTACGACTCAATATAATTGGAACGGTCATGCCTTTGTCTGCGACGGGTACAACAGTGCGACGGACATGTTTCATTTCAATTTTGGACACCTTGGCGTAGGCAATGCCTGGTGTAATATTGACAGTATAATAGAACACACTCTTGGCGTAACTTATAACTGGAACCATTTGGAGCGTGCCGTGTTCAACATCTATCCTGGCACAACACAAGACTACTGCGATTTTATTTTGCCATTAGAGCAGTATTACGATGATTACTATAATACGCATGGAAATTCCTCGCCGGTATCGTACAACAATGTGCCCCACGCAGCCGCAGTGCTTCTCAGCTCGGCCAACAACAGTGCATTCCCCTCGTCATGGCACATAATCCCCTCGGGAGCCTCTTCCGAATACGTCGCCCACAAGGAAATCGTTTTACGCGATGGTTTTCATGCTGCGCAAGGAAGTGATTTTCATGCTTATATCACCCCATGTGCATCGTGTGATGACACACCATCACGTTTAAACCCAGCACAAATCATGGAGAACAGGAGCCAAAGGCTAACGACGGACCAAAACACATTGCACAAAACACCAATCGTAAAGGATCTCGTTCACATCTACCCCAATCCCACACAGACACAGGTTACAGTGGTCAGTGAACAGGGAATAGTGAATAGGATACGGCTTTACGATGTATATGGGAAGCTGTTGAAAACAGTGAATGTGAATGCCAACATGGCGGAGGTGGATGTTCGGGAGTTGTGTGCGGGCGTGTATGTGCTGCGCGTGGAGACGGACAACAGCGCAGTGGTAAAACGCGTGGTGAAACAATGAAGATTAGAGTTTAGAGTTTATAGTTTAGAGAAAAAGCCAAAAGCTAACGGCCAAATCCCGAGTTGAGAGTTTAAAGTTTAGAGTTTAGAGAAAAGCCAACAGCTAACGGCCAAACTCCTCGCTCTCGCAATAGGTTTCCCCAGTGCAGACCACCAGGTCGGCGCGGCGGCATTTTTCTTCCTGAGGCATCTGCCGCGCGATGCGCATCATGATTTCCTCCCGCGTAAGCTCGGGATTGCGCTTGCGTATGCGCCGGATACGCAGTTCCAACGGCGCGTCCGCCACAATGATCTTGTCGAAATAGGCGGTCAGCCCACCCTCGAAGATGATGGCCGACTCCATGATGACCGCCGTGCTCTGCTGCTGCTCGGCCCACTGCTCAAAATTGTGCATGACCGCCGGATGCACCAGCCGGTTCAGCTTCTCCAACTGCACCTCATCGCGGAAAACCAAGGCCGACATCTTCTTAAAATCGACCATGCCATCCGTAAAAATCCCGTCTCCGAACAGAAGACGCAGCTGCTGTTCGAAGTCGGGATCGCAATACAGTTTTTTCGCTTCATCATCGGCATAATAGACCGGAATGCCCATCTGGATAAAATGATTGGATAGATAGGTCTTCCCCGTGCCGATGCCGCCCGTAAGGGCTATTTTATACATGTTTATCGCAAATAGAAAGTTATCACCTCGGGCGACTCCACCGCCACCAAATCACTACCATAGCAATGGGCCACCAAATAGTCGCGCATCTCCTTGCTGGAAAAGGTGTAAACTGTGACTTTGTGCTTGGGCTTGATGAGGTCGCTGACGGAAATGTACACCGTCCGGTCCTTGTTGGAGAAAGGCTTCATCAGATATTTCAGCCCCTTCTGGTTGAAAGTCAGTGCCACCACGGTGTCGGAAACCGTCACCGACTTCTTTCCCTCCGGCAGATTGTAGCATTGGACCTTGAAATCCAAGGTCACTCGGTAATCCTTGGAAAAGGTCACCACAACCCAACCGAGTGCCGCGATGATCAGGCACACCAAAAAGGCGAGAGGCGGTAGTTTCAGTTTCTTGCTATTGTTCATGGAACTACTGGTTGTCGTTGTTCTTGGCAGCATTCCGTGCCATGTTTTCATCCACAGCGATGGCCGCTTTGTCAACCTCAATGCGCACATCGTTGGCGATTTCAAGAACGAAGGTGGACTCTTTCACATCCACAATCTTACCGTGAATACCACCAATGGTTGTGACTTTGGCTCCTTTTTCAAGGCTTTTTCTGAATTCTTCCACCTGTTTCTGTTTTTTGCGCTGCGGCAAAATCATGAAAACGTAGAAAATCACGAAGATGGCGATGAGAAAAAGCCACATCATACCACCGCCGCCAGCGGCGGGAGCATTACCGGATGCTTGTAAAAGAGGGAAAATGTTTGTCATAATAAAAATTTTTAAGGTTAATAACTAAATGTCTTATTTGGAACTGGTTACATTGGCTGTAATAACTAAAATCGTCTCCGCCGGATAGGTATTGGCCCCGACAAGAATCCGTTTCGTGACTTTTCCTTCCTGCGACTTGGAGTTGAATGTCACCTCAATCTCACCCGATTCACCCGGACGGATGGGCGCTTTCGGAGGCACGGATGTGGTACACCCGCACGTAGCCTCGGAAGAGTATATGATCAGATTGGACTTGCCCGTATTTTTGAATTTGAAAGAATATTTCAACACCTCGCCTTTCACCACCTCTCCGAAATCATACTGGGTGGTTTCAAACGTGATGACCGGCAGCTTTTCGGCCTGTTTTTTGGATAATCCATTGGCTGTCTGCGGAATATGCACGTCCGACACCTGAAAGTCGCCCTCTTTGGCCGGCTTCTGATGACAGGAAGCACCAACAAACAAAACCATGATAATGAACAAGTAAATATTTTTTCTCATAACTATGGTTTAATTTTGATAAAGACCCCGCCCCGTCTTGTGCAATTTGCCCTGATCGCGAAGGTCCACAATCATACGATCCAGAATACCGTTGACAAACACTTTGCTCTTGTCGGAACTATAATCTTTCGCCAAGTCAATATATTCGTTCAACGTCACTTTGATGGGAATGGTAGGAAACTCCAAGAGTTCGCAGATAGCCATTTTCATCAGCAGAATATCCATTCCGATCACACGGTCCAGCTCCCAATTCTGCAATTTGGCTTCAATCATCTCTTCATATTCGGCGTCATGTTCAAGGGTTTTGCGGAAAAGCTCCCGACAGAACTGCACATCCTCCACATCGTCCTTGAAAAGCTTCTGTATCTTGCAGTCGTCGCCCTTGCTGGCCTTGAACTCCCCGACATTTTTATAAAACATGGCAAGCGCCTCCTCATAATCATCTAACCAATTCGGATTTTTTTCACCGAAAAACCACCGGATGAAATCGTTGTTGGCGATAATGTTCAGGATGATGCCATACACCAACTGGCGGTCTTCCTCGTAACTCCGCTCCGGATTGGCCATGTAGGCGATGTACTCCTCGCTCTCCTCAATCTCATGGAACAGCTTCACAATGAAATCCGTATCGTTGGTCCAGTTGATATGATGCTGGGAATACAGGATTTTCAAGGTTTTGTTGTCCTCCATCTGCTGGATGATGCGGTTGTCCACAAACTTGGTGTTGGGGTTCAAATCCTCGAAGGTGGGATTGTGCTTGCCCTTCAAATCCTCCAACTTGTTGCGCCGGTAATAGGTCACCTCGGGCAACAAGGAAAAGAACCACAGGAACAAGGTGTAGCAATCCTTCACCGTCTGTATCAGATCCTTTTCTGCCGTCAGGGCGTTTTCAAAAGGCTTCATGCTATGGGCATAGAGCGCCTGCATGGTTTTGATTCTCAAATATCGTCTGCTGACCATGGGTGTGTGTTTGAGATGGTTAATTATTTGAGAGTGAAATAGCTTTCACCTAAGAACTGATCATCGGTGAACACTTGCACCACATATTTCCCCTTGATGGCTTTGTCGTCCGACATCAGATCCCATGTCAAGGTCACGTTTTGTGCCTTGTTGTTGTAATTGACTACCGACTTGGACGAATACTGCAGCCGCTGGCCGTCGTGTACAAAAGAATAGGTCTCGCCGGAACCGGGGGTGAGCACCTTGCCCGTACCCGGGACGGCAATACGACAATATACGTTGACCGGACCGGGCTCGATAAGAGAGTTTTCACCCAAAATCAGCGTCGTTTTGATGCGCTTCACCCGCGTGGCCTTGTCGGTAACCTCCTCGTCGCCCTTGGCTTTCACTGAATAACCGGCGCTGTGGATGTTGTATGCCTTATAGACAGCAGCACCCGTGATCTTGGCCGTCAAATCCTCGTTCGACTTTTGGATGTCGGCCTTCTCCTGACGCTCCTGCTCCAAATTGGCTTTCACCTGAGTGTTTTCGTCTTTCAGGGCCTGGTTTTCCTGATACAGTTTGTCCATCTCTTTCACGTACTCCTGCGAGATGTTCTGCAAACGTTCCAACTGACGTTTGATCTTCCTATAGTCGGCCTGCGAGTTGATGAGCTGCTCGATTTCGGCGGCATTGGCCATGATGAGGCTGTCCTTCTCGCTCAATTGCTCCGACAAATCGCCGTATTGGGCTTTGATTTTCTCATGCTCGGCCAATAAGGAATCCAACTCTGATTTGAGTTCCATATTGTTGTTTTCCACCTTGGTGTATTCCTTGTTCATCACCGGTTTGGCAAAGAAGGCCAAATAAAGCGTGGTGCAGAAAAACAGACCTGCCAAGATGCCTAAAATAGTCACCCATTTTTTCAACGGGTTGGTTTCGTTTGTGTTAGACGGATTGTTGTTAAAAGAGCTTGTGCTTTCCATTCTTATGTTTTTTTTATTTTTTCAATTTAAAATCTTGTTGAATAACGGGTTTCTATCGGTTAAATTGTAACATTATCACTATTTTTCTTCCAAATAACGTACCAGATTTTTCGGTAGATAAAAGGTTTTGTTTTCCGGCATATAAACGACAACGGAAGAAAGTTCTATTTTTTGCTTGTTCAATGTTACATAATTCGTATAACTGGGTATCTCCAAGGTCTTCTTCTTGTTTTTGACAACGAGGACCATTTTATTGGGTGCAAGACTGTCGATGCGGGTGGTGTAGCCGCTGAACACTGTATGATGGTCGGCATAGATTTCCGATGTCAGCTTGGGCAATGAATCCGTCAGATGGAGCTGACGGCACAGGTAGTCGTGCATCTGCAGGTTGGTGACGAAGCCCGTCATAACCTCATCCTGCGGGTGGTACATGGCGTAGAAAACATTCTCCATCGTATGGCCGAAGGTGGTGAATCCGAAGTAGGTGCGGCCGTAGAGTATCTGGCTGAGCATCCGCTCCATCGAGATGTTCTGCTTGCGTTGCTCCTTGGGAATGGGGGATTTGGCATAATCCTTGGCCGTCTGCAGATATTGGATTTCGGCATCTGATATTTGTACGTTGTAATATTTCTCGATGAGGGCCGGCCATTCGGTCGTGTCGGCCTCCTTCAGCTTTTCGCTCATCGTCCAAGTGGTGAGTTTATAGTCATCAATCGGCGACATGAGTTCCTGAAGGGATTTCTTGTCGTAACCGCGGTTGGATTTGGCGTTGCCGATGGTGACGGCGCCCGTGCCGTGGTCGGGCATCACCACCACTAAGGTTTGTCCATCCCTTTTGGCGAAGTCGAATGCCACCTGGCAGGCTCGGTCGAAGGCCAAAAACTCCGTGACGGCAGCCTTCCCGTCATTGTCATGGGCGGCCCAATCCACCTTGCTGCCTTCCACCATCAGGAAGAAGCCGTTCGGGTTGGCGGAAAGTATTTCAAGCGCTTTTGTTGTCATTTCCGACAATGTGGGCGTTACCTTCAAGTCACTTTCCATCTCGTACGGCATGGATGTTTCATTAAACAATGCCCAAAACGGAGCCTTCGGACAATCATTCATCCCTTGACGGTCGTTTAGGAAAACTTGATAATTATGGTTTTTGAGGAAATCCTGATATTCGGGAGTGAGGTAGGAAACGCCGCCGCCGATGACCACATCTACCATATTATAAACCATTTGAGGGGCAATTCTGTCATATTTGCTCCGTTTCGCCGAATGCGCGGCGCAGTCCGCCGGAGTGGCGTGCGGAAACTCGCAAGTGAAAACCAGTCCCGTGGCCTTGTGCAGCATCTGCTTGGAAGCTTCCAACAGCGTGGCCAAAGGCTGGTAGGCGCGGGTGGCATCCACAGGAAGAATGTCGTGGTCGGTCTTCACCGGATAGGTGGAAACAAAACCCGTCTGACTCATCTGGCCTGTCATGTAGCAGGAAGTAGTAGGGGCGGAATCGCCGATGGGTGCATCCGAGGAGCAGGTGCCCAAAAGCCCTTTGATGTACGGGTCGATGTTCAAATTGTTCTGGGAAGGATCGAGATAATGCTGGTACCAGCGGGCAACGGACAGCAGACTGGTGGAGGTGCCGTCAGGGATCATCACAATCACGTTTTTGATGGGTTTGGGTTGGGAATAAAGAGATAACACCAACAAAAACAATATGTTATAAAGAACGAAACGTTTCATATAAAGCCGTTTTTTTATGCGGCAAAGATACGAAATAATGCGATAACCCAAGCACGTTCACTTATTTGTTACACTATGGAAAAAACGGGTGGCTTGTTTTAAAATTAATTGTATTTTTGTAGCCTTAAAAAAAGTTAAAAACCATCGTATGGCGAAAAGAGATATTTTACCGATAATCCCCCGTAGCAAAAAAACGCGGTTCCGGTACCGCGTGGCGGTGATCGGCAGTGGGAGTTGGGCTACGGCCATTATCAAAATCATATCCTCCAATCTGGAGCACATCCACTGGTGGGTGCGCGACGAGGAGGCCGCCGAAGAGATCATCAAATACGGGCACAACCCCAAATATCTGAGTTCCGTATTCATCAATCCCGATGACGTGAAGGTCAGCACCGACATCAAGGCGGTGGTTGCCAAGGCCGAATACGTCATCATCGTCACGCCGTCGGCATACCTGCACAAGACCTTGGAACCGCTGCAAAAGAGCCATTTGAGCCGGAAGAAGATCATCCTGGCAGTCAAGGGCATCATCCCGGAAACCATGCAGCTCATCAGCGACTACATGCGCACGCAGTTCAAGGTGCCGCTCGACAACCTCTCCATCATCAGCGGACCGTCACACGCGGAAGAAATCTCCCAGGAGAAGTTCACCTTTCTCACCGCCGCCTCCCCGAACCGCGAACTGGCGGAAACTGTGGCCAAATTCTTCACCAACCGCTATTGCCGCACCAGTGTGTCCAACGACATGATGGGAGCAGAGCTTTCCATTGTGTTAAAAAACATTTATGCCCTCGGCGCCGGCATCTACAGCGGACTGGGCTACGGCGACAACTTTATCGCCGCTTACGTGGCCAACTGCGTGAAGGAAATGAAATATTTCGTCTCCAAAATATACCCCAACGAAGAACGCCACATCTCGGATTCCGTCTATCTGGGCGACCTTTTAGTGACCGCCTACTCCACCTACAGTCGCAACCGGCTCTTCGGCATCATGATCGGCCACGGGCTCTCCGTACGCGTCTCCCTGCTTGAACTCCGCATGGTGTCGGAAGGCTATACCGCCTGCCGCTGCGTGCACGAAATCAACAAAAAATACCTCGCCAACATCCCGATTGTGGAGACAATTTACGGGGTTTTATATGAAAACAACAACGTTTCATCCGAAATGAAACGCATTGCTGAACATTTTGTGTGATGATCCAATTTGTAAAACATAAGGACATCTTACCAGAAAAATGGGACAAGGCCGTCCTTTGCTCCCAGTCTCCCACGGTGTTAGCCACCCATGGTTTGCTGGACACTCTTACGGCGGGTTCCACTTGGAACGCGCTTGTTTTGGACGATTACGCCGCCGTGCTGCCACTGCCCGAACGCTCCAAGATGGGCATCCCGTACATCTACACCCCTTTCTTCCTCCCACAACTTGGCATCTTCTCCCCCACCCCGACCGACGCGGAAACAACATTAGCGTTTTTTAACAATATACCGGCAAAATATAAACAGGTTGACCTGCTTTTAAACACAACAAACAATACAGAACAACTGAAAAACGGAACCATCCAACTCGTTTCCCATCAACTTTCGCTCAAAAAACCCTACGAACAACTCCAGGCGGACTTTTCCCAGAACACCCGCCGTAACATAAAAGATGCACAAAAACATTCTTTAACATATTTTGAGGATGAATCGATTATAGATGATGTCATTCTTCTTTTCAAACAGAACAAAGGAAAGGAAAAAAACGTCCACTACGGCAACGATGACTATCTGATTCTCCAAAAAGCCGCACAGAAACTTATTGATAAACAAAAACTTTTAGTGGCAGGCGTGCTCAACGCGAACGAAAAGTTAGTGGCCGGGGCCTTTTTTCTTCACGATTTAACCAAGATCCACTTCTGGTTTTCGGGGCGGGATGATGAAGCCTCTGAAGGCAAGCCCATGTTTTTCCTGCTTGACGAATATATCCGCCGCCATGCCGGAAGTGACAAAATCCTGGATTTCAATGGTTCCAGCAATCCCAATGTGGCCCGACTCTATCGGGGTTTCGGCGGGATGCCCTACTCTATCCCTATGATTCACTACACCCCCACCCTGTGGCAACTGCCGATGCGGATTTACCGTTTTTTCAGCAAATAAAAACTTTTTAACACATTGTCTTATTCAAAATTTCGAACATAATGTCACCCAAACACGTTTTTTCTCTTTGTTTAATTCTTTTTTCTTTATCCCTGATGGCGCAAAAAGATCCCACTCAATATGTGAACCCTATCATCGGGACCAACGGCATGGGGCACACCTTCCCTGGCGCGTGCTACCCCTTCGGGAGCGTGCAGGTGAGTCCCGACACGGACACCATCCCCCACAACATCAACGGAAAGTATCAGCCGCGCGCTTACGACTATTGTGCTGGTTATCAGCATCGTGATAACACCATCGTGGGCTTCAGCCACACCCACTTCAGCGGCACCGGCCACTCCGATATGGGCGACATCCTGCTGATGCCCTTCACCGGCGAGGTGCAGCTCAATCCCGGCACCGCTGACAATCCCGACGGCGGCTATCGCTCGCGCTTCAGCCATTCTACAGAGAAATGCTCGCCTGGCTACTACGAGGTGCGCCTCAGCGACGACGATATCCTCGTGCAGCTCACCGCCACCCCGCATTGCGGCATCCACAAATACACGTACCCCAAGGGCGAAACACAAAAGCTCATCGTGGATCTCAACCATGCCATCTATAACTACGACGGCAAAGTGCTATGGGCCTCCCTGCGCATGGAAGACCCCTATACTCTAACGGGATATCGTATTACAAGTGGTTGGGCCAGAGAAAACTACGTCTATTTTGCCATTCATTTCAGCAAACCAGTGAAAAGCTACGGATATCAGGATTTTGGAAAAAAAGATTACAACGGTTTCTGGAAACGTTTCGATGTGAACCACAATTTCCCCGAAATGGCGGGACGAAAGGTGGTGGCATGGATAGAGTTTGAGCAAGATGATGACCCTGTGCTTAAAGTGCAAGTGGCTCTTTCTGCAGTGAGCACGGACGGGGCCAGAATAAATAGGTTTGCTGAAACCGTAGTTGAAGAAAAGCCAAACCATTACCAGAGTCTTTCTTTTGAACAGATTCATCAACAGACCAAGAAAATGTGGAATGACAAGCTGGGCATTTACCAAGCCAAAGGCACCCCCGACCAACTCGCGATGTTCTACACTTCGCTCTACCACACGATGATCAATCCTTCTATCTATCAGGATGTTGACGGAAAATATCGCGGTGTTGATCATAATATCCATCAAAACCAGGAAGGATACACCAATTACACGATTTTCTCGTTGTGGGACACCTACCGCGCCGAGCATCCGCTATTGAACATCATTGACCCGAAAGCCGCCTGCGATATGGTTTCCTCCATGATAGACCACGCCGAGCAAAGCGTACACCAAGTTCTTCCCATTTGGAGTCACGCCGGAAATGAAAACTGGTGCATGATCGGCTATCACGGCGTGTCGGCGGTGGCGGACAACTATCTTTGCCATCATCCGAACTTTCACGGGGAAAACGTGAAAATGAATACTGCCCTCATCAACACTATGCAGTATTTGATTAACAGTGCAAATCTGAAGTATTACGACCATACGGATACCTACAAAAAGTTAGGCTATGTACCTTATAACCAGTCCGCTGTCGGCACCTCCATTACCTTGGAGAATGCTTATGAAGATTGGGTGATTTACAATCTGATTGACAAAGGCAAAATTGCATCCTTATATGAAGAGATGAAGGAGTCCTACCGTCAGCGCGCGCTGAACTTCAAGAACGTTTTCAACCCCGAGACAGGCTTTGCGCAGGCACGCTACGAGGACGGCTCGTGGAAGACGCCCGCCGACCTGCTCTCCACCTCCAACGAGGGCTTCATCGAGGGCAACAGCTGGAACTACTCGTTCTACGTGCCGCACGATGTCAACGGCCTAATCAAGATCATGGGCGGCGACAAGGTCTTCGTGAACCGCCTGGACGAGCTCTTCACGATGTACGTGCCCGACAAGTTCTTCGCAGAGACAGAGGATGTTACCCGCGAGGGCATGTTGGGCGGCTACGTACACGGCAACGAGCCCAGCCACCACATTCCGTACCTCTATATGTGGACCTCCCAGCCGTGGAAGACGCAGCTGCGCGTACGCGAGGTGATGAACAAGATGTACAAAAACAATATCGACGGGCTGTGCGGCAACGACGACTGCGGACAAATGTCGGCGTGGTACATCTTCAGCGCGATGGGCTTCTATCCTGTCTGTCCCGCCAGTGGCCAGTACGTATTCGGCGCCCCTTATCTGCCCGAGAACATACTACATCTTCAAAATGGCAAAACGCTGACCATCAAGGCGCCCAACGTCAACGACCAGAACTGCTACATCCAGTCCGTCACACTGAACGGCAAACCCATCCACTGCGCCTACATCACCTACGAGCAGATCATGGGCGGCGGCGAGCTCGTCTTCACGATGGGCAGCAAACCGAACAAGAAGTGGTTCACCGAGAAACCATATTCGTTGGAGTAAAAAATTCAACTTATGCTTTTGGCTATTGGCCGTTGGCTTTTCTATAATCTCTCAACCCTAATTCTCAAAATCTTGTCAGTCTCGCTCGATTGAAAGGATTGAGGGTGAAAAAGTCGCCATCCGCGGTGCTGATGACGAGCAACCCTTTTCCCTGAGCGTATTGCATAGCATCCTTGTCGTATTTGAGAGCCGCCATGGCCACGAACACTTCTTTGTCGTTGTATTCCGGGAAAAACTTCTTGAATCGGGGCATTTTCTCTATAAAGCGGTCAACGTCCTTTTTGCGGCAGTCGGTTTTCACCTCCACGGCGATGGCCTGCGTGGTATCTATCAGGAGCAGGTCCACCTCAATTCCGGACTGGTTGTCGTGGTCGCTCTTTTTCAGGTTCGCGATACAACGATCGATAGTAAAACCTGCTTTTTTGAACATCCGAAGGGCAGAAGGAGCCAGAATTCCCTCGGTGATGTGCCCAGTGGTGGAGGTAAATTGGTCAGCCAACTGTCTGTATTTTCGGTCAGTCTCCTTCATCTGCCGATCCGTTTCTTTCATTCGCCGGTCCGTTTCTTTCATTCGCCGGTCCGTTTCTTTCATCAATTGCTCCGTCTCCTGCTGAAGACGATACGTTTCCTTCATCAGTTGGGTGCTTTCAGCCAAAACCGCCTTTATATCACTCCAACTCATGGTCTGGGGGTCTCTTATCACCGGTTCCATATTCTTCTTTTTTGCGATTATTGATTGTATGTTTTAATGCCGCAAAGATATAAATTATTTTAATATAATCGTGAAAAAATTTAAATATTCTGAATTTTAACAACCAATTGTTAAATTTCTCTTTTTGGACCAGGGTATTGGGGATAAGGAATAACACCCCATATTACTACCCTGGCCTACGGCCACCCCTTCTAAAATTAGAAGGGGATTTTAACTCCTTAACTCCACATCCCCGAATCCTCTCAACTTTACTTTAATTTTCTTCAAATCACGCATTTTTTTACGCATTGACGAATGATTTTTACGCATTGACGAATCGATGTGAGGGATAATCCATACTTTTGTGTTTTCAAAATTTCTGTCTATTTTTTTCTATTATATACTGAAAATCAACATATTAAACATTTTAGGATAATATTTTTTTTACAATAACGAAAATACTTCGGTAATGAGGAGATTTACAACTTTTGTGCTGGTGATGGTTTTGGCGGTATGTCAAATTATGGCCCAAGCTCCGGAAAAATTAACCTATCAGGCGGTCGTGCGGAACGCCAACAACCAACTCATGGCAAACACGCTGGTCGGGATGCGGCTGAGCATCCTGCAAGGCAGCTCCACCAGCAGCGTGGTCTATTCCGAGACGCAGATGTTGAGCACCAACGCTAACGGTCTGGTCACATTGAACATCGGGGAGGGAACCGTTGTTTATGGCAATTTCAGCAATATTAATTGGGGTTCGGGGGTATTTTTCCTCAAATCGGAGATTGACCCTACGGGGGGAAGCAACTACACCATCTCCTCCACACAGCAGCTGCTCAGCGTACCGTACGCCCTGTTCGCCAACGAGGCGGGCAACGGCTTCAGCGGTGATTATAACGACCTGACCAACAAACCCAATCTTGCACCTGTAGCGACCAGCGGAAACTATAGCGACCTTTCCAATAGTCCGCAAATTCCGCAGATTCCGCAGAATGTGAGCGCCTTCCAAAACGACGCCGGCTACATCACCATGGATTCCGTGCCGTCCATTCCCACCAACGTAAGCGCCTTCTACAACGATGTGCCGTACCTCACCTCCTTCACGGAACAGCAGGTGCTGAGCATCCGCAACGACACCATCTTCCTTACCGGCGGTAGCTTCGTGAAACTGCCCGCAGGTTTTGATGGAAATTATAACTCGCTGACTAACAAGCCCAATCTTGCTCCTGTGGCGACTAGCGGGTCGTATAACGATCTTTCCAATCGCCCGCAAATCCCGCAGATTCCGCAGAACGTGAGCGCCTTCTACAACGACGTGCCGTACCTCACCTCCTTCACGGAACAGCAGGTGTTGAGCATCCGCAACGATACCATCTTCCTTACCGGCGGTAGCTTCGTGAAACTGCCCGCTGGCTTCGATGGCAATTATAACTCGTTGACTAACAAACCGAATTTAGCTGCCGTAGCAACCAGTGGGTCGTATAACGATTTAACGGGAAAACCAAATTTGGCTCCCGTGGCAACCAGCGGCGACTACAACGACCTCAGCAACAGACCG
>JAEEQE010000020.1 GCA_016285145.1 Bacteroidales bacterium | reverse complement strand
CTTGAAAAACATCTGCAGCAGAAACTTCAAACTCACCACATCGGGATTATATCGCACGTGGACAGTCTCGGCATAGCCCGTTTCATCGGTATAGACCTCCTTGTAGGTCGGGTTTTCCGTATGTCCGTTAGCGAATCCCACTTCGGTTTCCACAACGCCTTCCACTTGCTTGAAGAAGTGTTCCGTTCCCCAGAAACAGCCTCCCGCGAGGTAAATGTCTTTCATTTTTTTGTTCATCATCTATAATTTATTGTTTGGGCTTGATCCCTGTTGTCAATGATTTATATACCATTGGATGTGTTGTCAAGCCGAAGATTAGTGATTTACTCGATTTTCATCACAGGGAACTCGAAATAGGTCCCCGGATAGGGCTCGTCTTTCAGGGTAAAGTGCCACCACTCTTCATCGATGGGTTTGAAGCCGTGGCGCAGCATCGCCGCACGCAGGATCATACGGTTGCGGAACTGCTCTTCGGTGATGGTGCGGCCCGCGGGCGACGGTTTCCCGTCATAAACGCCCGTCTCCGGGTTACCGCCGAAATCGGGATGGCTCTCCTTTCCAAACCAGTCAAAAGTGCCGCCCATATCAACTTCCTTTTCCGTGGCCATGTCGAAAAGGGTAAGGTCAACGGTGGAGCCACGCGTGTGACCGCTCTTCGCTGCAATATACCCTTGATCGAAAAGCAAACTTTTGTCCACTTCAGGGTAGAAATACCGCCGCATCAATGTGTCGGGGATGTCAGCAGCCCAGCGGACGAAATGGTCCACAGCCATCTGCGGACGGTAGGCGTCATAGATCTTCAATCGGTAGCCCATGCGCATCACGTCATCGCTCACAGCCTTGAGACTATCGGCGGCACGCTTCGTCATCAGGGCTGTTGGTTGCTCGTATCCGTCAATACGCTGGCCCACAAAGTTATATGTGCTATAATAACGAATCTCCAAAATAGCATCCGGCACCACATCGGTGATATTCACGTACTGACTCGCATCCAGTTCGGGTTTGTCTGTCTGAAGCGGGCGCAGTCCTTCGGTGCGCACCGTCTTCTGTTCACCAGGGATGTTAAAGGTGAGCGTGGCTCCGTCGGTCCGCACATCGAGCGTGACGGGCGCGCCCATCACGAGCGGCAGGTTCACTTTCTCGTGGCCTGCGGGGAAGCCGCAGAGCAACGGGATGTTATAGGGTTCAATATATTGGCGCAACATCGTCGCCACACTTTCATAGCCCACATCATTATTACAATCGGTAAAATCGCCCAAAACAACACCTTTGCAATGTGCAAGCACACCATTCAGTTTCATGATGTTAAATAAGCGGTCGATATTATGGTAGGTTTCCTCCACTTCCTCTAAGAAAAGGATGATATCGGTATTGCTGAATGCATCGGCTTGGGTACCCAATAGCGGAACGAAAGTGGCCAAGTTGCCACCCACGAGGATGCCCGAGGCACGACCTGGGATGTTGAGTGGATGGGCAGTTACCTCATATTGAGGCACTTGACCCTTGAGCAGGTCGCGCATAAGCATGCAGGAGAGGTCAGCGCCACCACGACCTGCGATGTTGCAGCCCATCACCCCGTGGATGCCCATCACCCCGGCACTCGCCTCCATATTCAGCAGTGTAGTGATATCGCTATAGCCGACAATCCATTTTGGGGATGTGGACATTTCCTGCAAAGGGAGAGTTCCGGCCAGATGCAGGGTGCCGTATCCGCCACGCGTGCATATAATGGCCTTGACATCAGTATTTTGAAGTGCCCAACGGAGGTCGGCGAGTCGTTCCTCGGCCGTTCCTGCGTAGTGGGTTAAGTGCTTACGGCCCACATTCGGCCCGATGACGGGTTTGAAGCCCCAACCGCGCAGCACCTTGGCCGCTTTGCGGGTGTTTTCCGTGGAACTGTAGTACGAAGGGGAAATGAGCGCCACTTTGTCGCCCGGCCTCAAATAGGCGGGCGTTGTGCATTTGAGAGGTTTCTTTGAACCTTGCGCATAGGCGGCAATCGGTTGTAAGACAATGAGGAATATCGCCATGAGGGCGATGGGAATCCAAAAATGTTTTCTGTTCATATTCCTTTTTTAGTTTGGCGGGCAAAGGTACGGTTTTTTCAACGGCAACACGTTCAATCTTACATACTGGATATGCACTGTCGAGCCTTTTACGGTGAGGATGCCGTTGTGGAAGGCATCTCTGAACACCAGCCGACAGCCATCATTACTGCGGTTGAAGTCTCTAAGATGGTCGTCTAATTCCCACCAAGGGTAGAAACCATTGGTGAAGTCAAATTGCCGTCCGAGATCCGCCACCCGCACGAAACGGCCATTATCAACCTGTTCAATGCTCGTCGTTTCTGGTGTAGTCACGATGCAGTAAATGCAATTATCGACACAAAAGGCTTGTTCAATGCAGGTGTCGGGTTTGTTCCATCGGTAACGGGTATTCGGACAATGAACGACCACCTTGTAATAGTCATCATTGTCTGAATAGTACCATTTGTTATTCATCCAAGGAAAATCAAAGAAATCGTCTTTAGGTAATTCGTTCAGATAGCCGGTCTGTCCGGGATTTTCGCCGATGTCAAAACTGCGCACACGGTCTGGGTACACCAGATAATATGTCGAATCGGTACGGACGATCCTGCCGGGTGCTCCGTCGCACAAATACCTGCGGTGTACGGGTTCGTATTGCAGCCAACCGTTCTTGGTCACAGGGTACCAACTGATTTCTTTTTCCTCAAAAATGACGCTTCCTCCCGCGCCGCAACCAAATCCACGCTCGTATAACACGGTGTAACGGTCATCCTCGTAAAACGGGAACGTTTCTTTGTATCGAAGGGTGTAGTCGTCGAAATTCAGGTTCATCTCTTCGCCCGCCTTCAGGTACAACGTGTCCACTTCTATTCTGAACCGCTGTTGCCCCTGTGCTGGCCGCGCCGCCAACAAAAGCAATGCTGCGACGATGGCCATGATCAAATGTGTATGTCGGTGGTGATTCATAACGGTAAATTTTACAGGTGCGAAAATACAAAATATTATTTTCTGCCGCACGTCCATACGCTCGCACTCTCAACCCTAAACTCTCAACTCTAAACTCTAAACTCTAAACTATTATCTCTCCCCCGCCCCGTCTCCAATCTCCGCCACATAGAAATCCGCACGCAGGCCGAATCTTTCCTCGTATGCCTTGCCAAGGGTTTCGACAAATGTTTCCACCTGTTCTTCCGCAATCAGCGTGACGGTGCAGCCGCCGAAGCCCGCGCCGGTCATGCGGCTGCCGAGCACGCCGGGGAACTGCTGCGCCTGTTCGGCCAAGAAGTCCAGTTCGGGACAGGTGACCTCATAGTCATCGCGCAGGGTGGCGTGCGAGGCGTTCATCAGCTGCCCGAAACGGGCCATGTCGCCGACCTTGAGTGCGGTGACGGCCTCGCGCACGTTCTCATTCTCGCACACCGCGTGCCGCGCGCGCTTGAGGACGTTGCCCGTAAGATATAGCGAAACTGTATCGAATTGATTCATCGTTAGTTGACAAATACAACTCACGGGCAGATGCGCACGGATGATCTCCAACGCCTGCTGGCATTCGTTGCGCCGCTGGTTGTAGGCCGAATCCACGAGTCCGCGTTTCTTGTTGGTGTTGGCGATGATAAACTTCAGTCCGCGCATCTCCAACGGCACATGCTCATACTCCAACGTATTGCAATCCAGCGCAATAGCGCAGTTTTTCTTCCCGAATCCAGAGGCGAACTGGTCCATGATGCCGCAGTTCATCCCCACGAAATCGTTCTCCGCATGCTGGGCCATTTGCACGAGCTCCAGCATCGTGAACGGACTGCCATTCAAGGCGTTGAGAGCTACAGCGGTCACCATTTCGATGGAGGCCGAAGAGGAAAGCGCCGCCCCAATGGGCAAGTCGCCTCTGTAATGGAAATCGTACCCCGTGACACTCCAGCCGCGGTCGCTGAACTCTTTCAGCACGCCCAACGGATAATCCACCCAGGCATGGTACCGTTCAGTCAGTTCGTCGCCCCGAAAAGTGAATGTTTGGGGCTCATTGTAGGAAGAAAAGCCGCAAGAAAAACGGTCCAAGCGCTCTGTCACGGTCAGATAAGTACCCATGGCAAGAGCGGCTGGAAATACAAGTCCCCCGTTGTAGTCGGTGTGATCTCCAATGAGGTTCACGCGCCCGGGAGCGAAAAACACATGCTGAAGCGGCATCCCTTCAGATTGCGAGTCTCCTTTCATTTAGTTGTATAAAAATGACTGTGTATGAGTAACTTCCAATCCCGTAGTAGAGGTGGATACCCAAATCTTCTTAACCGGATAATCATCCTCGTACACATAGTCATACTTGTTATGCGACTCAACATCAGAGATAGCCAGATGGGTGACAGAGTGTGATTCCACAACATTGTTGGCAGAATACAACGCTTCAAATCCGTTCAACGAACCGTAACCATTGCTGAAAAGTCCTTTCAACGGATTGATGTAATCGTCGTACTTCCAATCATAGTTCGCAACGAGCACACCATTTCTGAGTTCTTCCATGCTGGCCAGATTTTTGCCATCCCATACAAGTCTGTAAACAACCGTGGCTTTCTCTGCCGAAGGTTTGATGACTTCCGCGATCTCATTGGGCAGCACGAATTGAAGCGGATTGATAGCAGCAATCTCGTAATCCTTGGATGTGTAACTGTTAACTGTGATTTCCACCACATTCTTTCCATCTTTCGTAAAGGTGTATTCAGCCACATCTTTATCGCTGGAGTAATGGGTGATCTTCATCAGATTCTTGCCATCATAAGTGAAATTGAAATCGTCAATGTCATCTCCTGAAACGCAATGCAACGACGTCACGCGCTTTTTAGAGTCGTATTTGGGAACGATAAAGCCGTTGACATCTCCATCTCCACTTCTGAGGGTGATTTTGTTGAGCAATTTTCCTGACCATTCCCATTCCTGATAACTCGTCACAGCGGTTGTGGTAACTCCGAATATCGTACTGGATGTTACATGCTCAATTTTAGCAATTTTCTTCTTGGGAAGATACTGTCCGTCTTTTTGACAAGACATGAGCAGGGATGCGCTGATGAAAACAAAAACAGCAATTTTAGCAAAATTTTTCATAATAAATAAAATTATTTGATTATTAATTGATTATTTGTATCAAAATTCTTTTAGAACGATAATGAATAACGGCAAAAGACGGAAAATATTATAAAAAACGAAATTTGGTGTGACTCCGAAAAACCTCCCCCGGCCGCAAAAATGCATCCGACTCCGGCCAGTGTCGATTCGGCGAATCGGGGAACTTCTGCGTTTCGAGGCAGACGGCGGCCCGCTGTTGATAGACCACCCCACCCTTCCCGACGACCGTGCCGTCGAGGAAGTTGCCGGTATAGACCTGCATTCCCGGTTCGGTAGTGTAAACCTCTAAGGCAATGCCCGTTACGGGACTCTCCAAGTGCGCGCACGGACGGGAATCGTCGCCTTTCGTGTTCAGCACCCAGTTGTGGTCGTAGCCGCGTCCGATGCGCAGCTGTTCGAAGTCGGCGGCAATGTCGCAGCCAATCGGTTTCGACTGTCGGAAATCCATCGGCGTACCCTCCACGAATGCCAGTTCGCCCGTGGGGATGAAGGTCTCGCCAATCGGGGTGTAGCGGTCGGCATCGATGGTCAGCAGATGGTTGAGGATGTCGGTGGAGGCATCGCCGTTGAGATTGAAGTAGCTGTGGTTGGTCATGTTGATGACCGTCGGCTCGTCCGTAACCGCCTCATACTGAATATCCAGTGCATTGTCGTCCGTCAGCATGTAGGTGACGCGGGCACACACATTGCCCGGGAACCCGCTGTCACCATCCTCGCTGACCAAACTCAAAACGAGCCGGCTGTCGCCCACTTCCTCAACATTAAAGATGCGGTACTGCCAGCCGTCGGACCCGCCGTGGAGGCAGTTCTTGCCATCGTTCTGCGGCAGCTGGTACGTTTGCCCGTCGATGGTTATCTGCCCGTTGTTCAGCCGGTTCGCGTATCTTCCGATCGCCGCCCCGAAGTCAGAACGGTGGTTTTCGGGAAGGTAGTCTTCCACATTTTCGAATCCGAGCACCACATCGCGCGGGATGCCGTTTCTGTCGGGCACGAACAATGAAACGACGCGCCCGCCGAGGTTGGTGATGGTCGCCCGGAGGCCGTGGGGGGTGCGGAGGGTGTAAAGAGTTACTTTCTGTTTCATAAGCATATAACACTTCTCAGAGACACTACTCTATCCACCATTCATACTGATGGTCGAAAATCCATTTGTTTTTTACTTTCTTAAGCACGACAGTTCCTCCTGAAATACATTGACTATAAACCACAACAGCATAATGAAGCGAACGGTCAAATACAATTTCGTGAATGGTAAAAAGAGGAACAATAGTAGTTGGACCAAACATGTGAGGACAGTATATCGAACCTGCATAATCTCTCAAAAATACTATTCTCTCTAATTCTTCTTGTAATTTCGCCTCCTCAAAGTCGTAAGGCTCTTTCTCATTGCCGGTTACAGTCCAAATACTGTCTGTTTCCGTTAATTCCCAATCATCAAATGTTTCAATTTCCAGCGGAGGAAGTATGAATGTTGAAATATAATCGTTGACGATAGTTTTATAACCTTCTGTTAAATAGACTGTTGTGAGTCCTTCGATTTGATATTTCGGTCGGAAATCTATAGCTGAATCAACAGTGACATATACTGTTTTATCCAAATCACCTTTTTGGAAAGCCATTGATTTCTTATTCACATAACCTATTTTATCCAACGTGTTTTGCACAACAAGCACCGGTCCAAGAACCTCAACCCCAATCTTCGAAGAAATATCCGGACGCAACATCGCGGCGAAGACCTTATGCACCTCCGCGACCCATTTGTCGGATGCTTCCGCCTCGTTATCAGCATATTCCTTCTGCCAATTGTCGAAAAACCGTTCCAACAGGACGTACGATTTTGTGTCGTAAGCACGCTCCAACAGCTCCCTTTGGCCAGGATCCTGCGCGGACCCTGCGAGCGGCGTGCCAGCGAGGGAGAGCAGGCATAAGGCGTACAATAACAGTTTGTGTCTCATAACATTCTTTTTGGAGGGCAAAAGTAGTATTTTTTCGGTTTCGAGTTTCAAGAAGGAAATCTCCTGAAATCTGAGATTTGAGACCGACCGTGTTAAATTACGTTAACGCTTTGTAGCATAACAAAAAAATAGTACTTTTGCAGTCTGGAAATGGATATAGAAACTATGTGTACTGTAACAATAAATGTAGATGATGCCACTGTGAGGCGTATTAATCCCGACCTCACCACTCGTGAAAGTATAGGCCAATGGCTCCAAGACAAGGTGAATCTGCTGATTTCGGAACTTGCCGCCACACCTATCACATCCCCCAATGCACATACCGCCGAGGAGATGCAAGCCCTTCTGCTTGACCGCATCCGCAAGGCTGAGGCTGGTGAAGAGCCTTTGGTCTCACATCAGGACGTTTCTGATTCAATCCGTTCGAAGTATGGTTTTTGAAATAGAGTGGTTGCGAGGTGCTCAACGTGAACTTGACGCCGAAATCGAATATGTGCTTGGCAGGTTTGGATTTAGCGCCGCCCGGAAAACCTACAGAAGAATAATGGATAATGTCGAACAGCTTGCCTCATTCCCCCATATCGGAGAGCAATATGAAGGTGCAACATACAAAGGTTGTGAAGTTCGAAAGATTGCCATTCGACAAATTACCGTTTTTTATTCTCCTCAGTCCGACAAAGTGACTATTCTTGCCGTTTGGAACAATTACCAAGATCCCAACAGCATCCCATATCGTTTGTCGGAATTGGAATAGACCTATCGCCTATTATTATTTCCCGAAACTCTCCACGCACAGCTCCTTAATGCGCTCTATGACAATTTCCTGCTGGTCTTCGTTGAGCAGCAGTCCGAACCGCACCTTATGGACGGGTGAGCCATCAGAACGGATAGCCTATGCCGAAGTTGAGGCGCAGGCCATCAAGTACAGAAGGCATATTGTAATAGCTGTTGATGGGGCGTGTCAAATCAGGCTTGCCTTCTTTGGTGTATCTGTAAGTCTGGTAAGGTGCGTGGATGCCTATTCCTAAGTCCAGGCGGATTACGAGTCCGTCGATGTCAAGACGGAGTCCTGCGCCTGTGCCTAAGGCTATCTGCTTCGCGATATTCGGATTTCCGACAAATCCGTTCTGCAGTTCCTCCGTCAACCCCAGACTTTCAACAAGAGTCGCATAATCTTCGCTGCTGAGGGCTGTAGAGGTGTTGTACCAATTCCAAACGTTACCGGCATCAAGGAAAACGGCACCATAGAGTTTCCAGACAATAGGGAAGCGCAGTTCGAAGTTGGCTTCGAGTTTGATGTCACCGGCATGGAAGAAATTCTGATTATATATAGGGCTATTGAAGTTACCCGGTCCGTAGGCGTAAGGCGCGGATGCTCGCAGACTGTTGGGGCCACCTGCATAGAAGGATTCGGAAAGCGGTGCAAAGGCGGAGTTTCCAAGCGGTATGTTAGTGCCTGCAAAAAGGCGTGTTGCAACGGATACTTGTTCCGTCAGGTTGAATTTGTTCCACAGTTCCACAGTCAACTTGACGAACTGGTTGAAAGGGATTTGGCCAATCGATTTTTCTTGTTCATCCCACTTGTGTCCGAAGGCACAATAGACGGCGTTAATCAGGTTGCCTGCATCTTTGATTTCAAAGTCAAACATGGTGTTCACCCGTCGTTTTGATCGGTAATCACTATAGGTGAACTCATAGCCTACGGAGGGCACAAACTCGTTTCCGGCAAGCACTTTGAGTAGTTCCGGGTGTTCCGCTGCATTATCAATCAAATCAGGAGACTCGGCTTTCACTCTAACCAGAGAAAGCGAGAACGGGGTAAAAACGTGTGTGATATGGCCAGGAGGATGAATGAAATACGAAAAAGCACCGGAGAACTTGTGAATGCCGTATCCACCGGCTATGTTCTCGTACTTGTATCCTATTCGATAGCGTGTGTCACCGGCAGGGTTGTTGTCTCCAATCCAATGCAGATACGGGAAGATGAACGCAACATCAACACCGAATTTGTAAGTGTCGGTTATTTTCGGATTTCCCGGACACCGGTTGCTCAGCCCCCAATAGTACGCCCCATAGCCCTTGACCACAAATGTCTCCCCGCGTCCTAAAAGATTTCGTATTGATTGGGCGAGAGTAAGGTTTGGTCCGATACTGTTGTTGGAACGATAGGTGACATCCGCATCTGCTGTGAAGTTGTATGTGCGCATGATGGAATCGCCCAATGACGGTAAAAATCGGTTTCGCTTCCATTGCTTGGTGGCCCCCACCCCTATGCCGGACTTGTTAAGTTCGCCTTCCAGAATATTGTCATAGTCGCGCATGGAGTACATTCGCAGAAAAACATTACCCGACTGGGTCAGTTTATAGTCTGCGGAAATACGGCTGAGCAATCCGTTGGTCTTATTGACCTCCGGGTTGTCGGAGATGGTGGAGCCTATCGTGATACGCAGTTTGTCTTTGAACAGGGATTTGCTGATCGCAATATTCATGTCATTGGTCTTGCCAGACGCATGTTCTGTTTGTCCACTGCTGATATCGACATCAATGATTTTCCCCATTTTGGAGTTTGCCATGGCGGCATTGAGACGGCTGTTGATGATGCTGGACAGGGCATAACCATCCTGTTGTGCGGCCACATTGCTTTCGCCCATATACATACCGGTAGTCAGCAACACGGCCGCCACACCTTCGCGTGTGTCCTCGTCCATGGCGGCGAGTTCACGTGTAATGGTTTCGTCATCCGGTGCTTCAAGGAAGAAGCCCAACGCATTGAGACCTACTGAATCAAATATCCCGTTTACGCGCACGCCCGTGTTGAAGGTCACACGGCGTGTCTCTTCGTCTGCCGATTGAACATCTGCCTTCACCTGTTGCGAAGCAGAGAGGTTCAGGATGGTCTGGCCGATGGGGCCGTTGAGGGTGACATAGCTTCCCGAATCCACATGGAAGGGTATCATAGGATATAATTTGGGGGAAAAGCGTACCAATCCTTCGTCCACATTGATTGTTCCGCCATAGTGAAGTTCCCCTTCAGCGGTGTTGTATTGAACGTTGACCGTGCCGTACGGCTTGAATTGCGCCTGATTCTTCTCATCTATCGGATAGACAAGGTCTGTCGTGTGCAGGATTGTGACATCCGCATCTGCATGGATACTGTCTAACGGTCCGGTCACCCGACCGCGGAGATCGGTTTTCAGGTCGCCATAGACAGGGAATGGTCCACCCTGCACTAATTTCACCGGAGAGAAATTATCGGCAGACAGATTTATATCCATGCGCATCGTATTGAGGTCCAATCCACCGTTCAGAATCAGATAAGAACTGTCAACGCCATAAACATGCACATTATTGAGTTTCAAATTATTGTGTTCCATCACAATAGGCGTTTCACCCAGGCTCAATGTCACATCATAGGGCATGTAATTGGCCTTTACTTCCAGTGGCAGCACTTCGGCAGAGAGGTCCACTTGTGCAGGCAAACCGTCCACGGCGGCTTTAGCCTGAACAATGCCATACAAATCGAAGTCCTCTAATTGCAGGATGCTGTTCACCAACTCCATCGGTATGTCATCCAACCGCAAATCAGTCCGTATGGCATTGTCGTACTGTTCCGATGGCGTAATCCTGATGTCTGCCGTTCGGTTTCCAAAATTCATTTCATCGTACAGGAGGCTGTCCAGCGCAAGGTGTCCCGTTCCATTCAGCACACGCCCGTTCCTTTCCAAATCAAGTTGCAGTGCAGCATCGGTGCAGAGGTTATCCACATTCATCACACCATCGGTAATGCTGGTGTTGGCCGAGATCGAGGCAGTGGTCTTGCCTTCCGTCATGTTCACACGTACCGCCGCCGTAGTAGCGGGTATGCGCAGTCCCGCACTGTCGTCCGAATGGTCAACATACGGAACTGAAACATCCAAAACCAGGTTTGATTGGAGGGAATCGGACTTCAGCAGCATCGTCACCATATTGATATCCAAACCATTTCGTTCGACGATAGTCTGAATGGGACTCCCTTCCGTCAACTGTATTTCCGCCTGTATATCCGGTATAAGCCGTCGGAGCGTGTCCAGCTTCGTCAAGTCTTGTAACGAGACAATGGACTGGACAAACGTTGTGTCAGCAATGGTCTCCAGTATCGGTTGCACATCGTCCAATAACCGAAGCAAATGCATCGGGCTTTGTGCATTAACGACAAGTCCCTGCGTGAGCAAGTACAACGATGTGGTGGTATCCGTATTGAAGTCAAGGTTCAAATAGTCAACATCAACATCCTCTCCCGCCACGTGTGCAACCACGTTCTTCATCTGTGTATGGTAGTCCACAGTCATCCGTTCCGGTGTTAAAAAATCCGATACAGAGAACTGGTGTTCCGATTCTGCCTTCAGCCGAAGGTCCTTGTCCACCATTGTCACGGGCAGATGCAAGTTACCAACTATTGTTTTATTGGCCAGTTCGGCGTCAAGCGTCAGTCCGGAAACATTGATTTGATTATAGATGCCATCCGTCAAGTGCATAGCCAGTTTGCACTTCATCGAGGGAGAATGAGGGTCAATTCCTTTGCCCTGCGCATGTATTACGCCGGCCAACACCACGCTGGCATTGTCTTTGAGGAATGTGCTCGTGTTCACCTGCTCGACATTCACCAGCATGTCATAGATTTTATCGTCAATGTCATAGAATCCTTTCAGGGTAGCCATATTGCCGCGATAACCGGCATGACCGGCCACGTCCACCCGCATCGTCTCCATATTCAGCGTCGCAGCCTCCAAATCCAGTCTCGCCCCCAAAGAATCTGAACTGGCATGGAATCCGTTCGAGTTGATCAAATCAGTGTTCAAATCCACTACGGCATCGCCATAAATTGTGTCAAGAGGCAGGTGCAGTGTTCCGAGAGTAACCGAAAAATCCCCGACATTCAGGCGACGCGCATCATATCGGTCGCCTCCCACATCCGCCAACACATTCGTGCTCAGGGAACCGGCATGCAAATCCAGTCCCATCGGATTGAGTACGAACCGAACATTGCGCAATTCGCCATCCGGCACATCGAAGGCCATTAAGAGAGATGTTGTGTCCTCTTCTGTATCGGAGGATGTGTCGCGCAGGTCAACACCCACATACGCATCCGCCAGTTTCAAGCCGTGCAGCGGGTACTGTCCTTTCGCAATGATGAGTTCCGGACTTCTTGCCTGCAGATGTCCCACAATAGCGTCGATGCCAACCGCATCAATCAACGTGTCGGAATGGATAGTCGTTTGCTCTAACAGCAGTTGGTCCAACACAATGGTGCGGGCTGCCAGATCCTTACTCGACACACCAGGTCCAGGCTTTTTCACACTGCCTCGCAGACGCAAGGCATGCACGTAAATCAGTGTGTCCTGACCGCGATGACCTATAAAGAGACTGTCTATTTCAACATGCAGAGGCAGGTCTTCCTTGCCCTTGTAGGCGCGATAGAGAATCATCGGAGAATGGTGGAACGGAGACAGATAGATTCGTCCCAGATCCACATCCAAGTCGGTTCGCTTGTTTATTTCCGCCACACATCTTTGCACGACAGCCGTACGACCTCCAGGCGTCACCAGAATAACCGTTACCGTAATCAACAGCGACAAGGTTATACACAAGACGACACCTACAACGACGCAAGGTATTTTCCAAAGCAAACTTTTCCTATTCACGACTTTTTGTTTCCGACACAAAACATGCCACCAACCCATAGGTGATGGTGGGGCGAATCCAAATTTCTACAAGCAGATAGTCAGTATATTCGTTGATGGGTTCAAGAAAGATGTCATAGTTATAAAGTGCCGCAATGACCATGTCAACGATACAAATCATCCAAAGGTTGCGTTTGGAGTACGTTTTCCATTCCTTGCGGGCATAGAAGTAAGTGAGCATAAGAAGCAACAGCACCGAAAGGGCAAGACACGACAGATGGAGAGAGTATTTGGCCAGCGGGGGTGGAAAGAGAATGTCGCGTAACAACACCGTGATGCCTACACAAAGAGAGCACCAGTAGTTGAATTGCTTTGTTGTGATACCTTTTTGAAAGAAGTACATCACAATCATCACCAGACAGGCAATATAGAACACGTTAAGCACCAGTTCATTCCAAGCATCCTTCAGGCCAAAATGGAAAATCCCGTAAAGCATCGTTCCGACTGAAACCGCACCGCACAAAAACACGATTGCGATGTCAATGATTTTGGCTTTTTCTTTGAATCTACTATTCATGATTTAAGTTTTGTAAGTTCATCTAATAAGTTAAACGAGAATTTTCAAAAACAGAAAAAAAACACTGTCAGGGCTGCTCTGTTTTCAATTCGTAATTGTTATCGCCGCTCCCCCGCCCGGGGCCAACTCCACACTTAACTTGCCGTCGGCGGGAAAAACCTCCGTTTTCTTCTGGTAGTCAACGCCTTTGCGCTTGGCGTTCGGCCCGTCCACGAACATCGTGACCGTGCCGGAGGTGATGCCCAAGGCCTTGAGGTCGATCTCAACGGTGCGGGCGTTCCAGTCGGTGATGGCGCCGATGTACCACGTATTGCCTTTGCGCTTGGCAGAAATCACGTACTCGCCCACCCTGCCGTCCAAGATGCGGGTCTCGTCCCACACGGTGGGCACCTTGGCAATGAACTCGGTGCATTCGGTCTCCTGCATGTAAGCCGTGGGTGCGTCGCAAAGCATCGCGAAGGGTGCGTCAAAAATCACGTACTCAGCCAATTGACGGCAGCGCGTGCCCTGACTCATCGGCTCGTTCCAGCTGGGGAAATAGCAGTTCTTGGCACCGTTGCGCATCGCTCCCTGCGTGAAGTCCATCGGACCCGCAAGCATCCGGATAAACGGAATCGTGACCTCATACTTTACCATATCTGTTTTGCTGTCGGCCCACTTGCACTGCTCTAAGCCGAACACGCCCTCGTAGTTGAGCACATTCGGATAGGTGCGATTCAGTCCCGTGGGCTTGTACGCCCCGTGGAAGTCGATGAATAGGTGGTATTTGGCAGCCATAGCGGCCATCCGTTCGTAGAAGTTAACCACGATCTGGTCGTCGCGGTCCATGAAATCGACCTTGAAGCCCTTGACGCCCATCTCGGAGTAGTGCTGGCAGACGTGCTCCATATCTTTGTCCATCGCGGCGTAACCGGCCCACAGCACGATGCCGACGCCCTTGGAGGCCGCATATTTCACCAGCATCGGGAGGTCGATTTCGGGCACCACCTGGAAAAGGTCGGCCTGTTTGTTCACGGCCCAGCCCTCGTCCAAAATCACGTATTCTATACCTTTATCGGCAGCAAAGTCGATGTAGTATTTGTAGGTCTCATTGTTGATACCCGCCTTGAAATCCACGCCCCAGATGTTCCAGTTGTTCCACCAGTCCCAGGCCACCTTGCCGGGCTTGATCCAAGAGATGTCCTCCACCTGCGAGGGCGCAGCCAGCAAATATACGAGGTCGTTATCCACTAATTCCTTGTCCTCTTGGGAGATAGCGATGACGCGCCACGGGAAGGTGCGTGTGCCGGCGCTCTTGGCGATGTAGTCGTGGCGTTCTTTCACCACATACTGCAGGTTGTTATGCCCGCCCTGCTCCCAGGTTTTTGGCAGCGGCGCGAAATAGCCGATCATCGAGTTGCCCTCGGTGTGTTTGAGATACATTCCCGGGTAGTCGTGCAGGTCGGCCTCAGTGATGACGGCAAGGCGTGACTTGTAATTCTTCCCGAAATCGCCCGGGGAATAGTCCTGTGCCACCAGTAGCGGCAAAAAGGTGAGGCGACCGTCATCCATCTCTTTGAGCGGGATATGGGTATAAGTGTTCTCGAACGATGTGCTGTATTGTGGGGAAAAGTCGCCGTCAGTTACGGGTTTGGCATTCACGTATGGTATTATTGCATTGGTGCCGATGAATCTGCCCGCACTCATTTCGGGATAACCGTCGGAGAAATTGAACTCCGTGATTTCACGCGCAATCGTGATGGAATCCTTGAATGCGGTCTCAAAGCGGTAGGCCACGCCTGAGTTGTACACGCGGAACACAACGTTGTAGCCTGATTTGTACTGGAGATAAAGCTCGTTATACTGTTCGTGGATGGAGTCCTTGCGGTACAGCGGGGAGGCCACCATACGGTCCACACTCCGGCGGCCGCCTTTGCGCAGGGAGCGGATGGGTTCGCGACCCAGCAACGTGCCGTTGTCCAGTTCCATCCCGATGCTTGACGGCTTTAGGAATTCCCCATTTTCACAGAGGACGGAATAGCGGATAATCTCACCACTGAGGTCCACTTTCAACTTCAGTTTTTGGTTCGGGGATGTGATGGTCTGGGTGGTCTGGGCCTGAAGAACTGCCATGCCAAGGAAAAGCAGGAGGATGGTGAGGAGATGTTTTTTCATAGTGGGTGGGGTTTGAGGGTGCAAAGGTAGTGAAAAATCCCCTTATTTGTTCGCTTTCTCCTCGTCGTTGTCGTACCAATCCAAATACTCGATAGTGTGCTTCCGGCCGGAATCGACCAGATTCTGCTTTTTAACATTAGAAATGCCGAATTCGACAGCCCCGACACCAAGCGTGTCAATATAGACCGTGCGCTGCCAGTCGTCGCTGTGCAAGTGCACGTTGTTTTGGAAGTCGATGAGCGTGGTCACCAGCGCCTTGACGTAGGTGAAGAAACTGCCAATCTCGTTGCGGACCGTCGGTTTGTGCGTGAGATACATCGTGATTTCCTCCTTGGAGTCCAGACGGAAGCCTAACGTCTCCCTGTTGTAAACATAGATGTTCTCCCCCACATCTTCTTTAATCCACTTTTTCTTGTTGTACTTGTCGTAATACTCGGTGCGGCGGACATTCTTGCTCTTGTCGTCCACAAATTCCATGCGGTCGAAGGTCTTGATGGAGTAGTTGTCCAAAAGGCCGCCATCCACGTAGGTGTGGCCGTCTTTCTTGCCTTTCACAGAAGCGAAGAAGAGCGGGATGGACATGGAGATGCGGGCGGCATCCGCCACGATCACATCCGGAGTCTCTTTGGCGCAGAATGTCTGGGTGGTTCCGGTGGAGAGATCGGCTCCCACGAGATAGATATCCCTGAATTTTTTCATTTTGGCCAACTCCTTGAACGTGATCTCACTATTGCCCGTTTTGTCCTTGATATAGCCGGCCATCAAGTTGCGGAAGAAGTCGCCCTTATACCAGCCATATTCGTTGAGTAACCGTTTCGAGTCGCGAGCGAGGCCGAACGAATCATCCATAAAATTACGGAAATTCAGGTCCCAGAGGATTTTCCGCACCTCTTCGGCGGAGTAGCGCAGTCCGACCAAGACGGCCATCATCGCGCCAGCGGAGGTGCCCGCCACTCGTTTTATATCTTTCAGGATTCCTTTTTGGTCGAGCACCTCAAGCGCGCCCACGTAGGCGATGCCTTTCACACCACCGCCTTCAAAAACCAGATTGTGAAAATGATATGCCATATTGTTAAGTTTTTAATGTCTAATGTTAATCTTTGATAATCTCCTTGCCTGATGCATCCAGAAAACTTTTGATTCCGTTGGTCACAACAATGTAACCGTCTGCTGTTTTTTCAAAATCCTGATATTTTGGATGAAAATTCAAGACGGCGTTGTAAGGCGTCAACTGCTTCAAATCAACGGACACGTGTGGAATGTCGGTTTGCGCTGAAAGCAACAATCCGCAGAGGACCAGAATTAATATGAAAAGGTGTTTTTTCATTATTGAATAAGGTGGGGCAAAGATAGGGATTTTTTTAGAAAATCACCATCCTCCCGTTCTCATACTATTCATCTGTCAAACCTTTACATGTCCATTTCTGCGGATCGTCTTCCTTGGTTTTTACAGAAAATGCTCTTGCGGAATGGGTCGAATTGCTTCATGGTTGCCGCCAGAATCAACTCCTCGATGGTGGCTACGACATATAAAGCAATGAGAGCCCAGGCCACATAAATCTCAATCTCGGTATGAGAAAGGTCTTTATTGAAGAATATCTGTTTAGGTAACCGTTCCATGATTGCAACGATGGGTATGAATAGCATCAAGGCGTATCCGGCAATTTTGTTGGCGATGGTATGGATGCCGCTAAACTTTCCCCATCCTATCTCGCAAATGGTGCAGGTGATGTAGCGAACAAATAGTACGCCTAATGAATACACTCCAAAGTAAACCATTCCGATGAAAAGCAATAGGACAAGTTTGTTCTCAAATATTAGCCCTAATATTACGAATATAAAAACACCCACCGTAAACATCCAATTGGAGATATCGTTGCGTTTTATGGTCGATTCATCCCAAAGATTCCATTTCCGAGCCAAGATGTCGCCCGCCACGATGGAGCAACAGCCCAACAGATAGACTATCCAAAAAGGGACACCTAAGGATTCGCCGTTCCCCGTCAAAGGAAACCAGAAAGTCAGGGGCAAAATCACGGCCAAAACCCTTCGGACAATATTCAGAAGTCTTACTCTTTTTGCGGCGATTACGCAATCGGACATAACCTAAGGAAATTATTAATTATTAATTGTTAATTGACATTCCAGTCTCACGTCTTGGCTCGAGCTCCCCACCATCAGCGTGACCGTGCCCGGCTCCACAACCCAGCGCAAATCGGCGTTCAGGATGGCGAAATCCGACTTGGTGAGCATCATCGTCACGGTTTTTGTCTCTCCTTTCCCTATGAACACCTTTTCAAATGCCTTCAGCTGGCGCTCGGGCGTCTTGACGGAGGCTTTTGGGTGGCGCACGTAAAGCTGCGCGGCCTCGGCACCGTCGTGTTGGCCCGTGTTCGCCAGTTGGAAGGAGACCTCCAGGGTGGTGTCGTTTTTCCATACAGACTGCAAATTGGAATACTCAAATGTGGTGTAACTCAGTCCGTGGCCGAAAGGATAGAGCGGGCTGGCGGGCGCGTCGGTGTAGTCGCGGCGCACCTCCGTGGCGTTGTAATAGACCGGCAGTTGGCCCACGGAGCGGGGATACGAAATGGGCAATTTGCCCGAAGGGTTCACATCACCGAAGAGGATGTCGGCCACCGCCCTGCCGCCCTGCGAGCCCGGGTACCACGCGTTGAGAATGGCGGGCACATTGGCATCCGCCCACGACAGGTCGAGCGGACGGCCCTGTATCATCACCAACACCACGGGCTTGCCCGTGGCACACAGGGCCTTCAACAGTTCCTCCTGCCGACCCAGCATCCGGAGTGTGGCGCGGTCGAAGCCTTCGCCGGCGTCCATATCGCTGACGGCGGGACCTGTCACCTCGGCGGCACCGGTTTCCTTGTAGTTGGTGCGGAAGTCGCGGGCGCTGGAGCCGCCCATCACTGCCACTACAACATCTGCATCCGCAGCGGCACGCACCGCCTGGGCGATGTCGTTCAGCGAGGTGTCGCGGATATGGCAGCCTTGCACGTACTCCACCTGCGCGTCAGGCAGCTTCTCGCGTATGCCTTGCAGCACCGTGATCACGGAGCCGTCGGCCTGCGGCGCAGTGTAGTCGCCCAACATATTATAGACATTGTCGGCGTTGGGGCCGATGACCGCCACTTTCTTCACCGTTTGGGAAAACGGAAGTGTTTCATTATCATTCTTTAATAGGATAACGGACTCTTGCGCCACCTTCAGATTCTGACTTTCGTGCAAAACCTTGTCAAAAGGCAAATACGGTTCGTCAAACGTCGCATCAAACAAGCCGATTTGGAACTTTTGCGACAGCACGTGTTTTACCAACTCATCGATTTGGTTTTCCGTCACCAGTCCTTTCTTCACGGCTTGTACCAACTGTTCACCGTAACAGGATCCACCCAGGTCGATGTCCACACCCGCTTTCACAGCCATTGCGGCGGCTTCGGAGTAGTCGGCGGCGATGCGGGCGCTCACCAGTCCGTTGATGGCGAAAAGGTCGGAAATCACCAATCCTTTGAAACCCCAGTCGCGGCGCAACACGTCTCGAAAAAGCCATTGGTTGCCCGAGCAGGGAATGCCGTCCACATCGTTGTAGGCGGTCATTACCGCCTTTGCGCCAAACTGTTGCGTTGCTAACATAAAGGGATACGAGAGAACGGAGTGCAGCTCTCGCCGGCCCACTTGCGCGGTGTTGCCGTTGTGTCCGCCTTCGGAGATGCCGTGAGCGGTAAAGTGTTTCAGGGTGGATATCAGAGAGTAATCCTGTATTCCTTGGGTATATGCTCCTCCCATCTGACCTGCCAGTACCGGATCTTCGCCGTAGGTCTCTTCCACCCGCGACCAGCGCGGGTCGCGCACAATATCGAGAACCGGACCGAATGCAATTTGCGCACCTTGAGCCCATATTTCGCTGCCCACACACCACCCTAAACTATTCTCCAGTTTCTTGTTGAAGGTGGAGGCGCGGCCTATGGCGGTGGGCAGCACCGTGGTGCCGATGGCCATGTGCCCGTGGGGGGCCTCCTCCGCAAACATCAACGGGATACCCAAACGGGTGTTTTTCCGGTTCCAGAGTTGCATCTCGTTGGTCAAGTTGTGCGCGGAGAATGGACTGAGACCGTTCTGCAACGTCTTCTGCGTCCACGGGTCGGCACGCATCACCGCCCAAGTGCTGCCGATATGCTTATTTTGAATCGCATCCTTGAATTTTTCCGCAAGAACATATTGATTGCCCGTCTTTTCATAATATTCCCAGCCCATCGTCATCACTAACTGGCCAGCCTTTTCTTCCAAGGTCATTTGGGAGAGCAGATCTCCTACCCTTTTCTCCACGGAAAGCATCCAGTTTTCGTAGGGATCCATCTTTCCGTTGTGGTTCAAGTCGTTGTATGAAAACCCATTCGCCGCCATCTGGAACGCTACCGCAAAGGGTTTGCCCTTTGCACGCACGGACTTAGGCACCGTAACAATGACTGAATCGCCTGAAAACTTGTATTTTACAACAGAGCGGTCGGCCAGCAGAAGCATCTTCGTGCCCTTGGCAGGCAGGTTGCCGTGCCAGGAAACGGTTTCGGACATCGGGCCATCAGAACGCACAATGGCGTAGGTGGTCAGTTTATCTTTAGAAGCTGTAAACCAGACATTGCCATCGTGGTATATCGGGGTATTTCGGGTGTTATAGATGGCTTCTCCATTGGTATTCAACCAGTTGCCAATCTCATCCAGAATCTTGGTCACTTTCGGTTCTATGATACCTTCGGGGGTGGGACCTACGCCAAGGAGCAGACTTCCGCCCTTGGCCACCACCTCTATCAGCGTGGAGATGATGACATCGGGACTTTTGAAAACGGCATCCGGTACAAATCCCCAATCCTTGCTTAGTGGCATACAAGTCTCCCACGGATACGGCAGCTGCTTATCGGGAATCATCTTCTCGGGTGTGCGATAGTTCTCGTACTCGCCGGTTACCGTACGGTCCACGATGATAAGGCCGGGCTGGTTGCGGCGCGCCATGCGGGCGATGTTGTCCATGTTAACATCTTCCTTCGGAGCACGCACCCAACCGCCATCCAACCAAAGGATGTCTATTTTACCATAATTTGAAGTAATCTCATTTATCTGATTATAAACAAATTGCTTAAAATCATTCCAGCGTTGCGGATGGTTGGCGATGGTGTAGTTCACATGCCGGTCAGGGGTGGCGTATCGGTTCCACCAATAGTCCTGCGAATGCCAGTCGGGTTTGGAGAAATAGGCCCCGATCATCATATTCTGATTACGGAAGGCCTCAAACACATATTTGGCCACATCGGCTTTGGGATGGTCGGCAAAGGGGCCTTTGGCGATGGAATAGTCACTGTACTTGGTGTCGTACATGGCAAAACCATCGTGATGTTTGGTAGTAAAGACCACATATTTCATACCTGCCCTTTTGGCAGAGGCAGCCCATTGGTCAGGATTGAACTGTCTGGGATTAAATTCTTTATTGAGATTCCAGTACCATTGCTTGTAAGCATTGTAGTCCATGGTGCTGTCGCGCGGGATCCAGTCTTCGTCTTCAGAACATATCGACCACGACTCCACGATGCCGGGCACAGCGTAGAGGCCCCAGTGGATGATCATGCCGAATTTAAGGTCCTGCCATTGGTCGAGATGCGCGCGCACGTCGGCCTCGCGGGGCGGCGTGTATTGGGCTGACAGATCCAAGTTGGGATTGGCATCGGCGGCCTCCTGGGCGAAGGCATTCAAGATGAGCACGCAACCGATGAGCAAAAGGCAGATTTTTTTCATATACTGAAAAGTAAAGTATTGTAACTTCAGGGATATCATTTGGAATATAGCACCAGTGCCGTGCGCGAGGGCACATAGAGACGCACTGCTGAGCGACCCTCAGATATTATAGTATGGTACTCCATTGTTTCGTCCACATTGCCAAAACCGCCGTAACGTGGAGAATCAGAGTCAAGCGCCAGCACATAATCACCGGACGCAATGGGGATTTCATAGTCCTCAAAGGATTTTACCGGGTTAAAATTAAAGACAAACAACAAACCATGGCGCTCGAAAGCCAGCACCTGGTCCGCTTCATTTTGACATATCAGATTCGGTACGGAAGAGAGGATGTCGTATTTCCGCACCAGATGAATCATGTCCGCATCAAAGCGGTTCAGGCCGGAATACTTCAACGTTTCGTCATCGGCAAGATTCCACTGGCGGCGGGCATGCTGGCATGACCAGCCGTTCCCCTCGCGTGGAAAGTCGATCCACTCGGGATGTCCGAACTCGTTGCCCATGAAGTTCAAATAGCCGCCGGAAGCCAGCGTCAGCGTGACCAAACGAATCATCTTGTGCAACGCCACTCCCCTATCCACCGTCAAATCTGGCGTGAAAACGGACATTTTATCGTACATATTTTTATCCACCAATCTGAAAATCAGCGTTTTGTCGCCAACCATCGCCTGATCATGACACTCCACGTAACTGATGGTCTGCTCCTCGCGCCGCTTGTCGGTGAGATGGAAGTATATGTCGCCCACGCCCCATTGTTCGTCCGAACGGGTCTTCACGATTTTCATCCAATAGTCGGCGATGCCCATCGACATGCGATAGTCGAAGCCAAGGCCGCCCTTTTCTGTCGGGAAGGCCATCCCGGGCATTCCGCTCACATCTTCCGCCACGGTCAGCGCCTGCGGGTTGACTTCCCGGATCAGGTTATTGGCCAGCGTGAGGTATGTGAGGGCATCCTCATCCACATTATCATCAAAATATTGGGCATAATCCA
Source organism: Bacteroidales bacterium (assembly GCA_016285145.1). GTDB lineage: Bacteria > Bacteroidota > Bacteroidia > Bacteroidales > WCHB1-69 > F23-D06. The sequence continues at coordinate 26,769 of JAEEQE010000020.1, read as the reverse complement.
CAAAGTCCACTCCGATGCCGTGGTTCCAATAACTCATGCTGGTCACGCCATCGAAGCGGAATCCGTCGAAGCGGAACTCCTGCAGCCAATATTTGAGATTGGAGAGCAGGTAGATTTGCGTTTCTGCCTTGCCGTAATCGAAGCAGCGCGAATCCCATACCGGATGTTGTCCCTTTTCCCCGGAATGGAAATAGAGATAATCGGAGCCGTCGAAGCGGGAAAGTCCCTCCTTCTCATTGGACACGGAGTGCGAATGTACCACATCAAGAATGACAGAGATGCCAGCATCGTGCGCCGTATCAATAAGTTCCTTCAATTCCTCGGGTGTGCCGAAACGTGACGACGGTGCAAAAAAATTGGCCACCTGATATCCAAAAGAGCCATAATAAGGATGTTCCTGCACGGCCATCAGCTGAATGGTGTTGTATCCAAGTTGGACGATTCTTGGCAGTACTGTCTCCTTAAACTCCCAATAGGTGGAGACCTTGGCTTCCTGCGAGGACATGCCGATATGGGCCTCGTAAATCAGCGGATGATCGGGTTTGGGAGGCTGTGGATGCTTCCATTCGTAGGGCTTTGGATCCCACACCTGCGCGCAGAAGACCTTGGTGTTGTCATCCTGCACCACGCGGGTGGCGTAGGCGGGCAGGCGCTCATCGGCCCCCGACTGCCACACCATCCACAATTTATAGAGCATCATGTGCTGCAGGCAGAAGTCAGGCAATTCGATTTCCCAATCGCCGTTTCCAATCGGATGCAGGGCGAATTCGGGTTTCACCTGCCAACGGGAAAAGTCACCGTACAGGTATAAAGCCGTCGCATTGGGTGCCTTTTCGCGGAACAGCCAACCGTTTTCCGTCTTATGCAAGCCATAGTACAGATGCCCGTTGGCCACCTCCGACAGTTTGCGAGTCCCATCCGTGAACTCCAACTCCCGAAGTACGGCACGCTCGTGCCGCTTACGCAAAACGTTCGTATAGGGTTTCAGATACGGGTCGATCGTGACCAATGGCGGTAATAATTTCGGATTGGCAGACATCTTTCCGGTATTTAATTGTTTTTAAATGAGATACGTTTTTTCGTCTTCCATATAACGAGCATATCCCGCAGGCGACGCAGATTCTTTTTCCCACTTATGAATGGTTGGTTTAAAGAGAGCTTCCTGTTCACGGTCACGGTGCGCCCGTCGCAAACGAGTTCAACTGTCACAGACCCGAACTCGCTCGACTGTTCTATCTTGTAGGGCTTTGTCAGACAGCGTGCTCCGGCGGGCAGTGTAATCGTATATGTGTAATTTTCTTCCGTAGGCACCAGTTCCACCGGCAGGGTGCGGTCGGGCGCGATACGCGAGGGTTGCAAGTCACAGCCGTAATCCTCCGGCATGGTCATCTCATAATAGCCGCTGCCGAGGTTTTTCAAGCGGAACGAAGGACTCAGCGACGATTTGCGCATGGCAGCCGACTGCGACGTGCGGACATCCGCCCGCTGAACATTCACTTTCGTCTTCAAAGAGCCATCCGCTGTCAACACTTCCACATCCGCGGCCACGTCCACAGATCCCGGTTTCTTGATGAAATTCTGAATATACCCTTGTTGCGAGAGGAACGAATCACCGGCTTTGAGCACCGAGAGACTTTTTGGTGACTTCACCGCCGACGAGATGTAATGATCTTCGTCCTGAACAGTCACTTTCACAGCACTCTCGGCATCATCCATAAGATTGCCATACAGTAATCCGAATTCCGCCCGGAAGCCGGAGGCGCGCAGCAATGTCGCGAGCAGCAAATCCTTGTCCACCCTACTGCCGCAGTTGGTTTGCCAGACCGTGGACGGGGAAGCGATGATGTAGTTCATCTGCTTCAGCGACACATCGTTGGTATGGATCATATCCGCCACATAGTTGCGAAGGGCCAGCATTTTGTCAATATCAGAGGCTGCGTCCATCGTGATAGCCGCCGCCTCGCGGTAAAAGTTTTTCTCCACGGGCACAAAGGCATTCTGGAAGGTCAATTCGCTCATGAAAGCCGTAGGGTCGGCAATCGTGGTCATCATCATAAAAGGCAGATAATCGTGCGGCAGGTAGGCGTCGGCCGGGCGCTGGGGAAGGTCCTTGAAGAGCCAACTCATCCGGTATTGAAGATTCTGTGTGTCCTTTGCCGGCTGCACCTGGCGACCATAGCAATTGACCATATACTGAAGACTGTACTCGGCGGGCAGGGTGACGGAGACCTCATAACGCTCTATCGGGGCCGGCTCGCACAAGTCCACCCGCTCCATCCAGATGCCCAAGAAGTTCGCTTCCGTATGTATCGTGTAGTCCAACACGATGGTGGCATCGTATTCCAGCGCCGTGTGGGTGACCACCATCTCCCGAATCGTGTTGAAACGCTCGCAGTCGGTACAGCCGGCGGGCAGACTCGGATTGAAAGCGTTGGCCGGGGTTTCCACCTTGCTGCCGTCTTTGCGGACGGTGTATGCTTCGTTAATAGTAAGGGTTTGGAAATCCGTATTATATGGAATAAATGTTTCACCGTATGTATGAAAAAAGGCATCATACGAGAAGAGCTGCATCTCCTTCCGGAATCGCATATCGGTAGAGCCGTCTTCATTAATTTTGAATTCTTTCCGGATAAGATGATAAACGGCATCGGGCTTGGGTTTTCCACAAAAGGCGGACTGTATTATTACAAGCAAAAAAACAAGAATAGAAAGACGCTTTATAATTTTCCCCATGAACAAATTCATTTTAGCAGGTGACAAACAAATACATTTACGATTCTATGAATCCTTATTTACGCAGCAAAGATAATCAATTATCCGACATGTTGAACCAACATGCGGAAATTAACCTCTTACGTGTTGTAGAACAAACACATTCACAGATCAAAAACCTTCAAAAGCCCACTCGGCTGGTGGAAGATCATTTTTGTTTGTCACAGGATTTCCCTGCATACGGACAATTGCCACATCCGCATCCGCAGTTGCTCTTCCCTTTCAAGGTACGCACGATGGCACGCCCCGTGAACACGAGCGCCAATGCCACCACTATCACGACAATCACAATCTGCACCATTTTTCAGAGTATTAACGTAGCTATCTGGAAGAACAATGCGGAAACCACCCAAGCCAATCCGATTGTGTAGGCCACGGTGAACAGCGCCCACTTCCATTTCCCGCTCTCGTTTTTGATGGCCACAATGGTGGACAGGCATGGCATGTATAACAAGATAAACAGCAGCATACTGGCGGCAGAGAGCATCGACATATTGCCTTGCACCAACTGTGCGATGTGCAGTTCACCCTCATCGCTATCCATGCCCACTTCCTCCAATTGCGCTTCTTCGGCGGCAGAGGCATACAATACGCCCATTGTGCTGGCCACCACTTCTTTGGCTGCCACACCTGCCAGCAGCGACACACTCTGTCGCCAATCGAAGCCGCAGGGCCGCATCACCGGCTCGACAGTCTTGCCGATGCGCCCGAGATAGGAATTTTCCATCTGCTCGCGGGCCGTAATATTCTCCCCTTGATGAGGAAAATAGCCCAAGGCCCACACAATCACGCTGGCCGCCAAGATGATCGTGCCCATCTTCTTCAGATATTCCTTACCCTTTTCCCAAGTGTGTCGCAGCACAGACTTAGCCGTGGGCATCCGGTAGGGCGGCAACTCCATCACAAAAGGAAGACTCTCCCCTTTCACAAAGAAACGACTGAAGAGCTTGGCCATCAGCACGGCCATTAACATGCCTAACATGTAGAGACCCGTAAGCACAAACGCCGCGTATTGGCTGAAAAAAGCGGACGTAAGGATAACATAAACTGGGATACGCGCCGAACAGCTCATCATGGGGATGACCAACATGGTGAGCAGACGGCTCTTGCGGTCCTCAATGGTACGGGTGGCCATCACGGCCGGCACATTGCATCCGAAACCCATAATCATAGGAATGAAACTCTTGCCATGCAAGCCCATCCGGTGCATCAGCTTGTCCATGATGAATGCAGCACGGGCCATATAGCCGCTATCTTCCATAAAGGAGATGAACAGATATAGTATTAATATGTTGGGCAGAAAAACAATCACGGAGCCTACACCAGTGATGATACCGTCCACTAACAGGCTGCGCAGCGGGCCGGGACTCATGGCCCCACCCACCAGATCACCAAGCCAAGTGAAGAGACTGTCAATCCAATCCATAGGATACTGTCCGATGGCAAACGTACAGAAAAAGGTCACAAACATGAAGAAGAGGAAGATGGGATACCCCAGCCACCGGTGGGTGACCAAAGCGTCGATTCTGTCGGTATGGCGGTGCAGCGTGCTTTTCTCATTTCTCGAATAACATTCGGCCAACGCGCCGCGCACAAAAGCATACTTGGCATCCGTAATGGCACTCTCAATATCCTGCCGCTGCTCCTCAATGCCCAACTGCGACGTTTTTTTCTCCACCACCCTTCGACCACTGCTCCGCTGATACTCCTCGGCTATCAGATTGCGCATTTTCAAAACACTGCCGTCGGGGTCATGCTCGCGTACGTATGCCTCCAACTGCGCATCGTTTTCCAACAATTTTATGGCGAGGAAACGCGTGGAAAGCGTGTCGCTGAAACCGTGTTCGTACAATTCAGTGCGGAGACGGCTTATCTGGCGTTCCAATTCCGCGCCATGGTTCACATGAATATGGCGGTACAGCGTTGCACTATCGTTTTTATCCGACGACAACCCGTTTTCACGCTCAAAGACCTCAATGATGGTGTCAAAGAGGCGGTCAATACCATCCCCGTTTCGACCGGTAGTGGGTACGATGGGCATACCTAACAAAGTGCTCAATTGGCTGATATCGAGATTGTCACCGCTTTTTTTCAGTTCATCGTACATATTCAGTGCCATCACCATTGTGATGTCCATGTCAATGAGCTGAGTGGTAAGATAAAGATTGCGTTCCAGATTGCTGCCATCCACAACATTCAGGATTATATCGGGATTCTTTTCCAGGATATGCTTACGCACATAGAGTTCTTCAGGCGAATAGGCGCTGAGACTGTAAGTGCCGGGCAGATCCACCAAATTGAACGTGTAGCCGCCGTGGGTGAATGTACCCACTTTTTCGTCCACGGTCACGCCGCTATAATTTCCCACCCGCTCATGCGCATGAGCGGCGATATTGAAGATACTGGTCTTGCCACAGTTAGGATTTCCCACAAGAGCTACATTAATCGTGTGGCTCCGATGTTCGGCAATATGATGCAAGGCATCGCAGTCGGGGGCTTCCAATGGTTTGTAATCCGAATGGTTGACAATCTCCTGTTCGGCCTCCTTCTCGCTGACAACCTCCACCTTCTGCGCATCGCTGCGACGCAGCGACACCTCAAAATTCATGATCCGGTATTTGATAGGGTCGTTCAGCGGCGCATTGAGGACAGCCTCAACGGTGACACCTTTGATAAAGCCCATCTCGATGATACGTTTGCGGAAGGCACCGTGTCCGGCCACGCGCACCACCACACCCTTTTCTCCTGTCTTTAAGTCAGATAACAGCATACGGCATAGTATTTTTAGGATTGCAAAAATAGCAATCCGTCCGGTAACGGATCATCCCCATTTATGGGGATTTGCCATTGTTCCGCGCACACAATTGGGGATAACCTTTGTGGAGACGCGATTCATCGCATCTCTACAGAAATCATGTGGTAAGATGTAGCTCGGCAACGTCACCCAAACCAACAGTTATTAGGTTCAGTCCGTACTGGTCGCGGGCGTAGATTTCGTTTTGAAGCGGCTCGTCCCACGGATGGAGGGCAAGTGCATATTTGGAATGATGTACGGTAATCAATTGTTTTGCACCCAAATCAACGGCCTCCTCGCCCAGAAATGGAGGTAAAGTATGGATAGGCGCCCAAAGTTCATTATACTGTCCGTTTTCGAGAATGGCAAGGTCGATATCCGGGAATCTCTTCCCTATCTGCTTGAAATGCGGGCCATAGCCGCCGTCGCATCCGGCAAAGATGTTGCCATAAGGTGTCCGCAGGAGGAACGATGCCCACAGCGTGTTGTTGCGTCGCATTGCCCGCCCGGAAAAATGCTGCGAGGGCAGGCAGACGATGCGCCACGACGTCCCGGCGTCAAAAACATCATCCCAGTCCATCTCCACAATATGCGCGGGGTCCACGCCCCAGCGTTCCAGGTGCGAGCCAACGCCCAGCGGGCACACCACCCTGTCCACACGGTCTTTCAGCCGCAAAATGGTCTTATGGTCCAAATGGTCGTAATGGTCATGGGTGATAATAAGATAGTCGATATGGTCGGGCATATCCTCCGGTTGGTATGCTTCGGTGCCCCGGAAGGGCTTGTTCACAAATGAGAAGGGAGATGCAGTGCAGAACGTCGGATCCACCAGAACAGTAGTGCCGTGCAACGACAGCAGATAGGCGGAATGTCCGAACCAAACGTAGAAGTCCCGGTCGGCGGGCAGAGACTTCAGGTCGTGTTTCACCATATTCAGAGGTTGTTCCGGTTTCAGGGCTGTTTTTTTCTTTTTGAAAACATGTTTCCGCAGCACACGGCGCATCTTCCGCCATGAGAACCGCATTCCCACATCACCCAGATTGCAAAAATGCCCGCGACGGAAATTCGGGGAGCGCATGATGCGTTGCTTCCGTTCGCCGGACGGGGCCTTGCCGAACCTTGGCAGATGCACGATGACAGGTCCCAACACCGCCAGGATAACAAGCAGAATAATGATAAGTGACAAAATCAGAATGATCAGAGTACCGGTAATCATGAAACGCAATTAAAAGATTAATCGCCAATACAACGTCAACCGGGTGGTTTTATTTTAGAGAAAAGAATTTTTAAGATAACTATATATAAATGGCCGAAATCGAGTTTGGGCTTCAGGTGTAAAAGGGATTATAACCCATATTAACTACCCTACCCTTCGGGCACCCCTTATAAAATCAAAAGAGGAATTAGTTTTGTGCGAAACCAAGGTGCCACAAGCATTATTAACAATGGAAAAAATGTCGTCATTATCCTCTAAAGCCAACATCCACACAACAACCAACACCAATTAAATTATTAATTATTAATTGTAAATTGTAAATTATTAATTGTAGTTCGTCACAATCAACTAATTATTCCACCCCCCACAACAAAGCCATCCTTATATAGCACGACCGACTGGCCAGGGGTGACGCCCCAGACGGGTTCATCGAAACGGATAACGGCTTTCCCCGTCTCGGCAAAGTCGTCGCCAAGCAACAGTTCCGCCTCGGTGGCGGGCGACTTGTAGCGTATGCGGGCCTGAACCTGCGGGGACTCACGCAGCCATTCCACATCGCGGATGCGCACCTGTGCGGCTTCCACCTCCGTTTGATATAGGTCGTCATAATCACCGAGGCAAACCTTGTTGGTGGCCGCATCAATGCGGGTGACGTATTTGGGTGTGCCGAAGGCCACACCCAGACCCTTGCGCTGGCCGATGGTGAAATTGCAATAGCCCGGATGCCGCCCGATGACCTTCCCGTCGGCATCCACAAACCTGCCGGGCTTCACCTCGCAGCCCTGCTGGGCCAGGAACGTGCGGTAGTCGTTGTCGGGAATGAAACAGATTTCCTGCGACTCGCTCTTTTTTGCAAGCTTTTCAAAATGATGATCCACAGCCATTTGCCGCACCTCAGGCTTGGTATATCCGCCCAATGGGAATATCGTGCGCCGAAGGTTTTCTTCGGTGAGCATCCACAGGAAATAGGTCTGGTCCTTGTGCGTGTCGGCAGCCGTGTGGAGATAGTAATGGTCGCGATGCATGGCGATTTGCGCATAATGGCCCGTGGCGATGTAATCGCAGCCCAGCTCGTCAGCGGCCTTCAGCAGCACGCCCCATTTGATGTGGGAGTTGCACAGCACGCACGGGTTGGGCGTGCGCCCACGACGGTACTCACTGATGAAGTCGGCGATGACATGCTCGCGAAACAGCTGGCGGAAGTCCAAAATATGGTGTTCCACGCCCAACGATTCGGCGAAATGCTTGGCTTCCATGATGCTCTCCACCGAGCAGCAGCCCTTTTCCCGCGCGAGGCAGGATTCTTTGATATAGTCGAATGTGCGGAACGTGGCACCCACCAGCTCGTACCCCTGCTCTATCAGTAGAAGGGCCGACACACTGCTGTCGATACCACCGCTCATCGCCATTAATACACGTTTGCCCATAATAAAAAATGTATTGTAATCAGTCCTTTGGGGAAAGAAGGAACAATCCTAAATTGGACTTGCAAAAGTACTTGAAATTTTCAATATAATTCAATTTGTATTCAACAATTTTCTTCAATAAAGAAACATCACAGAAAGCGTCCGGTGATGCTGTCAGAACAGGAGGCAATGTGTGCCGGGGAACCTGTCGCCACGATCCTACCGCCCTCTTCGCCACCGCCAGGACCCATGTCAATAACATAATCCGCGCTTCGAATCACGTCCAGGTCGTGTTCGATGACAATGACCGTAGCCCCATTGCAGATAAGGGTGTCAAAGACACGGAGGAGGGTTTGCACATCCAGCGGGTGCAAACCGATAGTAGGTTCGTCGAACACGAAGACAGAGTCATGTTGCATTCGCCCCATCTCGCTGGCCAGTTTCAAGCGTTGCGCCTCGCCACCCGAAAGTCCGGGGGTTTCCTCTCCGAGGGTCAAATAGCCAAGACCTAAACTTTGCAGCACTTGCAATTTAGGAAGAACCGACTTCATGCCTCCGCAAAAATCCACAGCGGTGTTCACATCCATATCCATGAGTTCAGGAAGAGAGTGTGTCACCCCATCGGCATTGGAAAGCCGCACGGCGTAGGCCTCCTTCCGGTATCGCGAGCCCCTGCACGTAGGACATGGAATGTCCACATCCGGTAAAAATTGCACATCAAGACTGATAGAACCTGTGCCATCGCAAACAGGACAGCGCAAGTCGCCGGTATTATAGGAGAAGTCGCTGGCATGGTATCCGCGCTTTCTCGCCTCATTCGTGCGTGCAAACGCTTTGCGCAGGTCGTCATGCACATTGGCATACGTAGCCACCGTGGACCGGATGTTGATACCGATTGGGGTGGCGTCAATCAATTTCACATGGGCGATACCGTCGGCGGAAATCTCGCGCACGTGTGACGGCAAAGGCCTGCCTCGGGTGAGGGCATCGAGGGCTGGCACCAGGCTTTCAAGAATCAGCGTAGTCTTGCCAGAACCCGACACGCCGGTCACCACTGTCAGCCTGCCTTTGGGAATATCCACCTCCAAAGGTTTTACCGTATGAATGTGACTCGTGGACAGATGAATGGCACCTTGAGAGAACAAGTCCTCCTCCGCAAGGAGATTATATCCTTTATTTTCTTTCGGAATCAAAAAAGGTCCTATTTGGGAAGCCGGGTTCCGGACAATGGTTTCCAACGTGCCCTGGGCAATGACTTGTCCACCGCCGGCGCCAGCTTCCGGGCCAAGTTCGATGAGCCAGTCAGCTTCTTTCAGTATCTGGGTGTCGTGATCCACAAGTAGCACCGAGTTGCCATCAGCCACAAGATCGTGCATAACGCCGTTAAGGCCCACGATATTGGCCGGGTGCAGTCCTATGGACGGTTCGTCAAGCACATAGAGCACGCCGGTGGTACGGTTACGCACGGCGCGTGCCAGTTGCATCCGTTGTCGTTCTCCTGTGGAGAGGGTGGCTGCGGCTCTGTCGAGGGTGAGGTAGCCAAGGCCGAGATCCATCAGGCGTCGGGCGGCGGAGCGGAACGATTCGCAGATGCCTTCCGCCATGGGGCGCATTTCCTCCGGCAAGGAGGCGGGCACCCCGTCCACCCAATCCACAAGTCGGGATAGAGTCATGCGACAGGCCTCGTCAAGGGATATGCCTCGCAGACGGGGTGCCCGCGCAGCCTCTGACAGTCGCGAGCCGCTACAATCCGGACACACCTCTTCCTTCAAAAACTTTTCCACCCGCTTCATGCCTTTGTCATCTTTCACCTTGGCAAGCGCGTTTTCCACCGTATAAACAGCATTGTAATAGGTAAAATCCATCTCTCCAGCCACATTGGAGTTTTTGGATTTGTACAAGATATGTTTTTTCACCGAGGGACCATTGTAAACAATATCTTTCTCTTTATCAGTAAGTTCTCTAAATGGAACATCGGTGCGTACACCCATGGCACGGCAAACGTCAGTCATCAATGACCACATCAGGCTGTTCCAGGGAGCCACGGCACCCTCGTCAATTGTGAGAGATTCGTCGGGCACCAGTGAGGCTTTATCCACGGTACGCACCATACCGGTACCTCCACACGTACGGCAGGCTCCTTGGCTATTGAAAGCCAATTCTTCAGCCCCGGGAGCGTAAAAACGAGCACCGCATTCCGGGCATACGATTTCCTGGCCGGCGGCCACCGCCAATGTCGGAGGGACGTAATGGCCATTGGGACAGCGATGTTCGGCCAAGCGAGAATACATCAATCGCAGGCTGTTCAGCAGTTCAGTGCCCGTGCCGAAAGTAGAACGGATGCCCGGCACTGCCGGACGCTGGTGCAGAGCCAGCGCCGCCGGCACGTACAGCACCTCATCCACATCCGCGCGGGCGGCCTGCGTCATACGCCGACGCGTATAGGTGGACAAAGATTCCAAATAGCGCCGCGACCCCTCCGCATACAAAACACCGAGCGCCAGCGACGATTTCCCGGAGCCCGAAACACCTGCCACCGCCACAATACAGTTCAACGGCACATCCACATCTATATTCTTCAAATTATGCACCCGAGCCCCACGGACACGGATAGATGAATGCTTGATTTCCATCATTTTAACACGTTGTAAACCTATTTTTTTCAAGATGCAAAAATAAAGAATTCGTCCCAATTTTATAAAGAGACAATCTCAAAAACCCTACAACAAACGGAATGCAGGATAATTTTTCTTATCTTTGCCGACATTATTATCTATTAATAACAACATTAAAATAACTAATTAACTTACAATAAAATACAAAAAGAAACCTACTGCAATGAATATATTTTCTTGTCTTGAAGACAGTTAGCTGATTTGTAAGCGCACGAGCGCACCTGAAACCTCCACACTGCCGACTAAACACGGTTGTTTATTGTAAAGGTTTTAAAAGATAAGACACAACATTTGTACGAGAACAACGTTAGAATCCCTGTCATGTATAACGCAAAATCATCTGGAAAAAACAACGCCAAAGCCTCCAACGGAGAACGTTCACGATGGATCAAGCCCTTCTGGAGGGCCTATTTCATCCTCGCGGGCATCGTCGTCCTCATTTTCACCCTGATCTCGCTCGGTTGGTTGGGGTACATGCCCTCCTTCACGGAATTGGAAAACCCGTCCGCGAACCTGGCCACCGAGGTTATCTCGGAAGACGGTGTCCTTTTAGGCACCTATTATCGCGAGAACCGGTCCAACTGCAAATACGCCGACCTTTCGAAGCCCCTCAAGGACGCGTTGATTGCCACGGAGGACTCGCGTTTCTACAAACATTCCGGCGTGGACGTGAAAGCCCTGTTCCGCGTGGCGGGCGGCGTGCTCACCTTCCACCGGCGCGGCGGCGGCAGCACCATCTCCCAGCAGTTGGCCAAGAACCTCTTCCCCCGCGACCCGCACGCCGGCAAGTTGAAGCTCGTCTTCACAAAATTCAAAGAATGGGTGGTGGCCACCAAACTGGAACGCGCCTACTCGAAGGACGAGATCCTGGCCATGTATTTCAATACCGTTGATTTCGGCAACAACGCTGTTGGCATCAAATCGGCCGCTCGCACCTACTTCGACAAAGAGCCCTCCGAAATCAACACGGAAGAGGCCGCCCTGCTGGTGGGTATGCTAAAAGCACCCACCAAATACAGTCCACGGCGCCATTATCAGGCCTCCATCGACCGCCGCAATGTGGTGCTTAGCCAGATGAAAAAATACGACTACTTGACACAGGCACAGTTCGACTCCATCAAACAGATCCCTATCGACCTCTCCAACTTCAAATCCCAGGCGCATTACGCCGGTTTGGCCACCTACTTCCGGGAATATCTCCGTATTTTCCTGAAAGACTGGTGTGAAAAACATCCCAAGCAGGACGGCAGCCGTTACGACCTCTACTGCGACGGTCTGAAAATATACACCACCATCAACTCCCGGATGCAGAAACATGCCGAGGATGCCGTGAAAGAGCATGTGTGCGACTATCTGCAGCCCATGTTTTTCAATCATTTCAAAGGGGTGAAAAACGCCCCGTTTGTCAACTTGTCCGAAGAGCAGACAAAACGAATTCTCTGGGCTGCGATACGGAAATCGGAGCGCTACGACCGGCTGAAAGACGCAGGCAAGAGTGACGAGGCTATCTGGCAGATTTTCAACCAGAAAGTGAAGATGAGCGTTTTTACCTACCAGGGACCGAAAGACACCGTGATGACCCCGCTGGACTCCATCCGTTACTACAAGTCCTTCCTGCAATGCGGCATGATGTGCGTGGAGGCCAACACCGGCCATGTGAAGGCTTACGTGGGCGGCACCAACTACGAGTATTTCCAGTTCGACCATGTGAAATTATCTCGGCGACAGGTTGGGTCCACCTTCAAGCCATACGTCTATACGGTGGCCATGATGAGCGGCGACTTCGATCCCTGCACCATGGTGCCGAACGTGCCCGTGACCATAGAGACGCCGGGTGGTTCATGGACCCCCCGCAATTCGGGCGCACACAAAGAAGGTCAGATGATGCCGTTGCGGGAGGCCCTCGCCTACTCGCTCAACCAAGTGTCGGCCTACCTGATGAAACGCTACGGCCCGCACGCCGTAGTGGAATTGGTACGCGCTATGGGCATGACCTCCGACATTCCGGAAGTGCCATCCATCTGCCTTGGCGCCTGCGAGTTATCCTTATACGAACAGGTGGGTGCCATCAACTGTTTCCCCAACCAAGGCGTGTATGTGGAGCCCATCTTCATCACCAAGATTTGCGACAAAGACGGCAACGTCATCTATAATAACATTCCTAAGAGCAACGAGGCTATCGATCAAATCACCGCTTTCAAGACAGTTCGTTTGATGCAGGGTGTGGTGGACTTCGGCACGGGCGGACGCTTGCGCAGCCAATACAAACTCGATTTCCCGCTGGCCGGCAAGACGGGCACCACTGACAACCAGTCCGACGGTTGGTTCGTGGGCTACACGCCACTGCTGACCTGCGGTGTCTGGGTGGGATGTGAAGACCGTTCCGCACACTTCCGCAGCACCGCGTTGGGCCAGGGCGCCCGCACGGCACTGCCCGTGTTCGGCCTCTTCATGCAAAAGGTTTACGCCGACTCCCAACTACCCTACCATGCCATCGTCTCATCAGAAAGCAAATGGACCACGCCAGGGTACAACTTCACCATTCCCGAAGCCTACATCGGCGACCCATCGGGATGCAACGAGGTGAAACCCGATTCGGTCAAGACTCTGGATTTCGATTAAAGGATTACACTTAATTATTATACGTGCAACCCCTAACGGGGGTGTGGGATGCGGTCGGGAACGTCCGCGGCTACAGATATGGAAGCCCTACGGGTTTGGGAGAAATGCGGTGACAAACCTATTACCGCCTCCAAGCTTCCAATTCCTATTTGTGTAATGCCAAGTACAAATAGAAGAAGGCCTCTGGATTTGACTTCTTTAGCTTGTTAAGTTTCGTGTATTCATAGTCTGTAAACAACCAATCACTCATTCGCCCCAATTGCCGGCCGCTGAATTTCTCGATTGTGATGCCATCCCTTTCAATCAGTGATACAAGATAAAAGACCTTGGCGGCAAACAAGATGGCCTTCTCTATGTGGAATGTTTCAGAGAAAATGTGGCTGGATACTTGTTTGATGCCTCGTTCCAACACTTGATACTCGACATTGTTTTGGCTTTTCCGGAAGCAGATGGAGAGAGCATGATCCATTGCGTCGTGAAAAATATCTTCAATAGAAAAGTGCTCGTCACGATATCTTGCTTCTTGTTCGGCAATCGTTCGGTACACTGAAGAGATAGACCTCATGTCATCAGCTTTGTCGAACAGAGAACCTATGTCATATAACTGCTTCATAATCTCCATTCCACATTCAGAATTGACTTTCCGATAGGGTACGCCAATCGTTCGCGGAGCAAAGGCCGTCAGCTTGTCTGCGAGAAGGTTGTTGGCATCGGGAACACGAACCTTCCTATCTTCACCTTCGGTCGCAAGAAAGATGTTGGTGATAGGCAATTCAATGATTCGATTGTAAGGAATCTGCTCGAACAGAATGTCCAACAAGATATGCGATTCTTTTGTTTCAACGGCAGATGTGTAAAAAAACTTATAGTGGGCTTTTGGAACTATACCAGATAGCCGACGCTGTTCCTCTATGCGAGAAAAGCCCTTGCTTATGGCAATTTGTTGAAGAGTCGTATTAAGATCCAAGCCGCTTGGCGGAAGGATGATGTCAATATCAATAGACAATCTGTGCGGCTCTTTGAACATCAGCATAAGTGCCGTTCCTCCTTTGAAAACGAAAAGAAGCGATGACTCGGAGAGGCCTTCCAGCAACGACAATGCCCTAATAGATTTCTCTATCAAAATTTTGTCGGCTTTATATTTCTTTGATACTTGGTTTATCCAATCTGTTGTGAATGAATATTGCGTGATCATAGTTTAATTGTTTATTTCGTCCAAGATTTCTTCGATAACATCACGACGGCCCCGGCGACCAGCATAACGGAGCATCCGGCTGGTATTGACAGAATAGTCGGCCGTTGCATTAGCATAGATATCGACAATCTCAGTATCCGAAAAAGGGAATATCCTGTCAAGAGCAAAATCCACCAAAATTTTCTCCAAAGACGCCATGGGCATATCTTCAACATTAATAGTTGGCGCTTCAAGTGCCATATTGCGGATCACAATATATCCGTCATAATAGGGCAAATCCTCACCAAGGTTACGATACAAGACCGTGCGACGGTTTGTTTTCAATATTTCGTGATACGCCGCATTAACAACATCGCGTTCGACATCGACAAAATACAATTGCGTATTTAGCAGGTACGTTGAAAATGCATTTGCCACATGCAAATCCCACTGACAATATTTCGCAAATGGCAATCTACGATGCATAATGTCTGCTACAACTTCTGTCTTTTTGTAGATAATCGGTTTGAATAAAGGCTTTTTTCCAAATCGGTAAAGTCCACGCCCAATAGAATATATCACCCCCTTGTTAACAAGAGAGTGTATTTTCCATCGAATTGTTGAAATTGGAATCTCTGGAGAATAGCTTCGATAGAAATTCGCAATCTCATTAGATGTTATTTGTATCCTGTCACCCAATGTGTTATACAACTCGTCTATATGTAATGTATTGTACATCTTCATCCAAATTTTATCGGTGCAAAGATAGACAAATTTTTGTCAATAAATCAGAATAATTGCCGATAATTTGTTTTTTTCTACACCTATCCACATCGGACTGATGGACAGCACCGTGCCGGTGCAGGCTCAGGTGAGGTAAAGTGAGGTAAGATAAGGGAGAAAAAGTGTGGAGGGGCGGGGCGTGGTGTAACATCCCCGTCAGGGGATGCCTATCTGTAGCAAACGGATGCCATACGCGGTTACAAATCCCCGGAGGGGATTCATATTCAAGGGTTAAATGGAGGGCGCTCCCCTATCTCTTCAACAACCGGAGTACCGCACGCCGACCATCTACGGTTTCAACACAAAGCACATACACGCCGGAAGCCTGATCCGAAAGGTCAATCAAGTCCGTGTCCGCATTGAGTGTCTGCTGCTGGCGCATACGGCCCAACACATCATACACGCGCACAGTGGCACCCGCCATCGCCTCCCCACGAACATGACAAATGCCATCCGTAGGATTCGGATAAACCTGAAACACAAGTGATCCGGATGTCGGATTAACGCCTACCGTCAATGTAAGATGCAATGTCACCACACTGTCACAGCCATTCGCAGCCACATACGTGTGCGTATAGTCGCCGTTGGCGGTCAGCAAATCCCCATCCCACTCATACTCTGACAACTCCACCACTTCAAACTCCGTGTGGAACGCTGGCAATACCGACAAGTTCAACTGTCTTATATATGTTGTATCATAATAGGTGGAATAGACCGTGTCGGCATACAGGCCGCCTTCGTTCAAAACATTGCCGTACCAACTGTACGGCAACAGATTGGCACAAATGGAATCCTCTTGGTAAACATACATTGTAACCATGTCGGACACCGTGATTGAATCCGATATGGAGGCCTCGCACTGGTTGTCGTAAACGGCCGCCACCGTGTATTGATGCTGACCGGGCGTGACCACAACAGACGAATAGGTCGTGGCCGTGTCCGGCAAAACAGTTATCAGACTATTATCATACAATAATTTATAGTAAGATACCGGACTTGGAATTTCGGTCAGATGGGCTTTTATCAAAAAATTCCTCGAACTGCCGAACAGCTTCCAACTCACAGACCCGGACGAATAGTGCCGACACACCAAGTCCCCTTTATCGGGCACGTAACGGGCGGTGGTACCCGTAGGCATGGCATAGTAACCGCTGTCAACGGAGATTTTATAACCCACCCACAGCTCTTGCGCCGCATCCACCTGAACAGGTGTATTCAGCGTTATGGTACACCACTGGTTGTGGGTAAGTGCGGACAACGGAACTTGCTGGTTCACAACCATCTGTCCAGGTGTAAAGGTTCCATTTTCATAAGAACCGCCCTGATACACCACGATATGACAATCGGTGGTACCGTTTTTCGCGTAAAAAGAGACGCCCGTCAGCCATTGGCCGTGCATGGCCACCATATCCGTATCGCAGTAGCGATGCAGCATCGTGACAGTATAGTTCGGACTATAACGGTACGTCGTGGACGAAATGGAATCCCACGACATCGTCGTGTGGGCTGTGGCAGTGTTCACCTGTGGCGCATCCCAGTGCAAATTCACCGAAGGACGCTGGTAGGTGATTGTCATATTTTGTGGCGGATAGCAGGTTTGCACATACGACATGCCCGTCAAGGAGAGCACATCCAAGGCGGAATCCGCCATCACCCGAACGGTGCCGTGCTCCACCTGTTGCGTGCCACTTGACAAATAACGGACATAAAGGATACCACCCGTCGGTGACATCGTGATGGCGTTCTGGAAATTCACCGAGTCAACACTGACCTGGAAACTGCCCGTAGCCTGCACTTGCAGCGGATGCGACACATTGGCTGTGCGGATGCGCATCGACTGCGCCTCGCTGACCGTGCCAGCCTCCGTAAGGAAGGAGAGATGCTGGCGGCTTTCATACAGCATCTCCTTATTGGCATACAGGCCGAAGACGGCTCCGTGACTGGAAGTGAAATCGTGGGTACCGGGAAGCAGGCTGCTGAGAAGGAAATAACCGTTATAACTGCCACTCCACCCCCAGTTGAAATGAAAATAGTCCATATCGTCATAACCGTCGCACACGAAGGCATGGCCGCCCGAGCCGGAACCTCTATAGGGAATAGGGCGCAGCTGGTTCAAATCTTGTTTCAGGCGCTGCACCCAAGTGCTGCTGTAATTGTTACGGGACAGATACTGGCTGGCCGGATAGCGGAAATACTGCTGCATGACGGTCGGCACGTATGAGGTGCTGGCGCTGCTGCCATCGGCTCCGTATGACATGTTCACAGCCACTCCGCAATGCAGCAACAGGGTTGTCACGGCATTCTTCTCGGCAGTGGAAGAGGATGATGTCAACTTCTCCGGCATCAGGGAATAGTCATACACGGCGGCCCCGAAATTGGCATACATTGTATCCGGGCACAGCGTGTCGTTGTTCACGTAGGTGTTCGAGCCCACGCCTTGGGAGGGGAACTCCCAATAGCGCATGATTTGTCCCATCATGGTGGCCACACATCCGGCGTAGGCATGTCCGCCAGGGCCGTCAGGCACCGCGGGGCAAAGCGCGTTGTACGGCGAATTCTGGTCCCAGCGGGTGGATAACAGTGGACCGACAACCGCCTGGTTACGCGACATGGGACGGTATGTGCCGCGGGCCATCGACTGCCATTTCTCCGCCATACGGGCATCCGGCATATAATTTGTCCGCACCGCATATTGAAACTCTTCCACATAGCCTTCCAAAAAGGCGCGCATATTGTCGGGGACGTTCGCCGTATCGTAATCGCCTTCCAGGGAATAGCCCAGGACAGGCTCCATGCGGTCGTCAGCACTCACGATGACGAAGCCCGGATGGAAATCGTACACATAGAACACGGCCAGCGGGTGATCGTTCGCCTCGTTTTGGCGTGTTTCCACGTGACGCAGTTCGGCGGACATCCGTTGACTGCCGCGGGTCAAGTCACGAAGCCTGAAGAAGTGTGACGCCACACTTCGGGCCACAGACGTGTCCACTGGCGCGGAATGAAGAGCAGTCATCCCGCACATCATCCAGACAAAAGAGAAAAAAAGAAGTCTTTTCTTCATAATTCATTAATATATCATCTGTTACAAATATGCTTATAATCACAATAAAGGCATCGTTTCGGATCCGTAACCTGTGTAAAAGGCTGATTAGGATCCACCACCTTGGCCAACACCGCCGTCAAGGCCGTTTCAATCTGCTGCAAAGTGTCTTCCGTCAGCAAAGAATCCAATCCCACGAGTTTTTTCTTTTCCCGCGTGGCACACACTTCCGCTTTGTGCAAACAATCCGCGTGCCGGTTCGCGTCGCGAATGCTGATGATGCCGCACTGCAGATGATTGCGATCAGGCACTTTTTTCCAGACCTCATGATCCGAATGTCGGCACAGCATCGCATAAAACGCCAACTGCACGAACTGCGCATAGTCCGGATTTTCGAAATCATTCTCCAGCTCATCCAACGCCACCTTCAGTCTGTCCTCATGCACTTTACCCGTTTTATAATCCATAATCACCAATTGACCATCCTCCATCTGAAGGCGGTCGATCGTGCCTTTTAAATTCAATGTGGGACCTTCGGGAGCCAACGGCAACGAGAATGAGAGTTTCAATTCATTACCCAGAATGGAGATCTTCTTTTTCGGCCATTCCTCTTTGGCCATCTTCAGATAATTGACCACATCATTGCGAATCATCTGAACCGCCAGATACACACGTCCATGTTCCAAATCCTTTTCCTTGAAACGAAGCTTGTATGAATCCCTGAACTTCTCATCCTCCACCAGCAGATGCCGTATCTGAACATCCACATCCTGTATGGCCTTGTCAAAGAATTCCAAGGCTCGTTCGGGGTCGTCTTTTATTTTATTAAAAACATCCTCAAACAACCTATGAACCACCGACCCGATGAGATTGCTCTCCATCCGGTTGGCGAAGATATCCGTACGCTGTATATTACACAAGTGCTTAAGATAAAACTGCAACGGGCAGTTAATGAACACATTCAAGGTGGATGCTGAGAATTGGAATTTGGCCAGCGAGTCCATAATCGAATTATCCTTCTGCACCACGATGGTTTCCGGTTTCGAAAGATGAAGGGGCAATGCCACTGACGGGTATTCCAACTGTATATTGTCAAGATGCTGTTCGCGCACCTCAAATTCCAACTGGCTGATGAAGCGGCTCTTCTCCGACAGGCTGTCTCCATTTTGGTCGTACACCAGCACCACATTCTCCGCCCGCTGGAGCAATCTGAAAAAGTGGTAAGCGTACACTTGATCCTTGTACAGATAATTCTCCAACGATTCACCGGCAAATTTGAAATCAAAAGGTATCAGGGAGTTGAAGCTGATACCAGCTGGCAGCACGCCCTCGTTGACGGAGAGCATGATGACGTTTTTGAAATCCAGCGTTCGCGTTTCCAAGAGGCCCATCACCTGCAGGCCTTTGGTGGCATCGCCGCGAAGGGCCAACGAGAGAGAATCCGCTTGCTGGTGGATGGCAAAACGTATGAGGTGGAACGGCATGGGCGCAATGCCGGCCAAAGGGGCCAGCAAATCCCCCACCTGTCGCAGACAATCCAGCAATAAATCGGTCATGGCGCGGTCGCGAGGATGGTCGGTTTTAGAGAGTATCAACCCAAAATAGTCAATCAACGCAGACAGTATCCCCGATTCATCGGCCGTGAACGACGGAAGCAGTCCCTCGCGGAACTCTCCGACAGGATACAACGCCGTATGTTGATAATTCTCCAAATCCTCCATCATCTGCTGGTATTCCGTCTCATCATCAAACAGATAACGTTGCACACAGACGTTCCGGAACACGGCGGCCACATCCGCATAATGCCATACCATCTGCCCGCCGTTCTGCATCATATAACGCCTGCTGGTCTGGTACGCGGTCAGCAGGTTCTCCATGAGCGCGTACACCGGCGTGGCCGATAGCGGGTAACCCATTGTCACGTTGGCCTCCGACATGTCGTAGGTCGTCAACAGAGGAATCAGCAGGGATTCATCAGCCAACACCAAAGCCGTATTGTCCAAATCACCCTGTTGCTTTTTGATCTGTTCCAGAAACTCCACCGCACAATACAACTGGTTCATGGTCTGGTCGGCCCCCACAACACGGACGCGTTTCGGAAGGTTGGCAAAATGACTATGAGTGAACAGGATTTTCTCTTTGGGCAAATTCAGTTTCTCACATATCTTGCTTAAAAAATGGGCCGTGGTGAAACGGGATTCCCGGTTGAAATCGCAGTAGAAGGAGTCCACATCAAAATAGAATCGGGTGTCGAAATGCTCTTTCACATAGTGTACGATTTCCAATTCGGAAGGAGTAAGCACATGGAATCCGGCAAAGACATAGTGTTTATGCGTCAGTCGATCCCGATACGCATCCATCTTCTCGGCACAGTCCCGATAGACAAGGCCGTCGTAACCAACGCCCTCCCCTACCAGCTGCTGCCGGAATTGCACATAAAGGTCGGCGAGCATATTATACAGGTCCATCTTTTCCTGCTGACCGGCACTCACATCATCTTGTCCGAAAGGGATTTCGAAAGTTTTGGCCGCGGCCAGATCGCGAAAAAAGCTCTGCCCGTCTTCCATCTGCATGTCAATCTCGGAGATGTCCTTCAGGAAAGAGGGGGCCCACGTCTGGATATCGTCAAAGTCCACCTGCACCCCGGGACGCATCTGCCGATAACAGACAAACAGTTTCACCCACAGCTCCATCTTGCTGATTTTCTGCAAGGGGCTCAGTTCGCTGACAAATTCGTCAATGGAACAGACTTTGGGAGAGAAAACCGGATGACCGGCCTCTTCGGCCAGCGTCTTCAGCAACATACGTTGGGCACGCCGGTTAGGCAGGACAACGAGAGTGTCCTCCAACGGAATGGCGGAAGCCAGGATATGTTGCGACAACTCAGTGAGAAAACTAATCATCGTGCAAGGAAATTTAGATTCCGGGGGAATCGAAGCAGACGACATTCCAAGAACTATCGTTAATCCAGTTTCAGAACGGCAAGGAACGCCGACTGTGGAACCTGCACATTTCCAATCTGCCGCATACGTTTCTTACCGCGCTTCTGCTTCTCCAGCAGCTTGCGTTTACGGGTGATGTCGCCGCCGTAGCACTTGGCTGTCACGTCCTTGCGGACGGCCTTCACCGTCTCGCGGGCAATGATCTTGGATCCGATAGCCGCCTGGATGGCGATATCGAACTGCTGGCGCGGGATGAGTTCCTTCAGCTTCTCGCAGATGCGACGGCCGAACGAATACGCGTTATCGGAGTGGATAAGGGCAGATAGTGCATCCACAGAATCGCCGTTCAGCAGAATGTCGAGTTTCACCAGACTGGCCGGTTTGAAGTCCGTGATATGATAGTCGAAAGAGGCATAACCCTTGGAAATGCTCTTCAGTTTGTCGTAAAAATCGAAAACAATCTCGCCCAATGGCATGTCGAAGGTGAGTTCTATACGGTTGGCGGCAACGTACATCTGGTTGACGAGCGAGCCGCGCTTGTCGATACAGAGCTTCATGATGGATCCAATATAATCATCCTTGGAGATGATCTGGGCGCGGATATAGGGTTCCTCCACATGATCCACCTCTGTGGGTGCGGGCATTCCCGACGGGTTGTAAACGTCGAGCCACTGTTTCTTGGTGGTCAGCACCTTGTAAGAGACATTGGGCACGGTGGCGATCACATCCTGGTCAAATTCACGGTCAAGGCGTTCCTCCACAATCTCCATGTGAAGCAGTCCGAGGAAGCCGCAGCGGAAGCCGAAGCCAAGGGCTGCTGACGATTCGGGCTCAAAGGTCAGGGATGCGTCGTTAAGTTTCAGTTTCTCCAGCGAAGCGCGCAACTCCTCGTACTGATCGGCCTCCGTGGGGTAGATGCCGGCGAAGAGCATCGGTTTCACCTCTTGGAACCCCTCGATGGCCGTCTCGCACGGACGAGCCACATGGGTGATGGTGTCGCCCACCTTCACTTCCGAGGATGTCTTGATGCCCGTGATCAGATAGCCCACATCGCCGGCGGAGAGAACCTCCTTCGGCACACGATCCATCTTCAGGATGCCAATCTCATCCGCATCATACTCTTTCTTGGTGGCGAAGAATTTCACCATATCATGCGCATGAATCGTACCGTTGAAGATACGGAAATAGGCGATAATGCCGCGGAAGGAGTTGAACACGGAATCGAAGATGAGGGCTTGCAGCGGCGCATCGGGATCGCCTTCCGGGGCGGGGATGCGCTCGATGATGGCCTGCAGGATATCCTCCACACCCTGGCCCGTCTTGCCCGATGCCTCGATGATATCGGACTCATCGCAACCTATGAGGTCAATGATCTGGTCCTTCACCTCCAAGGGCATGGCGGCGGGCATATCCATCTTGTTAAGTACAGGAATGATTTCCAGATCGTTGTCGATAGCCTGATAGAGGTTGGAGATTGTCTGTGCCTGCACGCCCTGGGTGGCGTCCACCAGCAGCAACGCGCCCTCGCATGCGGCGATGGAACGTGAAACCTCGTAGGAGAAGTCCACGTGACCCGGCGTGTCAATGAGATTCAAAATATATTTTTCCCCGTTATACACGTATTCCATCTGGATAGCGTGGCTCTTGATGGTGATCCCGCGCTCGCGCTCCAGGTCCATGTCGTCAAGCACCTGATTCTGGAACTCGCGGTCGTTAACGGTTTTAGTGTATTGGAGAAGCCGATCGGCCAACGTGCTCTTGCCGTGGTCGATATGGGCAATAATGCAGAAATTTCGGATATGTTTCATAAGGCGGCAAAGATACAAAAAAAAGAATATTTTTGCAGCGGTTATTGATTGTAACCTTAGTTTTAATTCGAAACACACTGAAATGGACATCTTTCTGATCATCACGGGGGCTATCTTTCTGCTGGCAGGCCTGGTGGGCTGTATTCTGCCCATACTGCCCGGAGTGCCGCTGGCATACGTCGGGATATGGCTTCTCCACGCCACCGGCAAGGTCCAGTTCAGCTGGAAATTCCTTATAATCTGGGGCATCGTGACCGCGGTGGTGCAAATCCTCGATGCGGTGGTCCCTGTATGGGGTACGAAAGTGATGGGTGGTTCGAAGGCAGGCGTGTGGGGCAGCACCATCGGATTGGTAGCCGGGCTCTTCTTCGGGCCCTGGGGCATTGTGCTCGGCCCGTTTGTCGGTGCCGTCGCCGGCGAGATGCTGGCCCACTGGACCGAGGAGGGCATGTCGCTTGGCCAAGCCTTGAAAGCCGGTTCCGGGGCTTTCGTCGGCCTCATGACCGGCACCGTCCTGAAGCTGATCTGCGTGGGACTGATGGCCTACTATTTCGTGGCAGCCATCGTGTGAGGGGAAGAAAGGACGAAACAAAACATTTTAACAAACAAAATTTATGGTAGATTTCAATGTCACGATATTGGGTTGCGGAAGTGCCAAGCCTACCCTGCGGCATCACACTCCATCGCAGATTGTCTCCCACATGGGAAAGTTGTACATGATTGATTGTGGCGAGGGCACGCAGATGCAGTTCAACAAATTCAAATTCCATGAAAGCCAGCTTGATAACATTTTCATCAGTCACTCCCACGGCGATCATTGTCTTGGACTGATAGGTTTGCTTTCCACCATCTCGCTTGACGGTCATCGTTTCAATGAAATGAACCTCTATGTGCCGGCCGATTTCGAAAAGATACTCAAACAACAGATCGACTTTTTCATCCCATACACAGACTTCAACATCCATATTCATACGATAGATTGTCAGCAACCGACCTTGGTTCTGTCAGACGACCACTTCAAAGTGACGGCATTCCCATTAGACCATCGGGTGCCGTGCTACGGTTTTTTATTTGAAGAGCAATCGGGCAATAGGCATATCAGGCAAGAGTGCATCAAGCAGTATAACATTCCTTTTAATGAGATCAAACGAATCAAAGAAGGTGGGGATTTCACAACCTCCGACGGACGTGTAATCCCGAATGAGGAGTTGACCACTCCGCCATCGCCGGTGCGCCGTTATGCCTATCTCTCAGACACTCAGCCAATGATGCAATATGCTGATTTGTTGCGTGATGTCGATTTGATGTATCACGATGCCACCTATTGTGAGGGTGATGAGGAACTTGCATATAAATACTATCATTCCACGGCCAGCGAAGCGGCGGAGTTCGCCAAGGCGTGCCGAGCAGGCAAGCTGTTGCTGGGGCATTTCTCTTCACGGTATGGCCAA
Source organism: Bacteroidales bacterium (assembly GCA_016285145.1). Lineage (GTDB taxonomy): Bacteria > Bacteroidota > Bacteroidia > Bacteroidales > WCHB1-69 > F23-D06. Next base: position 2,086 of record JAEEQE010000020.1, on the reverse strand, counting down.
GAAGACAGGCTTTTAGAGCAGGCCTCCCGACACAATCCAAACATCATGTTGGCCAACGAAGGACTCACATTAAACATCGGAACACAGCCCCGTGATCATTGAATGGAAAGAATAGGGAAAAAGCCGTCTGATATATCCTTACGGTGACCATAATATTTTAGGCAATGATATAGCAGTTGACCCGTAAAAGCAAAAGAGATTGTTTTACCCATCGCTTTTTACCCGTGGCACGGCAGTGCCGTGAGGCGCTAACTCCCCTTCTGATTTTCAGATTTGACGAATGAGCGAGAGCATAGGAAAGCTTTGCTTTACTATGCCGAGCGAAAAGGAAAAAGGCGAAGCCAATGGGTGCCCGAAGGGCGGGGTAATTAATATGGTTTATAATTCCTTCTTGTGGAAAGGTTGCGGATATGATATCCTGTGGTTGATTGTCATATTATTCTTGCCAAGGTATTTGTATTCTTCAATATTACTACCCCGGCCTACGGCCACCCCTTCTACAATAGAAGGGGAGTTTTAGAGCGCCCGCACCTCTGTGCGGACAGCTGAAATTGAGAGTTTTAGAAATATCGAAAAAGAATGGGCGATTTAGGGAATAATAATATTAAATTCTTGATTTTTATTTTAATGTAATACAAGACTTTAGGTCAACTCCTATTATTATTGCCATATTTTATGTATTTTTGCATCCTTAAAAATTTATTGTAGGAATAATCAAATCGTACAGTACGCCAGAAGCACGTGTAACATGAAAATGAGTGACGGCATGTGCGTACCGAAAACGTTCAAGATAATTCACAAATCAATATCAACTATAATCAAAGTAGCATGAAGAAATTTCTATCTCTTTTTATTGTTATAATACTGACCGTCAGTAGCATAATAGCTCAAGTGCCAGAAAGATTCACCTATCAGGCCGTGGTGCGCAACGCCAACAACAGTTTGGTCGTCAATGCGCAAGTAAGTGTGCGTGTGAACATTCTACAGGGTTCAGCCACGGGCAATGCCATCTATTCCGAGTCGCATGTCACGGGCAGTAATGCCAACGGACTGATCACCGTGGACATCGGCGGCGGCACCGTGCTGCACGGCAGTTTTGTGGAAATCAATTGGGCTGACGGACCGTACTTCCTGAAGACGGACATTGACCCTAACGGTGGCAGTAACTATACGATAACAAGTGTGCAACAGCTGCTGAGCGTGCCGTATGCGCTCTATGCCAAATCGGCGGCCAATGGATTCAGTGGCGACTACAATGATTTGAGCAATCGCCCGCAGATTCCGCAGATTCCGCAGAACGTGAGTGCCTTCACCAACGATGCGGGCTACATCACGATGGACTCTGTGCCATCTATTCCGGCAAATGTCAGTGCTTTCCAAAACGATGCCAGATACATTACCATGGATTCTGTCCCTGCTATCCCCACCGTTCCCACGAATGTCAGCGCTTTCAATAACGACGCAGGCTATATCACGCAGGCAGCGGTGCCTACGAATGTAAGCCAGTTGCAGAACGACGCTGGCTACCTAACTAACTTCACCGAGCAGCAGATTTTGTCCATCAGCAACGACACCATCTACCTGACTGGCGGCAGTTTTGTGAAATTGCCTACGGTGGAAGGTTTCAGCGGAAGTTACAACGATTTGACCGACAAACCGAATCTGTTCAGTGGCAATTATGACGATCTCACAGGGAAACCGAATCTCTTCTCCGGTGATTACAATGATCTAAGCAATCGCCCGCAGATCCCACAGATTCCGCAGAATGTGAGTGCTTTCAATAACGACGCTGGCTACATCACAATGGATTCTGTGCCATCTATTCCGGCAAATGTCAGCGCTTTCACCAACGACGCAGGGTACATCACCTCTTTTACCGAACAGCAGATTCTAACCATCAGCAACGACACCATTTATTTGACGGGCGGCAGCTTTGTGAAATTGCCTACGGCGGAAGGGTTCAGCGGAAGTTACAACGATTTGACCGACAAACCGAATCTGTTCAGTGGCAATTATGACGATCTCACAGGGAAACCGAATCTCTTCTCCGGTGATTACAATGATCTAAGCAATCGCCCGCAGATCC
>JAEEQE010000049.1 GCA_016285145.1 Bacteroidales bacterium | reverse complement strand
TGATGAGCCTTCGGCTGTTAGTTAGCCTTCGGCTGTTGGTTAGCTTTGCTGTTGATTAGCCTTTGGCTGTTGGTGAGCTTCGCTGTTGATGAGCCTTCGGCTGTTAGTTAGCCTGCGGCTGTTGGTTAGCCTTCGGCTGTTAGTTAGCCTGCGGCTGTTGGTGTGCTGCGCTGTTGGTGAGCCTGCGGCTGTTGGTTAGCCTTCGGCTGTTAGTTAGCCTGCGGCTGTTGGTTAGCCTTCGGCTGTTAGTTAGCCTGCGGCTGTTGGTTAGCCTACGGCTGTTAATTACTTCGTGTTAACATGAAATACCCAACACGAAGTACCCAACATGAAATAAATAACACGAAGTACCCAACATGAAATAAATAACACGAAGTACCCAACACGAAGTACCCAACACGAAGTAACCAACACGAAGTAACCAACACGAAGTGACCAACATGAAATAAATAACACGAAGTACCCAACACGAAGTAACCAACACGAAGTCACTAACACGAAGTCACCAACACGAAGTAACCAACACGAAGTGACCAACATTCACTCATAATAGGTATTTTCGCACCGTAAATATGTTCGGAAATCGCGAATAGTTATGGGAAACTGAATTAGTAAATTGACTAAAATTACGATTGAAAAACAGAAAGTGGAGCGTCAGAAAACTCAAATTAATACTGTATCCTTTATATATATATATATATATTTAAAATGCAGAAAGACAATATTTTGCGTCTTTTTATTTGTTAAATTTTTTTTGATACGTTGTATTGAAAAAAAAACTATCTTTGCAGCGTCAATCAAATAGATAATTTATTATCGAATGAGAAAGAAAGAAGAGTCCTCGCTTGTGATACCGAAATCGACTTTGAGTCGGTTGCCGTTATACTACAGCCACATTCAAAAGATGCAGCAGTCGGGCGAAGAGTATGTCTCGGCATCCGCTATTGCACAGAGCCTCCACCTCAACCCTGTCTTGGTGCGCAAGGATCTGGCAGGCGTGAGCAGCACGACAGGCAAACCCCGCCTCGGTTTCAACATTACTGTTTTGATGAATGATTTGAGCAATTTTTTGGGTTATAACAAGATTGATGAAGCCATTTTGGTCGGTGTGGGGAGTCTTGGCCGACTGTTATTGACCAACAAGGAGTTTTCGTGTATGGGGTTGGACATCACAGTGGGTTTCGACAAAGACCCGGACCTTCACGGTCTCCAAATCGGTGACAAATTCATCCTCCCCATGGAAAAAATGGCCAACTACGTTAAGCGCACGGGTGTGAAAATCGGCATTATCACTGTGCCTGCCGACCAAGCGCAGGAGGTATGCGACCAATTGGTGGATTGCGGCATCCTCGCTATATGGAACTTCGCCTTCACTTTGCTCAACGTTCCCCAAGGCATTCTCGTGAAAAATGAGAACCTTCCCTCATCTTTAGTCGTTCTATCCCACCAACTTGCTAAAAAGATGGTCAAAGACAACAACTTGAACATAACAAAAACAAGTTAAACAAATACATTTTCAATAATTATTATTTTTATGAAAACTCAAAAGGAAAATGCAGCATCTAAAATCGATAAAAGTTTATCGATAAAAGAAGAGATTGATGTTTTAGTTAGGAACGCCGAAGAAGCACTTAAGACTTATATCACCTTCGACCAAGAGCAGGTGGACAAAATCGTCTATGCTATGGCATTGGCCGGTCTGGAACACCACCGCGAGCTTGCGAAGTTGGCGCACGATGAGACGCAGAGGGGTGTTTATGAGGACAAGATCATCAAGAACATCTTCTCCACTGAGTACATTTGGAATTCCATCAAGAATGAGAAAACGGTGGGGGTTGTGGAGGACAACGAGATGGAAGGTTATGTGGAAGTGGCCGAACCGGTAGGAATCGTGGCCGGTGTGACACCTGTGACCAACCCCACTTCAACCACTATGTTCAAGTCATTGATCTGCACCAAGGCACGAAACCCGATCATTTTCGGTTTCCATCCCTCTGCCCAGAAGTCGTCGGTGGCCGCCGCCAAGACCCTGTATGACGCCGCTATTGCCGCCGGCGCACCCGAGCACTGCATACAATGGATTGAACATCCTTCTGTCGAGGCCACAATGGCTCTGATGAACCATCCGAATGTCTCGCTGATCCTGGCCACGGGTGGTTCTGGCATGGTGCGCTCTGCATACAGCTGCGGCAAACCCGCCCTCGGCGTGGGACCCGGCAACGCTCCCTGCTACATCGAGACTTCCGCCAATGTGAAACGCGCTTGCAACGACTTGATGATGTCGAAAACCTTCGACAACGGCATGATTTGCGCCTCCGAGCAAGCCGTCATCGTTGACAAAGTCATCTCCAACCTGTTTGAGGATTATATGAAGGAAAACAGTTGCTACTTCTTGAACAAGGAAGAGATTGAGAAAGTGTCGAAATTCGTGATTAACATTGAGAAAGGCGCTGTCAACCCTGATGTGGTGGGCAAATCGGCCTACTGGATTGCCGACAAATCGGGCGTAAAGGTGCCTGAAAATACAAAGATCCTCATCGCCCGTCTGAAGAATGTGGGTCCTGAATACCCGCTGTCACGCGAGAAACTTTCTCCGGTGTTGGCTTACTATGTGGTGAACAACCATGTGGAAGGCTTCGAGATGTGCCAGAAGATGCTTGACATGGGTGGTTTGGGCCACACGGCCATCATCCACAGCACCAACAGTGACCTCATTGAGAAGTTCGGCAAGGCCATGAAGGTGGGCCGCATCATCGTCAATTCTCCTTCTTCGCAAGGCGCCATTGGCGACATCTACAACACCAATACTCCGTCACTGACGCTCGGGTGCGGTTCCTACGGCCACAACAGCACCACAGCCAACGTTTCGACCGTCAACCTTATCAACAAAAAGAAAATCGCAAAAAGAAGAGTCAATATGCAATGGTTCAAAATCCCGCCGAAAGTCTATTTTGAATACGGTTCGGTACAATATCTCGAAAACATGGAAGGCATAAGCAAAGCCTTTATCGTGAGCGACCCGATGATGGTGCAACTCGGCTATGTTGACAAAGTGACCTACTACCTCAACAAGCGCGAGGAGAGCTGCCATTACAAGATCTTCTCCGACGTGGAACCCGATCCGGATGTGGACACCGTGATGAGAGGCGTGGCCGAGATGCGCACATTCCAGCCCGATGTCATCATCGCCTTGGGCGGCGGTTCGGCCATGGACGCGGCCAAGTGCATGTGGCTGTTCTACGAACATCCCGAGACCTCCTTCGACGGCCTGCGCCAGAAGTTCATGGACATCCGCAAGCGCGTGGTGAAATTCCCGCACCTGGGACAGCAATGCAAGATGGTGGCCATCCCGACCACCTCAGGCACCGGCAGCGAGGTGACCGCCTTCACGGTCATCACCGACAAGAAAAAAGGCATCAAGTATCCGCTGGCCGACTATGCGGTGACCCCCAATGTGGCTATCATCGACCCGCAGTTCGTGGTTTCCTTGCCGAAACGTGCCACCGCTGACACCGGCATGGACGTTTTGACCCATGCCATTGAGGCCTACATCTCCAATATGGCCAACGACTACACCGACGGTCTTGCCCTTCAAGCCATGGACCTGGTGTTTGGCTACCTGAAACGCGCCTACGAAAATGGCCAATTTGATCTGAAAGCCCGCGAGAAGATGCACAACGCCTCTTGTATCGCCGGCATGGCCTTCACCAACGCCTTCCTCGGCCTCAACCACAGCATGGCACACAAATTGGGCGGCGACTACCACATCCCGCACGGACGCGCCAACGCTATTCTTTTGCCTTATGTGGTGAAATACAACTCTTTGAAGCCCAATAAATTCGTTCCGTTCCCGAAATATGAGCGTTTCATGGCCGACGAAAAATTGGCCAAGGCAGCCCGTTTCCTCGGTTTCGGTGGCAGCACAAATGAGGAGAGCATCGACAACCTTATCGCAGCCATCCGCCAACTGATGAAGGATATGGATATGCCGCTCAGCATCAAGGATGCCGGCATTGACGAGAAACAGTTCATGGCCAATGTGGAAGCTCTCTCCGAGAAAGCCCACGATGACCAATGCACTGGTGCCAACCCGAAATATCCCTTGGTAAAGGAAATTGTTGAGATTTACAAGCAAGCCTATTACGGGAAATAAAGATTATTTTTACCATGAAGGGAGGGCAGTTCCACAAAAGGCGGCTGTCCTCCCAAATGGCCTACAATATTGTAACAAATAGAGAAAAAAATCGTTTAATAATAATCCTAAAAACTATCCAATATGAATATTAAAGTTTGCGTTGGCAGCTCATGCCACCTGAAAGGATCCTACGATGTGATCCAAGCATTGAAAGACCTCTTGAAAAAATACGACGTGGAAGATGTCGTCGAACTGCAGGCCAGTTTCTGCCTTGGTCACTGCGCCAAAGGCGTGAATGTGCTGACCGATGGCATAGCGCCCGAGAAGGCCGAAAAAACCGCCACGACGCTTGCTGACGGCACCCTGTTGCTCCACAATGTCACCAAGGATAACGCCGAGGAAGTGTTCGTGAAGGAAATCTATCCACTGATTGAATTATAAAAACCAGTTGTAATGTCGAAGTACTTAGAGTTTCGAAATGCGCGGTGCAAGGACTGCTACAAATGCCTGCGCGAATGTCCAGTAAAAGCCATCGACTTCAAGGGGCATCAGGCCGAGATTATTGAGGATCGTTGCATCCTTTGCGGCCACTGCACGCTGGCTTGTCCACAGAACGCAAAAGTGGTGCATAGTGAATTAGACGAAGTAAAACAATTGCTGTCGGGCAAAGGAAAAGTGATTGCCAGTGTGGCTCCTTCTTTCATTTCGAGTTTCGGTCTCACCGACTTTGGCGTGATGAAACTGGCTTTGGCCAAATTAGGTTTCGCCGATGCCGAGGAAACCGCCGTGGGGGCTCAGGCCGTCACCAAAGAATATGCGCGACTGCTCAAGACAGGCGAGTTCACCAACTTCATCACCTCTGCTTGCCCCGCCGCGTGCCGCATGATCCAAGAATACTACCCCAAGGCGCTCAAATACCTTGCCCCTGTCGATTCACCGATGGTGGCTCACGCCAAAATCCTGAAGAAACAGCACCCGGAGGCCAGCATCGTCTTCGTCGGCCCTTGCATCGCCAAAAAACGCGAAGCCGAGGAGTGTCATCTCATTGACCATGTACTGACTTTCGAGGATGTGGTGACTCTTTTTGAGGAGAAGAATATCAAACTCGATGAAATCACCAATCTTGACCTCGGCAGGAAAAGCGGGACACCGAACCTGGCTAAAGAATACCCGATACCGCAAGGCATCATCAATTCCTTCCCCGAGTTGCCAGAGGGTTACGAATACGTCGCCGTGGATGGCCCGAAGAAGTGCGTGGAAGCTTTGGAGAACATTGAGCACTTGGACCATGTAGTGTTGGAAATCAACCTTTGTGTGGATGCCTGCGTCAATGGCCCTTGCTCATTGGTCAAGGAGGGTGGTTCCATCAAGGCCACCGCCGACGTGCGCAAGTATGTCAGCCGTGAAAAGCAGGCCTTGACCGGACCGCAAGATAACGGTCCGCTTCCAGTGAGCCTTGCTACGTCACACCCGCGCATCCGCAGCCACAGTATGGCCGCCACCGAGCGCGACATCGAAGCCATCCTGCACAAAACCGGCAAAATGAAACCCGAAGACGAACTGAACTGCGGTTCCTGCGGTTATGCCACCTGCCGTGAGAAGGCTTGGGCCGTCTATAACGGTTATGCCGACATTGAAATCTGCCTGCCCTATATGCGCCAACGCGCCGAGTCGCTCTCGTTCGAGATCATCCAAAACAGTCCCGAGGGCATCATCGTGCTCGACTCAGAACTCAACATTCAGGAAATCAACGGCAAGGGAAGGGAACTGCTCGGCATCGACGACCCCAACACCAAAGGTCGCCCCGCCATCGACTTCTTCAACCCCATTGATTTTTGCAACGCCTACAACCAGAAGAAACACATCAGTTGCAAGCAAACCTACATACCTTCGACAGGGAAATACATCGATATGTCAATCAACTATTTGGCTGGACAGAATGTCATCTTCGGCATCCTGAAGGATGTCACCGAAACAGTGGATTATGAGAAACGCATTATGAAGGTGAAGATGGAAACCTTGACCACGACCGATGAGGTAATCAAGAAACAAATGCGTGTGGCTCAGGAAATTGCATCGCTTTTGGGCGAAACGACTGCCGAGACCAAAGTGGCGCTGTTGAAACTCAAGAAAACACTCACCGAAGAAAATACGACGAAATGATGGAACTCTGTTTAGAATCGGGATGCACCTCGCTCAACCATGTGGGCGAGGAGCTGTGCGGTGACAACGTGGCCTGCACCGTAAACGGGGAATACACCACTTTGGTGTTGGCCGACGGTCTGGGGAGCGGCGTGAAAGCGAACATACTTTCCATGCTCACTTCCAAGATTTTGTGTACGATGGCTTCCAACGAAATCGATATCTACGAATGTGTGGAGACCATCATCCAGACGCTGCCTGTATGTGCGGAACGCGGGGTGGCGTATTCCACATTCTCCATCATCCACGTCAACACGGAGGGCAAAGGTGAACTGTTCGAGTTCGACAATCCGGAAGCCATCTATTATCATAACGGCAAATGCCAGAACTTTGAGCGCACCGAACTCGACGTGTGCGGCAAGAAGGTGTTTCGCTCCGACCTTGCCTTGGAGGAAAACGACATCATCATTGTCATGTCCGACGGCACCATCCACGCCGGCATCGGACAAATCCTCAACTTCGGTTGGGAACGGCCCCAGATTATGGAGCACCTCGACACCAACATCAAACCTAACATGTCGGCCCGCGCCGTGGCCTGTCTTTTGGCATCGGCCTGCAACGACCTCTATGTGGACAAGCCTGGCGATGACACTACCGTCGCGGCCGTCAAGATACGCAAACGTTTGGATGTCAATATTATGGTGGGACCGCCCGTTGACAAGGAAAAGGACGACTACTACATCCAGCATTTCTTGGAAGGACCGTCGAAGAAAATCGTGTGCGGCGGCACCAGTTCCACCATAGTGGCGCGTTATCTGAAAACCGAACTCAAGACCAGTTTCGACTTCCCTGACAAGGAGGTGCCGCCCATCGGCTTCATCAAGGGCATCGACCTGACTACGGAGGGTGTGCTCACCTTGCGCCGACTGCTGCAGATGTCGGAGAAATACATCTCCATTTCCGATCTCACGCCCAAGACCTTCACCAAGCAGGACGGGGCCTCGCTCCTTGCCGACTTCCTTTTCGAGCGGGCCACTCACATCACCTTTTTCGTCGGGCAAAGCGTCAATGTGGCCCATCAAGGGTTGCCCATCGACACCACGATGAAGCTGAAACTGGTGGAGAAAATCACCGAGAATTTGCGCACAATGGGCAAAACTGTCGAACTGAATTATTTTTAACCCTCAATAACCATCACTATGAACACAGACCGAATATTTGATACCAATGTTCAACTCGTTAAATACAAAGTGTTGAAAGAGATCATCCGTCGCGCATACGAAGGCGGGTTGGAGAATGCTTATATGGAGGTGCCCAAGCTGCTCAGTCCTGGACCGAAAGCCGAGACGCGCTGCTGCATCTACAAGGAACGCGCCATCCTGCAAGACCGCATCCAGATGGCGATGGGAGGCGATAAAAACAATCCCAACGTCATTGAGGTCATCGACAGCGCCTGCGACGAGTGTCCGATCGACGGCATTTACGTCACGCCCGCTTGCCGCGGGTGCATGGTGCACAGTTGCAAGGAGGTGTGCCCCAAGGACGCTATCACCATTGTAAACCACAAAGCCACCGTGGATAAGGAGAAGTGCATCGAGTGTGGCAAGTGTACGCAAGCATGCCCGTACTCCGCCATCATCCTCCAGCATCGTCCCTGTATGGTGAGCTGTAAGGTGAAGGCTATCTCCATCGACGAGAACAAGAAGGCCAAAATCGACAACGAAAAGTGCATTTCGTGCGGCGCGTGCGTCTATAAGTGCCCCTTTGGCGCTATCTCCGACAAATCGTTGGTTTTGGACATCATCGACATTCTGAAGAAGTCGGAAAACAACACCAAATACAAGGTGTATGCTGTCATTGCGCCGGCCATCGTGAGCCAATGCCGCTTCGGGCGGGTCACGCAAGTGGTGACGGCCATCAAGAAGCTGGGCTTCCATCATGTGGTTGAGGCCGCTCTCGGCGCCGACATCACCCTTTATCACGAGGCTCAGGAATGGAACGAGAAGAAGCTGATGACCACTTCGTGCTGTCCGTCGTTTGTGGCTTTTGTGGAGAAAAACTTCCCCGAGCTGAAACAATACATCTCCTCTTCGGTGTCGCCCATGGTGGAAACTGCACGGCTCATCAAGAGGGCGGACCCGACGGCCAAGGTTGTCTTCATCGGACCCTGCACATCGAAGAAGTTGGAGTATCGGCTGGAAAAGACTGGCGGCGCCATCGACAGTGTCATGTCGTTTGAGGAACTGCAGGCCTTCGTCGATGCCCGCGACATTGACACCACGCAGATGGAAGATTCGGAGTTGAACAACGCTTCTTACTATGGTCGCATCTTCGCCAAGTCGGGTGGCATCGCCCAAGGCATCGCCGACGTGGCCAAAGATATGGGCGTGGAAGGCGTGAAACCCATCGCCATGAACGGCATCGCCGAGTGCAAGGCCGCATTGACTCGACTGAAGTTCAACAAGGCCACGGAGAACTTCTTCGAAGGCATGGCCTGCGACGGCGGCTGCCTGAACGGCCCCGTGTGCATCACCCACAGCCCGCGCAACGTTGTCGATGTGGACAAATACGGCAATGAGGCACAGGAAAAGACCATCTTTAACTCCGTGAAACTCTACAAGATGAAGATCTAAACCGCCTGTTTGTTCGCTTATTTATAATATGTTATTGGGTTTCTATTTATAGATTGTTTAGTCTGTAATTCATATTTATTGGTTATTTAGAAAATAAAATTTACTAAAGTAACGTTTTATATCTAAATAAAAATGGACCTTTGCAAAAGGTCGCCATCAAATTGGATTATGGAAACGAACAACGACAAATACCAAAACCGATACCGCATTCCATCAACCCGATTGCAAAATTGGGATTACGGGTGGAATGCAATCTATTTCGTAACTATCTGCACAAAAAACAGACATCATTTTTTCGGTGAGATTGCGAAAGGAAAAATGTATCTGTCACCCGTCGGTGCCATTGCCGACGTATTATGGCACGAATTAACAAACCATTTCGACAATATTGAATTGGACGCATTTGTGGTTATGCCAAACCATATACATGGTATTATCGCAATCAATAATATTGGCAATGGTGACAATGGCGGTAATGGTATCAATGGTGACAACGGCGACAATGGTGACAATGGTGGCAACGGTGGCAATGGTGACAATGGTGACAACGGCGGTAATGGTATCAATGGCGGTAATGGTGACAATGGTGACAACGGTAGAGACAACGCATGCGTTGTCTCTACGTCATCCAATTCCCCGTCATCCAATTCCCCGTCATCCAATCCCCCGTCATCCAATCCCCCGTCATCATGCACACAACAAACGATACAACCGCCCAAAACCATTGGACAACAACGTTTTCAAAACCAGGGGTCGAAAACATTATCATCTATTGTCGGATCATATAAATCAGCGGTTTCGAGGCACGCGCACCGATTGGGATACGATTTTTCATGGCAATCCCGTTTCTATGACATTATTGTTCGTGATCATTCTGCCTTGATAAAAATACAATCCTATATATGGAATAATCCGATAAATTGGAAGGAAGATAAATTTCTTAAACAATGACCGAATCTACCATCAAATCAAAAACACGGCAAACGTCCTTCCTAACGAAGGCGTAAGTAACGACAATTATCTGGTAAAAACTCCTATCTGTCAACAAGTGTTACAATCCCAGTAGTTGCAGATGCTGTCGAAATTCAGAGGGAAGTATCCTTGCTGAGAATCTGACTGCATATATTCATTTTTTTTACCTTTGCACTTTAATTTAAACATTAGTAAAATATGGAGAACAAAGCGATCAAGCCGGTCTTCGTGAACGGGGGGCCGCGGAAGAAATGGAACACAGTACAGATGTTGGAAAGCGCCATGAAAGGGGCTCAGGAGGCCGGCGCCGAGGTGGAGATGGTTGACCTCTATGATATTGATTTCAAGGGATGTAAGAGTTGCTTCGCCTGCCAGTTGAAAAACGCCAAGACAGACGGTGTGTGTGCCATTCGCGACGATTTGCGTCCTGTGCTTGAAAAGGCATGCGAGGCAGATGTGATTGTCATCGGTTCGCCTGTCTATTTCAGTTATCCCACGGGCGAAACGCGTTCATTCCTCGAAAGGTTGATCTTCCCGAATTTCACCTACGACTACGACGAACAGGGGAACCGGCGCCGCCCCATCCGTGAGAAGCAGACCGCTATGATCTTCACAATGAACATACCCGAAGAGGCCATGGAAGAGTGGAAATATCCCGTGCTGCTGGGCACTTGTGAAAAGCAGTTAAAGGAGAATTTCGGCCACAGCGAAACGCTTTACGTCTGCAACACCTACCAGTTCAACGACTATTCCCGTTACGCCATGACCATGTTCAAAGAGGAGGACAAACGCCAGTACCGCGACGCGCACTGGCAGACCGACCTGCAGAACGCCTACGAGCTCGGGAAACGGTTAGTGGGGATGGCGAAAGGGGAATAACTTCGACCCTTCGTGAAAACGATAAAAGCCCATAAAGGCTTCCTGCTGCTGCACCTCTCCGTGTTCATCGCGGGGTTCACCGGGGTGCTGGGACGGCTCATCGAGCTGGACCCCGTGGTGCTCGTTTTGCACCGGATGACGTGGGCGGCCGCCCTGATGGCGTTGTTTCTTGTCCTCAAAAAAGAGTTGCGGCGTTTCCGTTTCGAGGATATGGCGCGGATGGGCGGCGTGGGCGTGCTGCTGTGCCTGCACTGGATCTTCTTCTACGCCAGCATCAAGGCGTCGAACGTCTCCATCGGGGTGGTCTGCTTCTCCTTGGTCGGGTTCTTCACCGCACTTCTCGAGCCGATTATCAACCGGCACCGCTTCTCCGTGCGCGAGTTCCTGTTCAGCATCCTCACGGTATGCGGTGTCTATCTCATTTTCCACTTCGACACCCGATACCGTTTGGGCATTGCCATCGGAATTGTCTCTTCGGCCTTGTACGCCCTGTTCGCCATCGCCAACCAGCACGTCGGCAAGCACTTCGAGGCCAAAAACATGCTCTTCTGGGAGATGGTCGGCGGCATTGTCGTCCTCAGCGTCATCCTCCCGGTTTACAATGCCTTCTTGCCGGTCGGGAAGTTCCTTCCGACGGGTATGGACTACCCCTACATGGCCTTTATGGTGGTGGTTTGCACCATCGGGCTATGCTTGTTGCAAATTGTTGTCTTGCAGAAGATTGACGCCTTCACGGTCAACCTTACCTACAATCTGGAGCCCGTCTATAGCATCATTCTCGCGATGCTGATTTTCCAGGAATACCACGAGCTGAACTTCTCGTTTGTCCTCGGTATCGCGCTCATCATCGTCTCGGTGGTGCTGCAGACGTGGTCGAAGGTACGGGTGAAGGGATGATTATTTTTGATTTTTGTCTTCTATAAAAGATAAATTTCTTATTTTTGCGGAAAATTACAAAAGCGAAAAGATGAATGCGATTCCACTTTTGTTATTATCATTTATGTCTTTTGTTCAGGCTCACACTCAAGTACTCAGGCCCCCTTGTGATACCATCTATTTTGATTGTTTTAACTGTCAACATAAAGACACAGTGGAGATAAATGATTCAATATCTGCAATTTATTATTTTGAGGTGTTGGATGGTGCAGGTTTTTATTTCGAATACTATTATGATAACGGTGATCGAGTTGTTGGATGTTATCCCGAAACCAAACTTCAGCTGACTTTTATTAGTAATGGGAAGCCCACAGAATTTCTAATTAACAAAAAGGAACTTGAAAAAATCATTGATGGTGCTACACTAAAGAATATGACATTTACCAGTTGTCACTATTTGGAAACAACCGGAAATAGTTGCTATTTTAATTGTCTTATGTGTGTTCCTGAAACAGATATATGTGCTTCAATAATCGTATCAATTGACATTTTAACAAGAGAAATTAGCTATCAAATAGATGAAGAGGATTATGAAGACGATTAGGCATTTAATTGGTGAGTTTTAGATAATGTGTTTTTGTGACATTAAAGCCCTGTCCCACTGCGGCGTCAACCGCTACGCCTCCGACCCTCGCATCGGGTTGATGGACAGCACCGTGTCAGTGGAGGCATTGGTTAGAGGGGAGCATATCCCCGTAGGGGATGCATCTCTGTAGAAAAAACGGATGCCCACGTGCGGTTTCAAATCTCCGTAGGAGATTCATTTTCAATTGGTTGTCAGAATGTCGTTGTGCCTGATGTGCAACCCCATACGGGGTTGTGGGGGATGCCGCATCGCCAACGGCTACAGACAGGGAACCCCTGACGGGGTTCGGGAAGATTCGGTGCCGATAGAGGCTCTGGTGGGTCATGAGGTGGATTGAACGCGCCACCTCCGTCAAAGCAGATTATGCCCCCGCAAACCGTTTCAGCGCCTCCTCATCCAGCCGCTGCACCGTCCATTCGTCCATTGGGACGGCCCCGATGCCGTGATAGACCTTCAGGGCGGGCTCGTTCCAATCGAGGCAGATCCACTCCATACGGCCGCAGTGGCGTTCCACGGCGATCTTGGCCAGGTGCTTCAGCAGGGCTTTGCCGTAGCCGCGCCCCCGCTTCTCGGGAAGGATGAAGAGGTCTTCGAGATAGAGTCCCTTGCGCCCCACGAAGGTGGAGAAGTTGTGGAAAAAGAGAGCGAAGCCGACCACCGCGCCGTCTTCCTCCGCGAAGACCACCTCGGCGGAACGCTCCACAAACAGGGAATGATAGACGGTGGCTTCGTCGGCCACCACCTCGTCGGCGCATTTCTCATAGACGGCCAACTTTTTGATGAACTCCAGGACGAGCCCTGCCTCTTCGGGCTTCGCTGGACGGATATTGAAACTATGGTTCATATACTATCTTTTTGTTATACCTTTTACGATTGCCACTCCTCACGCCAACCGTCCCAGCAACTCGATCAGCACTCGCCAGATGTCGTGGATGGTCGAGAGCTCCACGCGCTCGCTGGTGGAGTGCGGCTCCACGATGCGCGGGCCAATGCTGGCGATCTGGATGCCGGGATAGTGCTGCACGAAGAAGCCCGCCTCCAACACGAAGTGCATCGCCACCATACGGGGACGCCAGCCCAGCACGTCCTGGAACGTGTCGCTGACCCGCCGCAAGAACGGCGACTGCTGATTCTCCTGCCACGCCGGGGCCGACATCACGACCTCGGAAACGGCGCCTGCTTCGGCGAAGGTCGCGGCAATGGTCTTGCTCAACGTGGCCATATCGTCGTCAACAAAGCTGCGGGTGTGGGTGGAGACGAAAAGGTGGTCTTCTTCCGCCACGATGCGCCCCACATTGTTGGAGGCCTCCACCGT
>JAEEQE010000048.1 GCA_016285145.1 Bacteroidales bacterium | reverse complement strand
AGCGTCAGTGCAATCAGGCACTGTTCGTATGACCCGGTCAACGACGGATTCTGGGTAGGGGGTTGGTCGGATTTACAGCTTGTCAACCGCGCAGGTCAAACCATGTCCGTCGAGAATGGTTCTTTTGAAAGTATTACTGGCACAGTCTATGACCCCTATTCCGAAGGAGGTCCCTATCTCTGGCTTTTCTGTCAACCCAATTCGAATAATGTGTTTTACAAATATGACATTGTACACCATACGATGGTTGGCGGTTCGTTAGACCTTAGAGCCTTACAACCCGATATACCAGAGCAGTCAATATCAGGTGGAGCATCCGGCACCACATCCCTTCCCGGCTCTCCCGGCAGATTTGTCATCCTGACAAGCTCTCAAACCACTCCCAATCAGATCAATCTGTTTGACATTGCCAATACGGGCGTTTCCTGTGAAGATCATACCCAAGACAACAGTATTTCCGTGTTTCCGAATCCGGCCAGCTCAACACTGAATGTGCATGCCGAGAACTACGACAATGTCCAGATTCTAAACTCTCTCGGACAGGTGGTGTATTCCAACAAGGTCACGGACAACGACTTCCGCATCAACATTTCCGGTTTCAGCAAAGGCCTCTATTTCCTCCGTCTGGACGGCAAGACGACCGCCACAAGGAAATTCATCAAAGAGTAGTCTTTCATTTTTTTCTTTGTATCATCTGCTGTTATAGTAATAAAAAAGGGTGGCTGCGGCCACCCTTTTTTGCTACATTGGAAATTCGTTTTATTTCTGCTCGCGCAATTTGCTTTCGCGGGTCCAGTCAACGGTCATGCCGAAGAGGGAAACGCCTAAATAACCCCGCATCTTCATCGTCTTGTTGTCATTCACTAAACGGATGTAGGTTTTGTACGTGCCTTTCTTGCCGGGATATTTCAGTTTGCCGTTTTGATACTCCTTCTCTTTGGCGTTGTATGTCAAGCCGGTCATGAAGATCAGTCCGAGTTGGTTCTTTTTCTTGGGGTTCTCCACCCACACCACCTTGGCCTCGTAGGTGCCGTTGGCCGCCTTATAGACCTCACATTGGGAACCTTCCTTGGAAAAAGGGTCCACCGAATGAAAGATGCCGCAAATGGCATCCGGATTTTGGGCATAAAGCATGGAACTGACCAGCAGGGCCGTCATTATCAAGACTATCTTTTTCATATTCAACATTTTTAACGATAAAACAATAGAATTACTCTTCTGGGGCAAACAATGGATCCCAAGCGGGTAGCATGATGGGTTTTTGGTCGAAAAGTTTAAGCGTGGCGGCGGGAATGTACTTTTTTTCCACCACCAAGCGGAACATATACTCGTTGAACCATTCGTTGGTCATGATGAGGAATCCGTTGTGCCCGTATTTGCTGCCCCAGCTGTTCTCCACCATCCACTTGATGGGTTTGCCGTCTTTGTCGAGGTCCACGGCGCAGAGGGTCATGGCGTGCGAGGAGAGGCTGGCGTACGTCTGGATGCGCTGTTTCTTGTCCATGCCAAAGGTGGTGTTGAACAACGAACCGTAATCGAAGTTGTTCACATCCATATAGCCTTTGTCGCGGTCAAGGAACTTGCCCACATCGCAGGAGAAGTACATCATGGTGCTGTCTTTCAGCGAGGCGATGGCCATCTGGGCAATCTCCTCCATCGGCAGATTCAGGTATTTCCAGTTGTTGCCGTCATACACATGGCGGTCATACTCAATCTCATACACCTTGTAATATTCGCGGGTGGGATCGTTCATCACCATGTAATAGGTGGTGAAATCGTCGTTTGCGAACTTGGCGGCGAAGGATTTCGGGGTATAGGTCTCAGTGCTCACCACGTTGCCCTTCGCGTCGCGTTGGGTCCACGTGAATTCCGCGGGCGGCTCGCCGAAAGCGATCACCAGCATGCGATAGACGGTTTGCAGCATTTCCATTTTCTTGTCTTGCAGCATCTTCTCGGTGGTGCCTTTGTTGTTGGCCATCTCACGCAGTATAAGTGCATCCTCACGGAGTTTCAGCTTTATCAGGGATGAGATCTGGGATGTGTGGTTGCTGCTGTAGGTCTCCGGCATGGCATCTTTCGGCATGATGCCGTACTTGGCCACTAAATTGGCGATGCCCGTGAACTGGCCGCCGTCGCTTAACGGGTTTTGGAACAGCCATTTCACCGTCTCGTCGTCCATCGACTTGGCGCGGTTGTCCAAAATGGCCTGCAGGAAGAGATTGGACTTCTCTAACTGGTCCCAGAAGAAAGTGTAGCACTGCGAAAACTGGAAGTCAGACGGAAGATTGTATTTACGGATGGCCTTCGAGCGCAGCACGTTCATGCCCGTGAACATCCAGCAGCGACCGGAGGATTCCTGGTCGGTGATGGCCTTGGAGGGCACTTGGTTGGAGAAATGGGCATCAAAAACGGTGGCGTTGTCATAGTTTTTGGCCAATTTGTTGATGTCATTGGTTACCACGGCGTTGCGCAGTGCCTTGTCTGAAGCGGTGGCCTTGTAGGAGGATTTGAGCGTTTGGAGCTGGTCGTTGGAGAGCCCTCCGTTCTTGGTGACGGTTTGTGCCGGGACAAGCAAGAAAGTGCAGCAGCCCAGCAGAATAAAAAAGAGTTTTTTCATGTATTTAATAATATTGTATTGATGATTTTTCAAAGAAAAAGGTTTGGCTTCCGCCAAACCTGAACTGTGTTATTTTTTCTTAAAAAGCGAGATGACGAACAGGAGCACGATAGCGCCAATCACGGCGACAATGAGTTCCCAAAGAAGACCTGCCTTCTGAATGCCGATAAGGCTCATCAGCCAGCCGCCGATAAAACCACCGATGATACCGATGATAATGTTCCAAAGGAGGCCGAAGCCGCCGCCGCGCATCAGGTTACCAGCCAACCAGCCGGCCACTGCGCCTAAAAGCAAATAAAGAATAATACTCCACATAATTAAAAAATTTTGGTAAGAAAAAAAACGTTCGCAAAGATACAAAAAAAGCATCATACACCATCCCGTATAATTATTGGTTTAGTGTTTTTGCATTGCGAGTTTTAACAAAATAACGATACGGCAACAATTTACGATTTCAAGGCTCTGAACAACAAGGGCGCCGAAGTGGATTGTCCTGGAAATGCTGGAGGGTGAATGATACCGGTAACAGGTGTCTCACTTGTAATACTCAATCTCGCGTTCCAAAATTTCCGTGACGGTCATGGAATCCTCGTTTGCACCCTCATAACGCACGCGTTTCACCCAATTCCCCTGTTGGTCATAGCTGTATTGGTAACGGACAATCTTGAAAGGTTTGGGCAATGTTTGATAAACAGCCTGTTTCTCCAGATTTCCTTGTCCATCATACGTCCATTCTTCCAAAACAGCATCCCTCGTATAGTTGAAAACCATTTCGTTGACAAGAAAAGTCCCCAACAAAGCCTCTTTCCTCACCATTCTGCCGGCGGAATCGTAAGTGGTTTGAATATGACGGTCGAAGGTGCGCTGCGTGCCTCGGACATCATAATGCTTGTATTCAATCTCCCGTCCGGCGTTGTTATACTGGTAATAACAATCCGATCCGCTGGGTTTCCAATCCCCAATGGAATACTCGCGGACCAAACGATGTTGATTGTCATATTCGTACCCACAACTCTTTTGGAACGCCTTGCACATGCAACTGTTGTTGTTGCCACGATAGCCATTACAACGTCCTTTGAAAATCAAATTGTCAAGACTGTCATAGACAAAATAATCCATCCATTGTATATTGCCGTTGTGCATCTGGTGCGACACTTGGTTGCCACGCTCATCATAACAATATGAGTCAATGATACCGACTTTCTCTATGCCGTTCCTTCTTCCTTCCACTCGCACAGGCTTCCAATCGTCATTCAAAGTAATCAACTTCTCTACCAGAACATTTCGATCCCAATAATGAGTTGCCACTTTTATCAGGTGTCCGTTTTTGTCATATTCGAAAGAGGTATTACTACTATATTGCTCTTCGATGACTTGATTCATACGGCCGTTGGGGGCAAAGCTATAATATGCGATTGTGTCTGTGGAATCATACTTGTCACCAGACAAAATATTACGACTATTAACATCATATTCGTGAACATTCTTCAGCAAGGTTTTGTTGATATGGCAATGAGACAAATGCCCTGTTGGGTAAAACCTCCATGTTTGCTGCCGGGCATATACACTCTTTGAGGATTCGTCCTGTTTCAATAAAGAAACGGGCACATTGGTCTGCACAACCGACTTGACATTCCCATTCAGCGTGATGTTCAATGTTTTATATTTCCCGGTGAAAAGATCAATCTCTTTGTAAGGCTCTTCTGCAACGTATTCTGTTTTTTCTCGTGTTCTAAAAGCTTCTGCGGGGATACTGACAGAATCTAAACTGAGACTTTCTTTTATTTTGTATCGGACGCTTCGTTGTGTGTCGTTTTTCTTGTCACCCTTGATAATTTCCTTTACATCGTTGTGAAGTTTCTCATAGTCAATGTTTTCCTTATAGGTGTATTGGTACATAGACTGTCGCAATTCGCCTTTTTCCGTTGAGAGGTGTTTCTCCATGATGTAGTCAAAAGGCATGTCTGTTCCATGAAACATAATCAGATGCAGGCGGTAGAGTTGGTCTTTGTCGCTTCCGTCGGGATTCGTGCTGTAAACGTAATAGACAACCTTGGTAAAACTGGTGGAGAAACGGTTTTTCGGTAACTCATCGTACCATTCGTACCCCCAAATGTTGAGTGTGTCCATTTTGAAAAAATCGAAATTGTAATAATGGCAGAGCTCAAATTCGCAGGGCAACTTATGTTTTTTGTAGGCTTTGTACAGCAAGGCTCTGTTTTTTGCAGCTTCAGCATAATTACCCAATCCGAAATAACAAACCACCTTGTTGCGTATGGCAAAATAATCGGTTTCCGGTTTTCTCAAGTCCAACAATTCCTCATTGAGTTTCAACGCCTCCCCAAAATTCTCCTGATACCTGTATGCCAATTCAAGCATATAGGTCGTTTTATAATAATCGAAAGAGGCCTCCTTGTACGCCTGACTTTTGTCAGCCGGAAGCCCTTGCCAACGCTGTTTGGCGTATCGGTAGGCCTCGTCGAAAAGGCCTGACTGGCATAGACTATCGATATGCTTTTCAATTGAGTCCTTCTGCGCGTAAATTCTTTCAAACGCAATGGTGGCGATAAAAACCAACAACAAGACGGAAATTTTTTTCATAAATCTCGGAAATCTTCATAAAACATCTCTTTATGTCCTCGTTGACCAATGTGCGAAATCTCAAATTGCACTGGATGTCAAGTGACGCCGCAAAAATAATACTTTTTATCTCTTCCGCTTGTAAATGCCAACAACAACAGAAGTGCCCCAGGAACGAATTCCACCTTTGTGGCCACACTCGGGGCTGGGAAACCACCCTTGATATTGAGGTGATTGCGCGGCTTCAGCGCCCGACTTTAAATGCCCCGACTCATCGTAACGGCTTTTTTAGTAATTTTGTCGCATTAATTTCTATTTTTTGCTATGACGAATTTCAGCATTTGGGAAGTACTTTTCCTGCTCTGTTTTGCGGTCAGCTGGCCCGTGTCCATCTCCAAATCGTTAAGAACCAAGGTGGTGATTGGCAAAAGTCCGCTGTTTATGTCCCTGATTATCTTGGGCTACATTTTCGGCATCATACACAAATCATTGTACAGCAACGATATAGTTATCTGGTTGTATGTGTTCAATGCCGTGTTGGTTTCCACCGATTTGTTCCTCTATTTCCTGTACATCGGGCAAAATCGCCGCGATCTGATGAAGCAGGATACGAAGTAACAGCGTTAAAAAATGTTCATTTGTAATCCATCTTACCAAATATTTTTACGATGAGAAGTTTTGGAAGTGACAACAACTCCGGTGTGCATCCGCAGGTGATGGATGCTATCCTTCGAGCCAATACAGACCATGCCGTGGCATACGGCGATGATCCGTGGACCGAAAAGGCCATCCGTGACATACGCTATGTGTTCGGGCCAACGGCGGATCCCTATTTTGTTTTCAACGGCACGGGGGCCAATGTGTGCGCCATCCGAGCATGCTGCCAGCCTTGGAATGCCGTCATTGCGGCCCGGACCGCCCATATCGCCGTGGATGAGTGCGGGGCCCCTACCCTGCTCAGCGGCGCCGTTATCAAGGAGGTGGACACCCCCGACGGCAAGCTCACCCCGGAACTCATCCGTCCGCTTTTGCACGGCTTCGGCTTCGAACATCATTCGCAACCTAAGATGGTCTATATCTCCCAATGCACGGAGCTGGGCACCATATACACTCCTGACGAGATCCGCACTCTCGCCGACTTTGTTCATGGTTACGGCATGTACCTTCACATCGACGGGGCTCGGCTCGCCAATGCGGCGGCAGCCCTTGGCAAAAGCGTGCGTGAAATCACCGTGGACTGCGGCGCCGACATCCTCAGCTTCGGCGGCACCAAGAACGGCTGCATGATGGCCGAATCTGTCATCGCATTCCGTCCCGAACTGTCCGAGAACCTCAAATATCTGCGCAAACAGTCCGCACAGCTTTATTCCAAGATGCGCTACGTGTCGGCTCAGTTCTCGGCCTACATCCATGATGGTCTTTATTTGCAAAATGCCTTGCATGCCAATAAGATGGCACATGTACTTAGAGCGAAACTTGAGGAGAAGGGCTTTACATTCACGCAACCTACACAAGCCAACACCCTGCTCTTAAAAATGAATCCTGAACAATGCGAGGCACTGCTCAGGAAACACTTTTTCTACGTTTGGGATGAGAACACCCACGAAGTTCGTTTCGTCACCTCCTGGGACACTACGGAGGAGGACATTCAGGCTTTAGTGGAGGATATCCACTGACTTGGGGGTTACTTGTTCCGCTTAGCGCAAACGGTCGGCGGCGCGCACCAATGCTTCATCCTTCTTGATGAACTTGTTGGCCAGAAAGAGACATGCCGCCTCCACACATACAAGAATCAATAATACAACCTTGTTTGCAAACTGGAAATCATAGGTGGTCTCTTTAAGGGTGAAGAATTTCTTGAAAACCACATCCGGACACACCCAGAGCATCAGCATCAGTGTAATCAAATAAACAATCATGCAGATGGAGACAATCTGTGTCTGACGCACGCGGTTCTTGAAAGTGAACAGCGCAATCAGTGAGAGAACGGAACACAACAGCAGACAGAAGCCCACATAATAGAGACGGAGGACGGCATGGCCATCCGGTACATTCATTTTGAGAGTAAGACTGTTATAGACATACTGCACGTCGGGGGTGTTCACATATCCGATAGGGGTAAACAGCATGACAATGGGAATCACCGCTGCCACGAGCAGAAATATGGATTGAATTCTTTGAATCATGAGATATTGGTTTAAAAGGTTTTGTTGTTAACGTTTTAATTTAGCAGAATTAGAGGATTGTTTTAGCTCTTTTTGTTCTTTCTTTGACATCTTTTCGGATGACTGGAACGTCTTTGTAAGCGTCAGGGGCGACAATCGGACGGGAGCCCGCCCCATGCTTAGGTAGGGGGTGAACTTCACCGTGACATCCGAAGATGTGCCATTGCCTTTGCCCTGAATGTCCTTAATACATTTTATAATGCTTCCGACCTCCTTGTTTTTCACAACAGACACCAGATCCATTTTCACAGGAATGGGAATATCCAATGTGCTGTTGGCCGGAATGATGTACTCCTTGTCGCGACTGCTTCCCGTGGCGATTGGATTGGTCTGGTTGTCCAAAAACAGTTCGTAGTCGTAGCCGATCAACCGTGCCATGCGGTTGGTGGGGTTCTCCGTTTTCACATTCACATCGCAGCTGATGGTGAAGTCCATCCGCTTGATGGCATCCAACGCCTTGGTGAGGTTGGTGAGGGACAGGTCGCTTGGGCTGCTGATATTGCTGAAATTGATGCCTGCCCACGTCACGTTGCGCACGCCTGCCATGGCAAACTTGCAGTTCAGCAAATTGGAGAATTGGAGAATGCTACAGCCGCTGAAGGCGATGATGCAGCAGCATAAAATGATGAATATGGTGTTTTTTTTCATGATGATTATGAAATGACTTTGCCGTCTTGCAGGACAATGGTTCTGTCGGACAGGGCGGCCAGTTCCACATTATGGGTGACAATGACAAATGTTTGGTGAAATTGGTCACGCAGGTCGAAAAAGAGCTGATGGAGTTTTTTCGCGTTCTCGGTATCCAGGTTGCCGGACGGTTCATCGGCGAGGATGAGCTCGGGGTTGTTCATCAGGGCTCTGGCCACCGCCACGCGCTGTTGTTCGCCGCCGGAGAGTTCGTTAGGCTTGTGCCCTACCCTGTCCGACAGTTTCAGGAAATCCAGCAGTTCCGTTGCATGGAGCAGGGCTTCCTTTTTGGATTGTCCTGCAATCATGGCGGGCAGCGCCACGTTTTCCACCGCTGTGAATTCGGGAAGGAGCTGGTGGAACTGGAACACGAAGCCGATGTGGCGATTGCGGAATTCTGACAGCTGATTGTCGGAGAGGGTGCTCACATTCACGCCGTTAAGGAGAATCTCGCCGCTGTCGGCACGGTCAAGGGTGCCGATCAGATGCAGCAAGGTTGACTTGCCGGCCCCGGAGGGGCCGACAATCGTCACAACCTTGGACTTCTCGATGGTCAGCGTAATGTCCTTCAGCACATGAAGGTTTCCATAACGCTTCTCGACATGGCGGATGTCAATCATTATTTTTCGATTTCCTTGGCCAGGCGCGTGGTAAGCAGAGGAACTACCTTGTTGAGATCGCAGACGATTCCGAGGTCGGCAACGCCGAAGATCGGTGCGAACTTATCCTTGTTGATGGCAATGATCAGGTCGGATTCTTCCATGCCAGCCAGGTGCTGGATGGCGCCGCTGATACCACAAGCCATATAGAGGTTCGGACGAACTGTCTTGCCCGTTTGTCCCACCTGGCGTGCATGGTCGATGACACCGGCATCCACCATGGCACGGGAGGAAGAGACTTCAGCACCCGGGAGCACGTCGGCCAAGGCCTGCAGCTTGTCGAAGCCGGCCTTGCAGCCCACACCACGACCGCCGGAGATGAGGATCTTGGCTTCCGTGATGTCCACCGTACCTTTGTCCTCCTTCACATTCTTCACCAAGCGCACTTTGAACTTGCTCTCGTCGAATGTGGGTTTGAAGTCGATGACCTCGCCTTTGCGGTTGGTGTCGCGGGCCATCTTCTGCATCACGCCCGGACGCACAGTGGACATCTGTGGACGATGCTCCGTGTTGAGGATGGTGGCCATCAGGTTGCCGCCGAAGGCGGGACGTGTGGAGGCCAGTTGCATGTCTTCCGTGATTTCCAACTTTGTACAGTCGGCGGTGAGGCCCGTGTTGAGGCGGCAAGCCAAACGAGGTGCCAGGTCACGTCCGATGGTGGAGGCGCCGATCAGCATGATGCTGGGCTTGTACTCCATCACCAGTTGGTAGATGGCTTGCGTGTATTGTTCCGTCAGATAGTCCTTCAGTTCGGGAGCATCCATGCAGATCACCTCGTCGGCACCGTATTCGATCAGCATCTGGGCCTGGTCCTTGATCTGGTATCCGGCCAGGACGGCCACGACCTTCTCGTGCAGGTCGGCGGACAGCTCGTGCGCCTTACCGAGCAATTCCAAGGCCACGGATTGGATAACGCCGTCGCGTTGTTCCACAAAAACATGAATATTCTTATAGTCTGATTTTTCCATTGTCTCTAAATTCTCGGTTAAATAATATGTTTTTCTTTCAATTTCTTAACGATGATTTCCACAGCCTCTTCGGGGTCCACCTCGAAGATTTCGCCCGGTTGTTTCTGCGGTTTTGTGAAGGATTTCTTCACGCGTGTGGGCGAGCCGGAAAGACCGAGGCGGTCAGGGTCAACGTCCAGTTTGTCGGCGCCCCACACTTCCACCTCCTTGTCGTAGGCTTCCATGATTCCCTTCACGGTCATGTAGCGGGGTTTGATGGCGGATGAGAGGACGGTGAGCACGCAAGGTGTTTCCACTTCCAGAATCTGGTAGCCTTCTTCCGTTTCTTTGGTGACGGTGCAGAGTTTCTGGCCGTCATATTCGAGGTTGGTGGCGTAGGTCACCTGCGGGAGGTCGAGATGTTGGGCCAGGGAGACCGGTGTTTGGGCCGTGTCGCCGTCGATAGCCTGACGTCCAGCGAGGATGAGATCGTAATCAAGGGTTTTGATGGCGCCGGAAAGGGCGTACGAGGTGGCCAGCGTGTCCGCGCCCGCGAACTTGCGGTCGGAGAGCAGGATGGCCCTGTCGGCACCCATGGCGAAAGCCTCGCGGCAGATGGCGTCAGCCTGCGGCGGACCCATCGTGATCACAGTGACATGCGCACCGAATTTGTCCTTCAGCTGCAAGGCCATTTCCAGAGCGGAGGCATCGTCCGGATTCAAAATGGAGGGAACACCATCGCGAATCAATGTGCCGGTCACCGGATTGATTTTAATAACATTGGTATTCGGAACCTGTTTTATCGTTACTATAATGTTCATTGTTCTGTCGATATTTGTTTTTTATTGTGAAGACGCACGACCGTGCGATTTCTACCAATCAATTCTGTTTATTTGAATAATTTGCCGGCGATGACCATGCGTTGGACTTCGGAGGTGCCTTCGTAGATCTCCGTGATTTTGGCGTCACGCATCATGCGCTCGATTTCATACTCACGGGTGTAGCCGTAACCGCCGTGGAACTGCACGCACTTGGTTGTGGTTTCCATTGCCGTTTCAGCGCAATACAGCTTGGCCATGGCAGCATCCACCGAGTACGGCAGGTGCATGTCCTTCTTCCAGGCGGCCTGGCGCACCAGCAGACGGGCGGCCTGCACCTTGGTTTCCAAGTTGGCCATCTGGAACTGGGTGTTCTGGAACTGGGCCAGCGTCTTGCCGAACTGTTTTCTCTCTTTCGTGTATTTCACCGTGGCATCCAGAGCGCCTTGGGCGATACCGAGCGCCTGGGAGGCGATGCCGATACGGCCGCCGTCCAGCGTCATCATGGCGATTTTGAAACCCTTGCCGAGTTCGCCGAGGAGGTTCTCTTTCGGGATGCGGCAGTTTTCGAAAATCAGCTCGCAAGTGGCGGAACCGCGGATACCCATCTTCTTCTCTTTCTTGCCGATGGAGAAACCGGGAGTGCCCTTCTCCACGATGAAGGCGGAGATGCCCTTCGTGCCGAGCGACTTGTCGGTCATGGCCATGATCACATACACGTGGGCGTAACCGGCGTTTGTAATGAAGATTTTGCTGCCGTTGAGCACCCACTCGTCACCGTCCAATACGGCTGTGGTCTGCTGCATGGCGGCATCTGTGCCGGCATTCGGCTCCGTCAGACCGAAAGCGCCAATCCATTCGCCGGAAGCCAACTTGGGCAAATATTTCATCTTCTGTTCCTCTGTGCCGAATTCCAGAATCGGGTTCATACAGAGCGACGTGTGCGCACTCACGATCACACCTGTGGTGGCACACACCTTCGACAGCTCTTCCACTGCCATAATATACATCTGGTTCGTGGCTCCCTGTCCGCCGTATTGCACGGGAATGGGAATGCCCATGATGCCGATCTTGGCCATCTTTTCAACGGTCTCTATCGGGAAACGCTCCTGATCGTCAACTTCGGCAGCCAGCGGCTGAACTTCTTCCGCTGCGAACTTGCGAATCATCTGCAGAAAGAGTTCTTCTCTTTTGTTTAAGCTAAAATCCATTTTTCAATATTTGGTTAAAATTGTAAAAATACTAAAATAGTTTGATTTGGTAAGAGTGTTGGATTAGAATGCTGTTCTTCGGTCTCAGGTCTCTTCAGTTATAACATTGAAAAAAATCCAATACCCAACGACCCAATTTCTACTCTCAACTCTAAACTCTCAACACTCAACTAATCCAGTTGCATGGGTTTGAGGTCCGGGGAGACGGTGAAGTCGGCTTCCGTGGCAGCCTTCACGTCCTCAACGGTGAACTCGGGATGCAATTCTGTGAGCACCAGTCCCTTGTCGGTGACCACCATGACACCCATTTCGGTCACGATCATGTTGACGGCCGCCATAGCGGTGAGGGGCAGGTTGCATTTGTGGAGGATTTTCGGATTGCCTTTCTGGGTGTGTTCCATTGCGACGATGACCGTCTTGGCACCCACCAGAAGGTCCATGGCGCCACCCATACCCGGGGTGAGCTTGCCGGGGATCATCCAGTTGGCTATGTCGCCGTGCTCGTCCACTTGCATGGCGCCCAGCACGGTGGCATCCACATGGCCGCCGCGGATCAGGGCGAAGGAATCAGCGGAACTGAAAGAGACGGCACCTGGCTGTGCGGTGATGTAGCCGCCGCCGGAGTTGATCAGGTTGTCATCCTCCTTGCCTTCTTCGGGAGTGGGTCCCATACCAATCATGCCATTCTCAGTCTGGAGAATCACATGCACATCTTTCGGCAAATAGTTGGGTACCATTGTCGGAAGACCAATACCCAGATTGACAACATCGCCATCCTTGAGTTCTTTGGCCACTCGCTTGGCGATAACTTCTCTCATTTGAGCTTTTTCCATAATCTTATTTTTTAAATGTTAACATTAATACTCGAAACCTAAAAGGCGGGCAAAGATACAAAAAAAGATTATAAGAAGAGCATCTCCACCACCTTATAAACAACCCATCCCGTATAGGCGGTAAACAGCAGTCCCCAGACGAAGGCTGGCACATGGGTGATTTTGGCTAAATTGGCGGCATCGCCGGCCTTTTGCGGGTCGCGGACGGTGAGCACCAGCAGCACCAATGAAGAGGTCACCGATTCCACTAAGATCATCATTGCGTAAAAGAGGGCCGCGTATGGCGCATATTCTTCGCCGCCGAAATAAAACAGGCATACGTTCACGCCGCAAAACAGAAACACCCATAACATCCCGTACAGGTTGCGAATCCAAAACAACATCATGATGAAAAAAAGAACTGACAACCCTATGATCACCCCCAAGGCGGCTCCCTGTTCTATCAGGTAAAAAGAGAGCCATGCCACCGACACCGCAAATGGATAACCGGCTAACGAGGTCAGCGCTGCGGCGAAACGCCCATCGGTTTGGGTGGTTGTCGTACCGGAGGTGTCCTTGAAAAGTTCTATTTTGTTCACTTGTCCTCCGAGGCACAACGCCACCAACGCATGTCCGAACTCATGGAGTGCCGTATTGATGATGTTGAAAAATTTGCCGACAACGGGAATGCGCGGCAACAAGAATGCAACCGCAATATAAAGCAGCCAATACCAAGGGCTTTCGGGCATCGTTCTTTACTGTTGAGAGTTTAGAGATTAGAGTTTAGAGTTTAGAGTTTAGAGTTAAAAGTTAAAAGCTAAAAGCCAATAGCCAACGGCCAACTACTGCTTCAAGCTCACCGTCTTGTTGAACACGAGGCGGTCTTCTGTGGAATCCGGGTCGGCGTAGAAGTAGCCGAGCCGCTCGAACTGGAAGTGCTTGATGACCATTGCCTTCTCTTTCGTCAAGGTGGGTTCTATCCAGGCTTCGCTCACCACGAGAGAGTTGGGGTTGAGATGGTCGAGGAAGGTCTCGCCCTCGGCGCAGTCGTCGGGAGCCTCCACACTGAACAG
>JAEEQE010000019.1 GCA_016285145.1 Bacteroidales bacterium | reverse complement strand
CTGTTCAGTGTGGAGGCTCCCGACGACTGCGCCGAGGGCGAGACCTTCCTCGACCATCTCAACCCCAACTCTCTCGTGGTGAGCGAAGCCTGGATAGAACCCACCTTGACGAAAGAGAAGGCAATGGCCATCAAGCACTTCCAGTTCGAGCGGCTCGGCTACTTCTACGCCGACCTGGATTCCACAGAAGACCGCCTCGTGTTCAACAAGACGGTGAGTTTGAAGCAGTAGTTGGCTATTGGCTTTTAGCTTTTAACTTTTAACTCTAAACTCTAAACTCTAAACTCTAATCTCTCAACTCTAAACTATAAAACAGACATGCATTGCCTCACCGATTATGACCCCAAGATCCTGCTCGCTTTCAATCTGAGCCTGCAGGGCGATCGGAAATTCAGCGATTTCTTGATGCAGAACGGGTATCAGGAGTTAGAGGCGTTGTCTTCGTCCATCCATTCGAACATTGCGGCCCAGCAGTGGCTTCTGGACAATGGTTTTCCGGAGTTCGCCGTGCTGAGCAACGCCATTGACGACGAGCCGGAGGCCATCGCCTGGCTGGAGAAGTACCATTGTGATTTCCTGTCCAAGTTTGCAGCGGCGTGCCGGAAGGACCCGGCGGCCATGAAGTGGTTCGCCGCCAACGACCTGAAACTGTTTGTCATCATCATCAGCAACATCCAGAACATCCTGATGTATCAGTCGTGGGATGCTTCCGACATCCACAAGTTCCGGAGGAGTTGATGCCGTAAACAGGAATTCTTTTTAATGGTAAAATATCACGCCGAAATAGAATCGTGGGCCGGTGGGTTTTATCCATCCGGTATGTGAGATGTTGTTCAACCAGTCGGCTTTCAACGTAAGATGCACAACCTTGGTGAGGATGAAATCGCAACCCACAAAAGGGGTGATGGCGCAGAAGCCCTGTTTGTGGAAGATGGCATTTTGTTCGCTGGTCCAGTCGGTGGCGCTGCCGTCAAGCAGCAGGAAAGTGGTCTGCGTACCGCCGCCCACCGTCAGACCCACATAGGGCATGACATGCTTGAAGGGCCAATAGAACTCGCCTAACAGACCGCCCCATCCGTATTTGATATAGCTTCCATTGCGCATCTGACGCAGCGTGGAGACGTACCCTTCGCCTCCAACCATCCAATGTCGGCCCAAGGCCACGCGGATGACTCCTCCCAATCCGAAAGGCGCACCTTGCGCGCGGTACTCGAATCCCTGCAGTGTGCCCTGCAGATAGCCGGTATGGACCATCATGCCGCCATTGAATCCCGCTACAATCCTCTTTTGTGCATCCTCCTGTCCTTGCGCGGAACATGCGAGCAGAAGGCCTGTCAAAACCGTTAAAGCCAGTCGTTTCATTGTCTTACGTTTACATATAGCTATGCATGCCACCCAAAATGAGGTTCACGCCGAAGTAGGTGATGAGTACGCTCAGGAATGCCACAATGCCATAAACATGGAAGAACATCGGCTTGCGGAACGATTGCCAGACTGTGCTGTGCAGCGGCATTGCGTAAACCAGCAGTGTGATTAGTGCCCACACTTCCTTCGGGTCCCAAGACCAATAGCGGCCCCAGGAGATGTTAGCCCAAACCGCGCCGATGAAGATGCCTGCCGCCAGCAATGCCACAGCGGGGTACAACATGAGCAGACTGATGTTCTGCAGACGTTCCAGATATTCGGTGTTTCCCGGCTGTGTGATTCTCACCACCACCGCGCTGATGCCGTTGAGCATGATGAAAAACAACAGGGCGTAGGCTATCATGATCACGGTGACGTGCAGACTGAGCAATGGTGAGGTGAGCACAGGCATCAGATGGGTTACCGGCGGGTTGGCGCCGCCCATCATCTGCACCAACAGCACGAAGCCGGTCATCAGCAGGCCCGCAGGCAAGGCCAGCTCATACTTGCCGGTCATGATCAGGGTGATGATGACGATACTCAAGGCCAGCAGGTTCATCGCATCGAAGCCCCCGGCCATCGGCACATGGCCGCCGGCAATCCAGCGCAGCACGAACAATAGTGCTAAGAAGACACCCAGCAGCGCCATCCACACCATGGCCGCGCGTCGGACAATCGAGGGAAGCTTCTTCCCTTTCCCGACGCAGAAGAGCGCTGCCGCAAAACACAGCAGGCCCAGCGTGATGTTGACCATCGCCAGCCATTTGCCCGTTGTCAGTCGGTTGTAAATCCGTTCGGCACGGTACTGCGCCTTGGAAGGCACATTCCCTAAAGAGTATTTTTCTTGATAGATTCGCGTTTTTTCAAAAACCTCGTTCAAAGCATCAAAATCGCCTTTCACCACATATTCCTGGCAAAGGCTCAGTTGCTTGCGGATGAAAAGGTATTCGTCATCGGAGATATTGAGCGGCAATTCGTCATTTTGCGAATACCAGGTGATCTTTTCGGTGCTGTCGGCATGGGGGAACATCTTGAGCAATTTGCCATTGTAGAGCATCTGGATGAGCTGGTATTTCTCGTCGGCGGCCCTGTATTTTTTGCGTTGCGGGTCACCCATGGGGAGCGACTGCATCACTTCGTCGAGTTTGTATTGTCCGTAGGCATCGCTGAAGTCGGCCAGTTGGGCATATTTGCTGTCAATTCCGAGTGTTTCCCGTACGGTGCTGCCTTTGATTTTGAAAACGGGCTCATTCTGCCAGTCGTAGGCGTAGAACAGCCAACCGCTGAATACCTGTTCCGGTGTGTAGCTGCGATAGCGGGCGTTGCCGCAGAGTTTGGTGGTGAAATCCTTGGCCAAGGTTTGCAGTGGGCATACTCGGCCTTTGTACATCACGTACATCTGTCCCATCTTTTCAGCGCTTTCTCTGGGCAGGGTGCGGGGTTTGTTGGCCGCCTCGGCGGACAGTGTGATGCCAAATGTGAGGAATAGTGCCAAAAATGCGGTTGCTGGGGCCGAGGCTTTGCGCAGAAGCCTCCGGAACTGGCCGTCCCGTTCGAAAAACAGCCATACCAAGGCGATGAATAGCAGGATGTAGCCTGCGTAAGTCACGCCTGTGCCCCAGGGGTCGTGGGCCACCGCGAGCACTGAGTTGCCTTCCTCGTCGTAATCGCTCTGATAGAAGCGGTAATGACGGTATTTCAAAATGTGGTTCATGGAAATCCGTGCGTCGTAGAGGAATTTCCCGTCGGTGATTATGAGGTAGCTCACAAAGTCCATGGGCGAGCGGGTGCCGGGGTATGTCTCTACCTCGAAGCGGTCGAGGGTGAGAGTGAAGGGCAACTGCGCTTCGCCGCTCCCGTCTTTTTGCTCAAGGGTGAAGCAGTCGGCGGCCACGCCCGGATGCAAGGTCATCTCCCCGTGCTGGCCGGTGAGCTTGGTGAGCAGGGCGCCGAGCAGAATCAGCAACACGGCAAGGTGCAGGGTGCAGACGGCTGGCCGCCGCCAGGATTTCCCGGTCAGCAGCATGACCACCATGCCGGCGGCGGCCAGGGCCAACAGCACGGCAAACCACCAAGATCCATATACGTGCGCCAGCGCGTAGTCGGAACCGTGGAATTTTTCCACAACGGTGCCTGCCGCCAATACGGCTATCAGGGAAACCATCAGGATGGTGAGGATATGTCGGAGGGATTTCATTCTGCGGTTTACGGTTTACGATTTACGATTTTCGGGTTGCAAATATATTAATTATTGTTGAGACGCATGGCCATGCGTCTCAACAATTAATTATATTGCGTTGATGAATTTTACTATAGCATCGCGGTCTGCCTTGCTGAGGTTGCGGAATTGCTCGACCGAACGGCGGGCGTCACTCTGGACGTTGCCATGCCACATGATGGCTTCAATGACATTGCGTGCGCGGCAGTCGTGCAGACGGTCGGCGGAGCCTGTGCAGATGGCGGAGAGTCCGCGCCCCCACAGAGGGGTGGTGCGGCACCAGCCGGTGCGGATGTCGTTTTGCATGTGCAGCTGGTGCTGAATCATGTCGGTATAAGGCCATATCTTCTGGTGAGGATAGCTCGGCAGTCGGCGGTCGCCGGTTGTGAAGAAACCGTTAGGGTCGGTGAAGCGGTCCGGGCCGGTGGTCCAGCTGGGCCGGTGGCAGTGGGCGCAGCCGATTTCGCGGAAGAGCCTACGGCCGCGTTGGATGACGGTGTCGCTCAGGTTGCGTGCAGCGGGTACAGCCAGACCACGGTGCCAGATCATGAGGTTCACGTAGTCGTCGTTGCTCATCTCGGCAGGCAGATCGCGGCTCATCAGGTAGTTGTATATGTCAGCTTCTACATCGCCGGTGTTGTATTGGGGATAATATTGGTAAAAATGGGCCTGCACATTGGGATCCTGGGAGGCCACGCGGGCATACGTTGCGGTCATGTAGTGGTAGCGGCGGTCGCCACGCGTCACGTTGGTGATGTTCCAGATGGCGTTAGCCCCGGGGCCGTCTTGCAGAGGCCCGCGTGAACACGCATACGTGAAGCGTTTGGGATGTCTTGTGTTGCCGTAGAGTCCTGTGGGTGCCCAGTCGGAACCCGCCCACATGGCCGGGTTGAGGTGTACGCCGGCGCGGTGTTCCCGCTCATATTGGGCTTTCAAGGAATCGTCCGGGATGGCATCCAACAGGCCAGTGCCATAAATGCCGATGGTGGATTCCAAACGCACAATCTCACTACCGTAGGGGATGGTGGTGCCGTTGACTTCCAGCGGGACGTAATAGGCCGTTGAGGGGATGGTCACCTGCGGGTAGATCAGATTATAGGATTCGCCGTCGGGGAAACGATTGCCCCATTCGTCAACGTAGTCCAACCAACTGATCTGGATCTGCGATTCATCGATGGGTGCTGTGAAGGGCGGGGTGGCCTTGGTCTGCGGCATGCCCGTCAGCGAGGAGATGTAGTTGTCGTTCTGGTCGGTGACCACCAGCAGATAGCCGTTGCCCCAGTCGTTGGCTGCATAACGGTCCATACGTTTGCCGTGGCCGTAACCCGGGTGGCAGGCTATACAGGAGCTTCGGATATAGAGCGGGCCGAGGCCGTTGAAGGGAGGGGTGTTGGTGTTGAAGTCACGCTCGAAAAGATACTCGCCGTATTTGAACGCGGCGATGTCGTTGACGGCGGGAGCAGGGTCCTCGTAGGCGGAGGAGGAACTGTTGAATGTGGTGCCTAACTTGCCGCCGGCATAGGTCTCCTCTTCCAGCCAGTCAGGCTCTTCAACTTGCCGGTGGCATCCCGACAGTATCCCTGCTGTTACAAAGAGCGAACCAATAAGTATAAAAAACGATTTTTTCATATTACAGTAGTATTAAAAATTCTGAAATGATTTTATTTGCTGGTTATAGCCTCCTTGACTTCCGAGAGGATGTCGTCGAGATTCTGGCAGGCGGTGATGGCTTCCGCGTTGGCTGGGTTGGCATAGTTGCGTACAAACGGCACGGGCATGGCGTTGATCTTGGCCTTGGCATTGTTGATAGCCTCCACCACGCGGCTGTCAAGGTCGGCGTCCACAGCCTTTACGTA
This sequence comes from Bacteroidales bacterium, assembly GCA_016285145.1. GTDB lineage: Bacteria > Bacteroidota > Bacteroidia > Bacteroidales > WCHB1-69 > F23-D06. Next base: position 46,097 of record JAEEQE010000019.1, on the reverse strand, counting down.
GCCGTGCAAAGAATATTTTTCGCTTTGGCTTCCCGCTATGCCGCCATAGTAGGCATGTTCGATGCTTACTATATTGTTATAAAAGTCCTCAATGGATTTCTGGCTGTAGGGTGATTCAATGTAGGTGGGATCCTCTCCGTTGTAAGGCTTGCCGATTTTGGAGGTGCCCACCTCGTCGGCGATGGTCTTGCAGCCGTCCACGATGGCGAGGAGGCCTTGCACGGTGCTGATGTAGGTGCTGCCGGCATTGCCCGCCTTCATCAGATTGTCGCCATAGCTGTAGCTGCCGCCGTTGACAGTGGTGTTGAGTTCCAGCTCTTCCACTTTGTCGCGGTGCGACTTGGCGGCATTGTCGCCAATCCAGCTTACCTCCAATTGGAAACAGCGGTTGCGGAGGTCGCCGGCCACGGCGATGGCATATACCAGTTCGGTGTTCGTGATGGTCTCTGCGCTCTTTGGCTGACCGTCAGCAAAGAGGATGTATTCAATGCCGTGGAAGCCGAGAAGCGAGTTGCCGAGTTGCTCGCCGGCCACCACATCGCCATCCTCGCCCCCGAGGGCGGCCACCATGTTCGGGCTGCTCATCAGATTGAGGAAGGCATCCTCATCCAATGGCCAGGAATCAATGTGCGGGTCGATGCCGAAGTCGGAGGCGGCACCGAACAGGAAAGCCTCGCTCTTCTCCCACCAGGAACGGGCGGTGAGAAAGGTGGCGCATACTTGGTTGAGGTTGCCCTGCGTGGGGCTGGCCTGGAACGTCTTGAGTTCCGTCACAAGCTGGTCGGTGTAGTTGGCCAAGTTGGTGTAGGTGGGTTGGATGGTGTTTTCCACATACTGCTTCAGGATTGCGGCCTGGGTCTCATCTTTAAGGTAATTGCCCCCGTGGTGACAGGAGGACATAAGCCCCGCGATAATGCAAAGGGCAATGCACAAGAGTTTGGATACGTGTTTCATTTTGTTATGATATTTAATAGTTATAGTAATCGGTTGTAAAATGAGTTTTTCTCTATTCCCCTTTGTGGAAATCATGTTTGAAGAAGGCAGCCCAGGTGATGCCGAGGGCCATCCATGGCTCGATGTTGTACTGTGATTTGAGCAGCCTGACGCCGGCCTCGGCCTTGACGGTGATTTCGGGTATGGGCCGGTAGTTGATGCCGCCGCTTACGCAATGGCGGTCACTCCATTGGTAATCAATGAGTTCCGGAGCGGGGATGTAGGAATCGTAGTATTCGTAGCGGGCGAAGACAAAGAAGTTGTGTCCCCGCAGGCGGGAGCTCTCTTTTGCAAGTCGGAAAAAATCGTAGCCCACCTCGCCGCCGGCGGTCCAGGCGGCCATGCCCACCAGCGTGTGCGGGTAGGGCGACTGGCTGCTGTTGGAGAGTGTGGCGTTGAAGGAGGATACCATGGCGGCATCCGTGAGATAACCGTAGAGGCCGCTGCCGCGCAGAATCAGACCTCCAGTCTGATAGCTGAAGTCCAGCCCCCCGATGGCCACGGTGCCGCGCACATCGGCGTAGCGGGTGGAGTGCTCGTCGGTGATGATGTCGTTGCGGAAACAGTTGCCCACATAACCGCTGATGCCCACATGCAGGCCTTTGACGCTGTAGTTGTCCACGCGGGCGGCCACGGCCAACTTGTTGGCCACGCGGAACTCGTAGGGGGATGCGGATCCGTTGTGGACCCATCCCGACACGTTGAAGAAACTGGAGTTGAGGGCGGGGATGAGCATCACATCGTAGCGCCATCCCTTGATGCGACCCCATAGCTCGATGCCGTTCTCGTGCCAGGTGCAGGGGATGATGGTGTTTTCGCCCTCGGGACGATACACGCCGAAGAACTCATTGGGGAGGTGTGCGTTGTTGGTGCCGCCCACCGGCACCACGATGTGTCCGGCCCGGATGTTGATTTTGGAGCCGAGGAAGGACTTCTGCAGCCAGAACTGCTCCAAGGCCACCTCGCCGCCCCGTTCCGTCTCCTGCTCGAACTCGCCCGACTCCTCGGCCTCCACCTCCACGGCGGATTCCGTGCCACCATGCTCGAACTCCACCTCCGTGTTGAACGTCCAGCCATGACCGAAATCGTAGCCCAATAGGAATACGGCGTGCGGAAGGTCCATGCGCCCGTGCCCCTTGGATTGGGTGTAGCGGTCCGCATGGGAGTAGCGGAACACATTGTCGCTGTAGAAATTGTATTTGTAAACGCCCTCGCCATAGCCGCCGATGGTCAGCCGGCCACGGGAGCACACCGAATCGGTGTCCGCTTTTTTGGCCGACAGGGAATCAGCGGTGGAAGCGGCGTTAACAAATTGAAATCCAAATAAACAGGTTAGAAATAAGAGTAAAAAGGAAATTCTTCGCATAGACAATTTTTTTAACGCACAAAAATAGTATGCGCTTTTCCGGTGTGGTGTAACCAAAAATAGGGAAAAAGGGGAGGGGGTATAGTTATAAATGAGGATGTGGTTTTTGCGTTGGATTTTTTTATTATCTTTGCACCGTTGAATTAATATACTATTTGTTGCCATGAAAACTTTTGACAGGAAGATACCTTTTCCATATAAGTCAGAAGCCCTTTTGTGGGCGTGCCAGAACAAGTCTCCCGGTGTTTGGGATTCCTCCCGTCGAAACAAAGGATCCCTGTGCGGGAGGAATGGAATGGGACAATACAATACAAATTTATTCATCCAAAGAAATAAAACGTTATGAAATTTTATAAATTAATATTATTAGTAGTTCTTCTATTTGTTGCCAGCTCTTGTAAAAAGGAAGATGTGTTTGGCTATAAATTCTTAAATTACGAATTATGTCTCGATAATCCTCTTTTTGAAAGTATGCTTGATGAAATTAACCAGTATGACACGTATGTGAATAATGATGGTATCATGGTGTTTGACAATAGAGAGGCATTGAAAAATACGATCGAAATACTTGAAACATATTGTGACTCTATTATTGCTTCCGACACTTCCTTGTCGTATTGTGATATTTTTAAGGTTGCATATTTGAGTTTAGCTGCTTCGTCTTGTATTAATGAAGGTGATTTTCATTTGGGTGTGATTGTCCATAACCATGAAAATCAATCTGTTAACCCTTAAACCGATGTTGTTATGAAAAAATCAGTCTTTATTTTTATGTTATTGATTATCTGTTTGTTGTCGTTTTCACAAACAGATAATGTAGAATCAACAAAAAAAATACAATATTATCATTCGATAGATTTAGGGTCAGGTTTTGAAAAATGGAAACCAGGAGTATCAACTTGGGGAGTGTCCATTCGGGAAACACATGGGATGCTGATTAAACAGCACGTGGTGGTGGGTTTGAATTTGGAATTTTTGTATGCCAATATTTATCGCAATGATGGGGAAGGTTGTGATGTGCTTGCATTTTCGAGTGGTTTGGATTTGCGGTATTTTATTCTTAAAAAATATAAATGGACACCTTTTTTAATGTTCAAATGGAATGTGGGATTAACGATAGTGGGCAAGACTCGTAATCGTCCGATGGAGTATGCGGACGTATATCCGTTATTTGACAATATATCATTTTTTGTGGGTTGTAATTATTCATTTAAAGAGAAAAAGAGTGTTTATATGGCATTAGGGTGCGATATGATATATCCAGGTCCGGCTTTCCGTATCGGGGTGCGGTTTTAAGATATCCCGATGGAACATATAAACGTTAAGGCTGACCTGTTATGGGTCAGCCTTTTTTTCTATATCCGGCGAATACTTAACGACTACACCGGACAAATATACAGAGATTATGTATAAGACACCGAACAACTTCAAGCTCGCATGTTTTTACGACACAAAAGACAAAAATCCGTCATGGAAGTTGATAATGCAAATAAAGGATTACACATACAGGTCTCTCGTTGAAATTGACACGGATGACATATCAGTGCTTGTTCAAGCCGGGAATGTCCTCGGCTACAGATAGGGAACCCCTAACGGGGTTCAGCGGAATTCGGGAAACAAAACAAGATTCTGGCATCCACCGCCACGCCGCAGACACCCGCATCGGGCTGATATGCAATACCGTGCCGGAGGAGGCGGTGGGGAGGTAAAGTGAGGTGAGGTAAGGTAGGGTAAGACGAGGCGTAGTGTAACATCCCCGTAGGGGATGCCTGTCTGTAGCAAACGGATGCCACACGTGGTTTTCAAATCTCCGTAGGAGATTCATATTCAACGGCTAATGGAAGGCTCTCCCGTTTTAAAACAATTGTATTTTTTGCACCCTAAAAACATTGTAGGAGCATTCTCACAGGAGATCCTGCCTCCTTTCAAATGCTCCTACAATGTGCGTCCGAAAACGACACGGCAAAAAACAACTATAAGAGTTGTACCGCGGCCAGTTCTCTTCCAATCTTGTGAATCGCGGTCTGAATCTTTGACACTTGCTTTTCCGACACATACTGGCCGTGCTTGTATTGGCGCATCAAAGAGGGGTTGATGCCAGCATATTTTGCAAATTGTGTCATATTCAGTATTTTGTAATAACTCAAGAAAGAAGGCATATCATATTTATATACGAATGTCGTGTTTTTCAAATCGTCGGGATCGGTTTTTCCCGTTTCCTCAAACACTTCTATAAATTCCCTAACTGAATTTTCAAAATCGGCTTTAGCCTCGGCGACAGTACTGCCGTTTCCAAACATAACGGATTTTGTGTCAGGAGAGAACACACCGAATGTTCCGTCTTTGCCAATTTCTATTAATGCGACTTTCTTTTTCATAATTCTATGCTTTTGTTGATTTCTATTAAAAACCAATCAATTTCTTCAACTTGCAATACAATCCGTACTTTATTTCCTGCGAACCATGACGTTCAATTTTCAAAAGTTCATTCTTTTCTGCGTGGGCATATATGTCATGATTAGCTCCATTTCGCAAAAGATACCATCCTTTAGATTCGGCTATCCGTCTGAGTTCGCTCCATTTCATACTCCACTGCTTTTGACCATGCTGCAAACATATAACTTTTTTGCAATATACCAATACTCTTAAAAAAATTCTTTCTCCCTATCCATCAATTATTTACATACTTTCTATAAATATAATTGCTGAAACTGTGCTGCAATATCAAAAGATTTTCCAAGACTATTGTATTTATAGAGTTTGCCATTTAGTTTTAAAACAATCGCATTTACACAATAAAAACTCGAAACGTGCAACCCCATACGGGGTTGTGGGCTCGGCCGGGAATGCCCTCGGCTACAGATAGGGAACCCCTGACGGGGTTCAGCGGAATTCGGAAACAAAACAAGATTCCGGCATCAACCGCCACGCCGCAGACAACCGCATCGGGCTGATATGCATACCGTACCGGAGAAGACGGTAGTGAGGTAAGGAGAGGAGAGGTGGGGGGGAGACGAGACGAGACGTGGTACAACATCCCCGTAGGGGATGCCTATCTGTAGCAAACAAATGCCACACGTGGTTTTCAAATCTCCGTAGGAGATTCATATTCAACGGTTCATGGACGGCCTATTCCCACATTAGGAAAACAAAAGACATCTTGTCGAGAGAACAAGGGTGGAAAGAACCACAAACGATAATTTTTGTATTTTTGCACCCCTAAAAATTATCGTAAAATGGATAAAGTAGCAAGCGGCATACGGCCCACCGGTTTCCTCCATCTCGGCAACTATTTCGGTGCCTTGAGGAATTTCATCAAAATGCAGAATGAGAATAACTGCTATTTCTTCATCGCGGATTACCATTCCCTGACCACGCATCCCAACCCTACGGATCTGCGCACCAATGTGCGCAACGTGCTGATCGACTATCTGGCGGCCGGCCTGGATCCGGAGAAGGCCACCATCTACGTGCAGAGCGATGTGCCCGAGGTGTGCGAGCTGAGCCTGCTGCTCTCCATGAATGTGTATGTGGGTGAGCTGCAGCGCGTGGCCTCCTTCAAGGAGAAGGTGCGCCGCCAACCCAACAACGTCAACGCCGGCCTGCTCAACTATCCCGTGCTGATGGCCGCCGACATCCTGCTGCACCGCGCCGACAAGGTGCCTGTGGGCAAGGACCAGGAACAGCATCTGGAGATGACCCGCGACTTTGCCCAGCGTTTCAACCACATCTACAAACATGAGTATTTCAAGCTGCCCGTGGCTTATAACTTCGGCAACGAGTTAGTGAAGATTCCCGGTCTGGACGGCTCCACCAAGATGTCCAAGTCCGACAACGAGGGCTCATGCATATACCTTTCCGACGCGCCGGAAGTGGTGCGCAAGAAGATTATGCGTGCGGTTTCCGACAGCGGTCCCACGGAGCCCGGCCAGCCCAAATCGCAGGCGGTGGAGAACCTCTTCAGCCTCATGAAGGCCGTCTCCACGCCGGATACGGTGCAATACTTTGAAGACCAGTACCAGGCGTGCCAGATTCGTTACGGGGATATGAAGAAACAGTTGGCCGCCGATATGATTGCGTTCATACAGCCTATATATGAGCGCATTATAGAACTGCGGTCGAAAGACGACTACATCAGCAAGGTGGCCCGCATGGGTGCGGAGAAAGCCCGCGAGAGTGCGGCCAAGACTGTGCGCGAGGTGCGCGAAATCATCGGATTCAAGGCTCTGTAATATCCCTGCATCATGGCATTGCTGACCGAATTTCCCCTGTGGCTCGTGATCTTCGTCATCCTGCTCGGCGCAGGATACGCCTGCTTCCTCTATTTCCGGAACAACACTGTCGTTTTCGAGAAAGTCCCGAGAATTGTCATGGCCTGCCTGCGTGGCGTGGCCATGTCGCTGCTCGCCTTCCTGCTGCTTGCCCCCATGCTCAAGATGATACGGAAACAGGTGGACAAGCCCCTTATCCTCGTGGCGGTTGACAATAGTGAGTCGGTGGTGTCGGGCAAGGATTCCGCCTATTACCGCACGGAGTATGCCAAGCAGGTGCAGGAGATGATTTCCGAACTGGAAAAATCCTACGAGGTGAAAACCTATAAAATCGGAGACGAGGACGCGCTGCTCGGGGATGACGAACAGCTCCATCTGGACTTTTCCGACAAATCTTCCAATCTGGCCTCCCTTTTTGACCAAGTGGATATGGTATATGCCAACCGCAACGTCGGGGCGATGGTCCTATTGACGGATGGTATCTTCAATACGGGTACCAACCCCTATTACAAGGCGGAAAAAGCTGATTTTCCGATTTATACGGTAGGCTTGGGAAATACGGAGCTTACAACGGACTTCTTTATCGCCGGTATCAACCACAATAAGCAGGCCTTGAAAGGGAATATGTTCCCGGTGGAGATCAAGCTGGCTGCCAACCGCCTCTCCGGCCGTGCTGCCGAGGTGACCGTCAAGGAGGGTTCCGAGCAGATTTACAGCAAAAAACTCACCCTGAGTGGCAACCGCTATTTTGAGACCGTCAAATTCAGCATTGAGGCGAAAAACACCGGCATTCATCATTACAAGGTGGATATCACCGAGCTGGATGGCGAGGTGACCCACAAGAACAACCACACGCAGTTCTTTGTGGAGGTGGTGGACTCCCGCGAGAAAGTGGCTATCGTCTATAACTCGCCGCATCCCGACATAGCGGCCATGAAGGAGGCCTTGGAACTGACCGACAACTACGATGTGCAGGTCTCGTCCATCTCTGAGTTCTCCGGCAAGCCCAGCGATTACAGCTTAGTGATCCTGCACCAGTTGCCCTCCACCACCAACTCGGCCGCCAACCTGCTGACCCAGATCCGCCAGAGCGGCACCTCCGCCCTGTATATACTGGGCCCGCAAACCAATCTCACCACCTTCAACGGACTGAATGTGGGTATGAGCGTTGTGCAAAGCAAATCATTGACCAACAATGCGATGCCGTCGTATAATGATAATTTCACCTCCTTCACATTCTCGGAGGATTCCCGACAGATGCTTTCCAAGTTCCCGCCCATCAAGACTATTTTCGGCAATTACAAGACATCGGTTTCGGCCAATGTCTTCCTGTATCAGAAGATTAGCGGGGTGGACACCAAATACCCGTTGGTGGTTTTCAGCAGCCATAATGGCGCGCGGAGTGGGGTGGTGGCCGGCACTGGCTTCTGGAGTTGGAAACTGTACAACTATATGCATGCTGGCAACCACGATGCCTTCAACGAGGTGATTGACAAGATGGTGCTTTACTTGGCCGCCAAGGGCGACAAGAGCCAGTTCCGCGTGCAGCATGCTGCCATCTTCGCTGAAAACGCCCCAGTGGAATTTTCGGCGGAACTCTACAACGACAGCTACGAGCTTATCAATGAGCCGGATATCAAGATGGTGATCAAGGGTAGCGGCGATACCACCTACGAGGCGCAGTTCTCCAAGCAGAACAACGGCTATTATCTGAACGTGGGCGAGCTGCCCGTGGGCAACTACACATGGACGGCTACCACGCAGGCGGGCAAACGCAAACTGGAGAAGTCCGGACGTTTCTCCATCCAGGAGGTGATGCTCGAGACCGCCAACCTGGTCGCCGACCACGACCTGCTGAAGAGCATCTCCACCGCCACCAACGGCCAATTCTTCCCGAAAGAAAATTTGAATCGCATTGTCAAGGAAATCAAGCAGAACGACCAGATAAAGCCTATTGCCAGCTATCGTAAGCATTACTCCATGCTGCTCAACTCCTACTGGTATCTCATCGCCATCGTACTGCTGTTAGGTATCGAGTGGTTTCTGCGCAAGTGGAATGGGGGGTATTAGTAGATAGTAATTGACATTCTGAACACCATAAAATCATCACACAATGAAAAAATTCGAACTTTTATCCCTGCCATACGCGGCGAATGTCCTGGAACCTGTCATTTCCGAAAAAACCATCGGATTCCATCATGGGAAACATCTTCAAGGGTATGTCAATAACCTGAATACAGCCATGGAAGGCACGCCCTTTGCGGACATGGAGCTGACAGAAATTGTCAAAAAAGCAACCGGTGGTATGCTGAACAACGCCGGTCAGATTCTGAACCATAATCTCTATTTCCTGCAATTCAATGCGCCGAAGAACGACAACAAGCCCGTTGGCCAGCTGGCGGAGACCATCCAAAGCCAGTTCGGCTCCTTTGAGGAGTTCCAAAAAGCCTTTGTGCAGGCTGGTGCCACCCTGTTCGGTTCCGGCTGGGTATGGCTGTCTGCCGACAATGAGGGCAAGCTGGTGATCTCGCAGGAGACCAACGCCGCCAATCCGGTGCAAAAGGGCCTCACCCCGCTGCTTACCTTTGATGTATGGGAGCACGCCTATTACCTGGATTACCAGAACCGTCGTCCCGACCACCTGAACGCTCTGTGGCAGATTGTGGATTGGAACGTCATTGAAGGGCGCTACCAGAATCGGTAGAATTGGCGCAAACGGCGTCAATTATGGACGTTTTCTGATGTAATTCTTTCTTCTTGACCTGTCTGCGGTTTCTTTTTCACCGAGAGAAGCCATAGTAGAACATTGATGATAGCAAAGAACTGCACCCCAGCCCGTATTTCGAACATTGATTCTACCAACAGATTAAAAATCAGAATTATTGCGAAAGAGAGATACAACATATCCTTTTTCCGGATGGAGAAATACAACGGGTAAAAACAGTAGGTGAGCAATATAATCAGTCCGGGAATGCCGACGGTGAGCAGTGTTTGCAGGTACTGGTTGTGCGCGTTGAAATGATGCCCGATGAGGTTGGTGTAGTTTTTGTGGATGGCGTTCAGGCAAAGTTCGTCCGTGGCATCGCCCGTGCCCACCCCCCAAGGCAGATTTTTGCGAATGATTTCCAGCGTGGATTTCCAAACGGTGAGGCGGATTTCGCTGCTGCCATGGCCGTAAGGTTTCTCCTTATGATGCTGCACCTGCGTGATGGTCTCTTGCAGGCGGTTGACCGGCAGTACATCCGTGCGGAAAACCAAGAATGCCAATCCGACCGTTAGTGCCAGAAACAGAGCCCCCCAAGCCAACTTATAGCGCACATGACAAATGAAATACACAAACCACATGACGGTCAATATGGCAAACACAATCAATCCGGCTTTGGATTGTAACAGCACAATCAATACAAGCAGAATGATCAGCGACAGGATGATGGTGATCACGCTGGGCAGCGAGAGGATTTTTTTATAATGATGTATAAAATATAACAACAGGAAAAACGTGAATGTGGAATACATGGCCACGTAGGAGGGGTGACGCAGGAATGACAGTTTTATATAATAGAAGGCGCTGCTGTCGCCCGTCTTCAGCAGGCGATAGGTGGCGGTGCCCAACAGGATGCACGCATGCAGAATCGTTGAAAACGCGAAATACTTAAGAACAATCCGGATACGCTTGTTTGTGAATAATTCCGGATCGTATGTCAAAAAGACCGGGGCTACCAAAAACCAGAGATAGCCGTCGAAGCAGCTCATGGCGCGGCCTTTGTTGAAGGACAATATCAGTCCGATGAACGGGATCAGATATAAGCACAGGAAAATAAAAAATGAAGGCACCGCTTTATGGCGTTGGATATTAAGCCATTTCTGCCGCCAGTTCCATTCCACCACGGCATTCAGGAGCATGAGGATGGCGATGGGAAGCATGAGGAAGGTGGTCATCGGCAAGGTGACCGCTGCCAGCAGGAGCAGTGCATAAAAGACATTGAAATGTCCGTTTTTTGTAAAAATATCCTGTAGAATTTTCCTCATTTGTTCAACAGATCAGGTCTTCTGGCTTGGGTTCGTTGCAATTGTTGTTCCATCTTCCATTCGGCAATGAGTTTGTCATTGCCGGAGAGCAGCACGTCGGGCACACGATGGCCGCGGAAGTCTGCCGGCCGGGTATAGACCGGCGCCGAGAGAAGGTCGTCCTGGAAGGAGTCGGAGAGGGCCGACGTGCCGTCGTTGATGACTCCGGGGATGATGCGGGCCAGCGCGTCGGTGATGGCCATGGCGGCAATCTCGCCGCCGGAGAGCACGTAATCACCGATGCTGATATCCTCCGTGACAAACAGTTCGCGCACGCGCTCGTCCACACCCTTGTAATGCCCGCACAGGAGCATGATGTTATTCAACATCGACATCTGATTGGCCTTGTGCTGGTTGAAGGGTGTGCCGTCGGGAGCCATCAGGTAGATGGCGTCGTACGTGCGCTCGCTCTGAAGCTCCTCGATACAGCGGGCAATGGGCTCAATCATCATAACCATACCGGCCCCACCGCCAAACGGATAGTCGTCGGCCTTGTGGTGCTTGTCGGTGGTCCAGTCGCGGATGTTGTGCGTATGCAACTCCAACAACTGCTTGTCCACGGCGCGTTTCAAAATCGAATTGCCGAAAACGCCGGTGAACATGTCTGGGAAAAGAGTGAGTATATCTATGCGCATGGTTATTGTTTTTCGATCATCATAATTCCGTCACGGAAAGGCAGCAGCATATTCCGCACGCGGTCATCCTGCTGCACATAGTCGTTAAATTCCATAATGGCCTGCGTGTCGCGGTCGTGGCGCAGCACTTCTTGGGTTACCTTGCCATTCCATAACACATTGTCCGCTATGATGAAGCCTCCCTGCCGGACGCGCGGGAACACACAGTCGTAATAATAGCGGTAGTCTTCTTTTTCTGCATCAATGAAGACTAAATCCCAGAGCGGCTTCAACGTGGGAATCACTACCTTGGCATCCCCGATGTGCAGCACGATGCGGTTGCCTACCGGCGATTGTGCCAGATACTCCCGGATGCGGTCCTCGTATTCGGGATTCGATTCGATGGTGTGCAACTCGCCGCCATCGGCAAGACCGGCAGCTAAGCAGATGGCCGAATAGCCCGTGAACGTGCCAATCTCCAAGACGGATTTCGGACGCATCATCTTGGACAACAGCGTAAGAAATTGCCCCTGCAAATGTCCGGAGCACATCCGCGGGTTGATGGTCTGCAGGTGCGTCTGACGGTTCAGACGGTACAGCAATGCGTCCTCCGGGGTGGTGTGCGCCTCGCAGTATTCCTCAATGTCTTGGGCTATCAGGTCGAAAGTGGACATGCTACGACAGTTCGGCTATGGTTTTATTCACCTCTTCTTCGGTTTTGGTGAGCTTGTCACGACAAATCTTGATCAGTTTGGATGCTTTCTTGATATTCTCGGAAAGGTCATCCACGCTGATGTCCGCGTTTTCCATCTGGGTGACGATGGTCTGCAGTTGCTCAAAGGCTTCCGTATAAGTGAGTTCTTCTTTCATGAGGTTTAATATAAAAGGCCGACGCGTACACCGGCGAAATGATACAGTTGGTTTTTCTTGATATCATCCGTCAGAAGGGAGGCATAATCCATGTTGGCCGGATTGGAGGTATAACGGACGGAGGTCACTTGGAGCTTGTACAATGCGGTGAACATGATGGCTAACCGGTCGTTGAAGCGTATGCGCAGACCGATACCCGCTTCGCCCATCGGGCCCGGATCGGAACCGTGTATGACATGCGTCACCGATTCCGGCGCGGACTGCATATACCATTTGAAACTGTAACCGAGGTTGAGGGCGAAGACCGGTGCCACACGCTTGTCCAACATGATGACATTCATGCCCAAATACAACGGGATGAAGGCTGTACGCTTCCAAATGTCAATGCCAGCCCCGACACCCAATTGGAAATTATTATTGAATTGATACCCGATAAATTGGTGTATCATCACATTCGTATTCTTATTGACAACCACCATCCAATCCTCAACCGTACGGGTGTAGTCGGGCAGTTTTATGGAGCCTGCTCCGCTGGTAAAGCCCAACGAGGACATAAACACGAACCTCTTCTCTTGGCGGTCGCTTCGGTGTTGGGCGTTAATTGTCGGTATGATAATTCCCAATAAACAAATAATCAATATGATACGTTTCATGATGTCGTGACATTAATGGATTTGGTGATGGTGTCGTGAAGCATTTCCCGTGCTGTGGTCAGGGCTGCCTCCGACTGTTCATTGCCGCTCAACATACCGGCAATGACCCTAACACGGGTCTCGCCGTCCAGTTGGCGTATGTTTGTAATAGTTTGATTTTCTGTATTTTCCTTGTAAACAAGCAGATGCTGATTTCCACGTGCTGCTATTTGCGGCAGATGCGTGATGGTGACCACCTGATGGTTGTCTGCCAGCAGGCGCATCACTTCTCCGACGCGGTTGGCGGTTTCTCCTGAAATGCCCGTATCGATTTCATCGAAAATAACCGTCGGCAGGAGACGGCTGTCGGTGATGATGGATTTCAACGCCAGCATCACGCGCGACAGTTCGCCGCCCGAGGCCACCTTGCCAAGGTCCGCAGCCGCACTGCCACGGTTGGCGGAGAACCTGTATTCCACTCTGTCGGCACCGTTTGCCATCAGTTCGTCGCCGGCGGTCAGCAGAATCTCGAACTTCGCGTCCGGCATTCCGAGCCGCACGAGCCGAGCCTCCACGTCCGCACATAGTTTGTCCAGCACTTCGCTGCGCCGCTCGGAAAGTTGTCGGGCCAGGTCAAATGTAGCTGCCCGCAGCTTGTCAATCCGAAGGGCCAAGGTGGCCAACTGCTCCCGATTGTCCTGATAGGCTTCGCTTTCCCGCTGCAGTTTGCTTAGGATGTCCAGTAGCCCTTGTATGTTGTCCACCTGGTATTTGTGTTCCAATGTATAGATGAGGTCCAAACGCTCCTGCACCTGTTCCATCTCCTGTGGGTTCACGTCCACAGCGTCGTATTTTCGGGAGATTTCGTAAGCAATATCCTGCAGTTCCGTTTGGGTGCTTTCGATGCGGTCGCACAGCTCGCGGTATTCTGGCCCGATGTCAGACAAAGCGTGGCACTCGTGTATTATCTCTTTCAGTTTCAATAGGATATTGTCGCTATCTTGTTCCGATAGCAACTGAGCGGCTTGGTACAAGTGTGCCTTGATGTCGCCTGCGTGCGCAAGGGTGTTCAGATTCTGCTCCAAAAGATCCTGCTCGTCGGCCTGTAGTTGGGCATTCTCGATTTCCTGAATCGTAAAGGTGTGGAAATCATGTTCCAACGCAGCCTGGGAGCAGGCTTCCTTGAGGCGTTTTTCCTCTAATACCGTGTTTTTCAACTCCGCAAGGGACGACTTGTAGGATGCCAACAAGGATTGGGTTTGGGCATACTGGTCTATGATGTCCATTTGGAAACCGGAATCCTGCAACAGCAGGTTCTGGTGCTGAGAGTGGATGTCTATGAGCTGAGAGGTCAGCGCTTTGAGCGTGGTGAGGTTGACGGGTGTGTCGTTGATGAAAGCCCGCGACTTGCCATGCTCATTGATTTCGCGACGGATGATGGTCGTTTCATGGTAATCCAGGTCATGCTGCTCGAAAAAAAACTGTATTTCAGGATTGGCCAGATGGAAGACGCCCTCCACGATGCACTTGCGGTTTTTGTCATACAGGACGTCTGTGTCGGCGCGGTTGCCCAAAATGAGTGCCAAGGCCCCTATGAGAATGGATTTGCCAGCACCGGTTTCACCGGTAATGACCACAAAACCCTTGTCGAAACGAATCTCGAGGGCATGTATGAGGGCATAATTCTCAATTTTCAGGGATTGTAGCATGGGCCTTACTTGTTGGTAGCGGCATTGATGGCGTCGTAACGGGATGAGTTGGTGGGGTCGATCTGTTTCATGATGTTGACCACCTGCGTCTTTTCGCTCGGCATTCCTTCTTTGAAGATGTTGACGATTTCATCGCACTTGGTGGAGGCAATGACCTTCACCATCGCCAGTCCGGATTTCTGGGCGTTCACCTGCTGCAACAGACGGAGGCTCTCCAGAATGACGGCGCGTCCGGCATCAGGTGTTTCGCTCATCACATCCAGTCCAAGGCGGTGATACTGATAAAAGAATTCGTGCAGTTTGCTGTATTGGCTGTTGGTGAAATTCTCAATAATCCAATAACGGTTGCTTTGACCGTTGTCGGCCACGCTCCATCCTTTTTCCTTGGAGGTTTGGTTCAGATTCACGATGGACTGGCAGTTGCTATAATAGGCGGCACCTCCGTTCGGTGCAAAACTGTCGAACTCCACAGCCAAGAACAGGTTGAGGTAATAGGCTATCAGGGAGGTGAACTGCGAGAGGTTCATGTTGTCGGAATATTCCAGCGGATCGCCCTCTGCGTAGGTGAACTGGATGTGCTTGTCCTGGAAATTCAGCAGGGTGGTCTTGTAGCTGGCCTTATAGACCGGACGTTGGAGCAGGATGTTCATCGTGCCCTCCATCACATCGCCCGACACTTTCGTCAGTGTGATCTGCAACGCGCACTCGATGCGTTCATTGGTTTTCAATTTGTACTGGCACCATTTGCGGTCGTGGATGAACTGGTACAGCTTCTGCTGCAAATCATTGTATCGCTGGGTGTTGGATCCGCCGGTCACCTGGTTGGCGTTAATCGACACCTGACATTGGAAGTCCTGAGCGAACAATCCGCCGCAGACGAATGCGCACAACAGGATGAGAAATAGCCTTTTCATTGTCATTATTCTACTTCGTGAGTCATTATTTTATACACCAGGTTCAGTATGTCGTCGGCGATTTCGCGTTTGCTTTTCAGCTCGCTGGTTTCCGTATGGTCGCCTTTGGTCATCATCATCACCTGGTTGGTGGCGGTCTTGAAGCCTGCGCCCTTGGTCCGCAACGAGTTCAAAACGATGACATCGGCGTTTTTAGTATGCAGTTTGGTGCGGGCGTTCTCAATTTCATTCTCCGTCTCCAAGGCGAAGCCAACCAGAATCTGGTCGGCGCGTTTCTGTTTTCCGATGCTGGCCAGGATATCCTTGGTCTTGCATAGGTGTAAATCCAGTCCTTCGGTGTGCTTCTTAATCTTCTCAGGGGCAGGGTTTTCCGGCGTGTAGTCGGCCACAGCTGCCGACATGATGCAGATGTTTTGATTGTCCACCACGTTCATGCAGGCCTGATACATCTCGGCGGCGGTGGTCACATCGCAGCGGTGGATGGCGGGATGCTTTGTCTGCAGGTTCGTGGGTCCTGTCACCAGCGTGACCTCTGCGCCCTGTTCGGCGGCGGCTTCCGCTATGGAGAAACCCATGAGGCCGGAGGAGTGGTTGCCGATGAAACGTACGGGGTCGATGGGTTCGTATGTGGGTCCGGCGGTGATGAGAACTTTCTGACCGGCAAACCGCTGTTCGGCGGTAAGGTGTTGATTTACTATGGTGAAGATGCGGTCAGGCTCTTCCATTCTTCCGGTGCCCGTACTGCCGCAGGCGAGGAATCCGCTCTGCGGGTCGATGATGTGGCAGCCTCGCTCCCGGAGCAGGCTGATGTTGTGCTGCACGGCGGCGTTCGCGAACATCTTGTCGTTCATGGCCGGGGCGATGAAGACCGGGCATTGCAGGGCGAGCAGCAGTGTGGACAGGGCATCGTCGGCGATGCCGTTGGCATATTTGCCGATGATGTTGGCTGTGGCTGGTGCCACCACCATGCAGTCGGCCCAGTCGGCCAGGCTGATATGATGGGTGTCGCGATGCTCCGTGGGGTCGAACAGGTCGGCGTACAACTTGTTCTGCGACAGGGTCTCTATCGTCAGTGGTGTGACGAACTCTAAGGCGTGCCGTGTGGCCACCACCCGCACATCACAGCCGTTGCTCTTGAACAAGCGGATGAGGTACAGCGACTTGTAGGCCGCAATGCCGCCCGTGATCCCGATGACGATATGTTTGCCGTTCAGCATGTCAGCGGTGTTTTATTCCACGTCGGGATCCTTGAAATAGACCTGGTTGTTCTCAAACTCGTACAGCGCGATCTGCGTGGGCTTGGGAAGCTGTTCGTAGAATTTGGACAATTCGATCTGCTCGCGGTTCTCGTACACCTCTTCCAACGACTCGTTCGTCGGGGAATATTGCTGGGAACTCTCCTGGAACTCCTGCTTCAGGTCGGAGGCTATCTGATCCGCCCGCTTCGACATGATGACGATGCTCTTGTAGAAATTTCCCGTCTCCTTGTCATACTGTCTGATGTCTTTCGTCTTTGCAAAGAGATCGATTTTAAGTTTTTTGTAATCAGCTGCTTTCATTAAAATATAATTTGATTTGTTAATTGTATTTCTGTAACTGTTTCTGAACGTCGGCGGCTATTTTCTCCACCTCCTTGGTATATTTCGTCTCCCCGTAATTCAGGGTGAGGCGGTTGCAGGCATCCAAGCATGCGCGATAACGCTCGGCCTTCTTTTTTTCCACACTCTTTCTGGCAAACTCGTAATTGTTCAACACCAGATAATATATCGCCTCCGGCATCAGGGGAGAGTAGGAATATTCATTGAAGAAATTCTTCGCGGCAATCTGGCACGCTTCATAGTGATCTGTGTTATAATACAATTTCATGATCTCCAAATCCTTACGTGCTAATCTCAGACGCAATGCGTCTAACATCACATTGCATTCCTCCACGTGTTTCGAATTGGGATAGGCAATCAGGAAAGCCTTGATCTGTTCGATGGCGTACTGAGTGTTGCTTTGGTCCAGATTGTAGTCGGCACTGGATTTGTTGATGGCGGATATACAGTAGTAGAAGGCGTCTTCCGTGCGGTCGCTGTTGGGATAGCGCTTCACATAGTCGCGGAAATGGAAGGCGGCCATCGTGTAGTCGGCGTTCATGTAGTAGCAATGGGCGAAGAGGAAAAGGATGGTGTCGGCGCGGGGCGTGCCCAAGGAAAGGGGGTACAGATCCTCGAAAAGGCCGGCGGCGGAGAGAAACTGCTGGTTGTTATAATACCGCATGGCTCTCGCATAGTTGGCCTCGAAGCTCTCGAATGTGACCTTCTTGGCTCCCTTGGAGAGACGCTCCTTTTTTGGCTTGGTGGCCTTCTGCGACGGCTTCGAGGTGTCCTGCACCGACAGCACTGTGTACGGGTTTTCGGAGAAAACAGCCGTAAAATCCGCGGCACAAACGTCCACAGAAGCAGCCAACAGTATTATTATCAATAACTTACAACTCTTCTTAACCATAATAAATCTAACGTTGCAAAGATACAAAATATTTCCGATGGATGTTTCATTTTTTTTATTTTTGCAGCCTGAAAATCCTTCAGTCGGACACCCGTTGTTTCAAAATCCCAACAAGATGTCAAAAACACACCGTATAATCCTCCTGTTAATGTTTGTTTTTTCCGTGTCGGCCCTGTTCGGGCAGCGCACCTACATGCTGCACGGCGTGGTGCTGGACAGTGCTAACCGCAGTCGCGTGGCATTTGTCAACGTGGGCCTTTTCACGACGGACTCTTCCCGCGCGATGGTGGGAGCCACCGTCACCGACCAGAACGGACGTTTCACCCTCGCGGACGTGCCGGCGGGCAACCATCTGCTGAAACTGTCCCTGATAGGCTATGATATGCGCACCGTACCCGTCACCGTGGGCGGTGATGAGTCACATGTACGTTTGCAACCGGTAGCCCTGAAAAAAGGAAGTACCACTCTGGGCGAGGTTAGCATCGTGACTGAAAGGCCCGTGTTCATGGTGGAGGGGGAGAAGACCATGTACAACGTGTCGGACGACCCTACCATACAGTCGGGCACTGCTTCCGATGCCTTGCAGAACACCCCGGGCGTGGAGGTGGACATTGAGGGAAACATCACCCTGCACGGAGCCTCCTCGGTGGAGATCTGGATGAACGACAAACCCTCCAACCTCACGGAAGACAACCTTAAGAACTTTATCCGCCAGCTACCCGCCAACGCATTGGAGCGCATAGAGGTAATCAACAATCCATCAGCCAAATACAATACGGAGGCTGATGCCATTATCAACATCATTTTAGCGGGCAACATCAAGAAAAACAGCTTCATCAGTTTCGGCGTGACAGGCTCCTCCCGTCCGGAGGTCAACCCGTGGGTGTCATACGTGTGGGCCAACGAAAAGCTGTCGCTGAACTTCTACCTCAGCGGGCGCTATAATTTCCAGAACAGCGTCAGCGAATCGTATGCCACTCGTTTCAACCACGAGGGTGACACCTCCAGCAACGGACATGGCAGCGGCCAGTCCTTAACGCACAATTTCTCAACCTCTTTCAGTTTCAACGGCAGTTACACATTCGACACTTTGAACACGATGAGTTTCTGGGCGGGCACCTACCCGTCGTGGAGCCGCTACAGCAACGGCCAGAATGTCTTCCGTCGGGAATATCTGGAGCCTTCGGCGGGCCTTTACGCCTATATTACCGACAATGCCAACCGGTCGTTTTCGGCGGGTGCCTATGGGGGGGTGTGGTTCCTCCATCGTTTTGATCGCCAGGGTCACGAGCTGAAAGCGAATGTGTCGGGCAATTTTAACCGCAGCCGGTCCTTTTCGGAAGAGATCCGTGACTATATGTTGCAGGATTTTATGGATTATCATAAGAAGAAAACCAACAACGGGCTCAACTACAGCGTTCGTGCCAGCCTCGACTACTCCCGTCCCTTTGCCCGCAACCATGAGCTTTCGGTCGGGATGGAGGGCAGCTACCGCCAAAACAACGGCCTGAACTCATCAGACACATTGGTGATGAACACGGAGGACGTGTTCCTGCTGGACTCTCTGCGCCTGAAGGACACACGCAATCTGAATGGTGGTCTCAGCGCTTTTGTCACTCTCCAGCACAAGTTCGGGAACTTCACCCTGAAAGAGGGCCTTCGGGTCCGATACAACCATGAGGTTTATCAGATTTTAAACTCCCCTCAGGACAATGTCATACAGGACAGACTGAGTTATTTCCCGTCTTTGCATCTGAGCTACCGGACGAAATCGATGCACAATTTCCGACTGAGTTACACGTATCGCATCAAGCATCCGGATGCCTCCCGTATCAGCCCGTTCATCAGCTACGGGGAGGACTCGTACAGTATTGGAAATCCCGAGTTGCGCGCCACCCAGACGCACAATGTGGAGTTCAACTGGACAAAATTCGTGAACAAGTTCGGCAACCTTGGGCTTTCCGCCTATTTCAAGCATACGGGTCAGAAGGTGAACACGCTGACAGACGTGGCCTACAGCGATATTTTCGGACGGGTGGTCACGTTCACCATGCCGGTGAATGCGGGCAAAACGCTGAACACAGGGGCCTCTTTCAACATGAACTACCGCCTGAAGACCTTTATGACTATCCGATTCTATGCCAATATTTACTACGAACATTCGGAATATCGTTTCCGAAACGAGCCCGACCCGCGCATCTTCTCCAACTTGGGATACAGTTTCCGCCTCAACTATTGGGCAAAACTGTGGAAGGTGCTGGAGGTGTTCGCTTCGGCCAACTACCGTTCCAAGAGTGTGTCGCTTTTCACAACCACACGCCCTCGCTACTCCATCGACTGTGGCCTGCGGGCGGATCTGCTGCAACGCAAAATCTCCCTCCACTTGAATGTGAGCGACATTTTCAATTGGAACAAGTCGGCCACGGCGGAGGACAATCCCTATTATGTGGTCCGTTCGTCCACCAGATACAACAGCCGTTTCATCAGTGCGGGCATCACACTGCGTTTCGGAAAGATGGAATTGGAAAAGAAGGCACAGACCAGCGGTCCGAGCGAGGAGACGGAAATCGAAGATTAAGAGTTTTCAACCTACTGGCAGAAAACGTATTGGAGAATGTTGGCACCCATCTGCAGGGCTTTGGTGCGGGTGGCTTCCGAATCCTTGTGTACAATGTAATCTTCCCAGCCGTCGCCCAAATCGCACTCATACGTGAACAGGAACACCATGCGTCCTTCCCAGAAGAGGGCAAAGGCTTGGGGGGGCTTGTTGTCATGTTCGTGGATCTTGGGCAATCCGTTCGGGAACTTGTATTTCTGATGGAAAATCGGATGGTTGAAGGGCAGTTCCACGAGGTCGAGCTCCGGAAACACCTTTTTCATTTCCTTGCGTATAAAAGTGGAGAGGCCGTAGTTGTCGTCCGCGTGCAGGAAGCCTCCAGACATGAGGTAGAGGCGCAGGTTTTCGGCCTCAGCCTCGCTGAAGACCACGTTGCCGTGTCCGGTCATGTGGACGAAGGGGTATTGGAAGATGTCGGCGCTGCCCACCTCCACGGTGGCGGGCTTGAGGTCGAGCGACATGCCGAGGTTGATATTGCAGAATTTGATCAGGTTGGGTAGCGAGGTTGGGTTGGCGTACCAGTCGCCGCCGCCGTTGTACTTGAGCAGGGCAATCTGTTGCGCGGGGGCCGCGAGGCTCAAGGCGCAAAACATCAGTCCGAAGATATATTTTTTCATATTCAGGGTGTCCAAAAAAAGCGTGCAAAAGTACATATTTTTCGTAAGAGTGGGAAAATGTTAAAAGCAATTGTGATTCTAAGTTCATTACCCAAGGGTTAATCCTCAACGGCCAACAGTAGCTCACGTCTTGAAACTCATGTCACACATTTCATTTCTTCCGCCCCATTGTGTGTAAAAAAGTATTATTTTTGCGGCTGCAAATCTTTGGTTTGCCATTACTAATGAACTACTGATATGGAACAAGAAATCGAACGGTGTGCGGCATTGCTGCGTGAGGGCAAAGTGCTGCTTTATCCTACCGACACGGTGTGGGGCATCGGGTGCGACGCCACCAACGAGGAGGCCGTCGCGGCCATCTACCGCATCAAACAGCGCAACGAGAAGAAGAGCATGATCATCCTGCTGGATTCGGCAGAGCGTCTGCCTCATTATGTGGAGCAAATCCCGCTGATTGCGTGGGACCTGATTCCGCACATCTCGCGCCCCACCACTTTCATCTACCCCACTGCCAAGAACCTCCCCGCCAAGCTGGTCCATGACGACGGTACCATCGCCATACGGATTACGAGCAACGAGTTCTGCCGTAAGCTCATCCGCGCCCTCGGCAAGCCCATCGTCTCCACCTCCGCCAATATCGCCGGCGAACCCACCCCGAAGACGTTCGAGGAAATCTCCCCGGAAATCATCCGCCAGATGGATCACGTGGTGCCGCACGAGTTCGCCAGCTCCATCGACTACAAACCTTCCCGACTGATCAAATTCCTCGACGATTACAATTTCACCATCCTCAGAGATTGATTGTTATGAAAAACATAGCCCTGTTTGCCGGTTCGTTTTGTCCCTTTACCAAAGGGCACGAGGACATCGTTCGGAAAGCCTTGCCGCTCTTCGACCACCTCTACATCGCCTTGGGTCACAATCACGCCAAAAAGGACATCTTCTCCGTGGAGCAGCGCCTCCAGTGGATCCGGGGCCTGTACGACGGGAATCCGAAGGTGACCGTCATGGCGTATGAGGGGCTCACCACGGACCTCTGCCGTGAAATCGGGGCCAACTATCTGGTACGGGGTGTTCGCAACGCCACCGACTTCGCAGCCGAAGAGGAGATGCGCCGGATAAACCTGACTTTGAATCCCGATGTGGAGACGCTCTTCATCCCGTCATCTCCCGAGTGTGCCATCGTTTCTTCCTCGCTGGTGCGGGAACTGTGGTCGCTGCACGCCGACTATTCCGCCTTTTTGTCTTACAAACTTCCTGAAGCGCCATAATGACTGCCCAGTCAAACACATACAGAATCCCGTTCCTACTTATCCTGATTATCTTCGGGATGCGGGTTTTTGCGCAGCAGCCCGTGGTTATCACCGGCGAAGCCCCGTTTGCCCGCAATGAAGAAATCCGTCTGCTGGTGTTTGACGACCTGCTCAACAACATCCCCACTGTGGCAGCGCACGACAAGATTGACAAGAACGGGCGATTCAAGCTCACGTACCCTACCACCGACATCAAGTTGGTGCAGTTGGCTATCCGCACCACCAAGGCCGAGTTCTTCATTGTGCCTTTCCACAGCTACCATTTCAATATCAGTGCCGACACGGTGCTGTTCAAGCTCCTCAACCCGGAGACATACGGCGGATTCCTGCACATCACCACCGACCAGACCGACACCGCCGATCTCAACTACAAGATCAACCGGTTCTCCCGCTATTTCAGCGGCATCACCGACCGCTACGCATTCCGAATCACGTATGACCACGATCCGAAGGCGTTCGACACCGTTTCCACCTTGCTTTCTGAGCGCTTCCCAATCCGGTATAATGCGGAAAATTTCTACGAATCCTACATTTTCTACACGTATGGACTTTTAGAAATCCTGCATGACCGCCGGGCTGTCTATTCCAAGTATTTCGATCACGATAAAGTGCTCTACAACAACCCAGCCTACATGGCATTGTTCAACCAGTTTTACGGGGATTATCTGTACAATTCACCACGTATTTCCAAAGATCTGTTGGCTCGCACCGTTAATGAAAAGCCCGACTACTTGACTCTTTTCAACGAGGTGGGCCGGGACCCGCAGTTAGTGAACGAGCGCCTGCGCGAGCTGGTCATCATCCGGAGTCTGCAACAATGGATAGACAACGAAGAGTTCGATCGCGGGAACGTCATCAAACTGCTACAATACATCCAAGTCTCCACGCATTTTCCGGAACATCAGCCTTATATAGCTCACGCTCTCGAACTCGCCATGCCTCCGGCGCAGAAAGCCGACATGCCCGTGTTCACCAACGACAAAGGAAAACATCTTCGTTTAAACCAAATAGGCGACAAACCTATCTACGTGCAGTTTTTGCAGTCCGACTGCATTGATTGTATCCGGGAGATGGTGTTGTTAAACGAATTTTATCAGAATTTTCAAGACAGAGTCCAGTTTGTGAGCATTTGTGCTGATCCTGGGCGCAAAACATACGAGCAGTTCTGCAAGGCCTACGGCGGGATGGTGGCGTGGCCGATCCTGCATTTCAACGGCAATTACGACTGGCTGATGCGCTTGGGCATGGAAACACTGCCCGACTACATGATTTTTGGGGCTGACGGGCGGATCCTCAACCGCTATGCGCCATCTCCCGACAACGGGCTGATCCAATATTTGAACAAATATTTTCCGAAAGAACAACAAGAAATTGAAAATCCTCTTTTTATCAATAGAAAGAATTAAAAACACTGTATTATGAAAAAAAGAATCCTATCCATCCTCTGTATGCTGGCTTTTTGTGTGCCGGTCATCGCCCAGAACGACGACACCAAGTCCCAGCATCTGGCCAAAATACCTGCCATTGATATCCAGACCTTGGACGGACAGGTCTTCAACACTGCTGACATCCAGAACGACGGCAAGCCGATTATCATCAGCTTGTGGGCCACTTGGTGCAGACCTTGCATCAATGAACTGATGGCCATTGCCGACGAATACGAGGACTGGGTGGAGGAGACCGGTGTCAAGTTGTACGCCATCTCCATTGACGACTCGAAGACTTCCGCACGCGTGGCACCGTTCGTCAACGGGCGAGGTTGGGAATACACTGTCCTGTTAGACGTGAACTCCGACTTCAAGCGCGCCATGAATGTGAACGATGTGCCGTATCTCTGCATCCTCAACGGCAACGGCGAGATTGTTTGGCAGCATACCTCCTACGCGGCCGGCGGGGAAGAGGAAGTTTATGAAATCATTAAAAAGCTGGCTGGAAAATAATCCGTCAAAATCATTGCACACTATTGTATGAAAAAATATCTACCTGTTATCATCTTTTGTTTCATGACGTTATCCGCATTGCCGCTGTTGGGCCAGCATCAGTTTGGCAACAGCCGTATCAGTGGCGACTTCGGGTTCAACGGCATGTACTATATGCCTGACTCCCTCATCGGGGCGGAAAAGGTGGACTCCAAAGTCAGGGCCAACGCTTTCATCAACCTGCTCTATTCGAATGGCGGTTTCTCGGCCGGCGTGCGCTACGAGTATTATCAGTTCCCGCTGATCGATTTCGAGAAAATCCAATATCAGGGCCAAGGCGTGCGCTATTTTTTCGCCGATTATAAAAACAAGTTCATCCAGGTCACTGCCGGCAACTTCTACGAGCAGTTCGGCAATGGGCTTGTGCTGCGGGCGTATGAGGACCGGCAACTGGGTATTGACAACAGTCTGTTAGGGGCCCGCGTGAAGGTGACCCCGTACAAGGGCATCACCATCAAGGGCGTGTGGGGTATCGAGCGGTTCAATTTCGAAAGCTATTTGGGCCGCCGCGATTTCGTGCGGGGGCTTGACGGTGAAATCGCCTTGGGCGAACTTATCCCCAAGATGCAGGAGAAGGGCTTCATCACGAACATCGGGGCCTCTTTCGTAAGCAAGTTCGAGAAGGCTGACGAGCCCATCAACGCCAGACTGTATCCCGGCACTGACAGCGTGTGCGACGGTGAGATTCCCGCCGAGAAGATTCCGCAGAACATCCCGATATGGGCCACGAGGCTGAATTTCGGGTACAAGGGCTTCCGTTTTGATGCCGAATACGCCCAGAAGATGCAGGACCCGAACGTTTCCAACGACTTTATCTACAAGAAAGGCGATGCCCTCTTCCTCTCGGCCACATACTCCATGAAAGGCTTCGGCGTGGCGGCCTCGTTCATCCGTTCCGACAATATGGATTTCCGTTCGCAACGTATGGTCCAGCAAAACAGTTGGTTGAGTATCAACAATATCCCGGCTATCAACCGGCAGTATTCGTACCAGCTCATAAGCGATTACGGGTTCGCCAGCCAGCCCAACAGCCAGATCGGCGTACAGCTTCAAGTCAACTACAAGATACCCAAGAAGACGAAGTTGGGCGGCAAGTATGGCACCGACCTGACCTTTAATTTCTCCCGTTTCCACAATACCGACCAGCAGCCGGTGGCGTTGGCCCTGGAATACGGCACTCCCATGGGAACAGAAGGCTACACCTCCTCATTCTTCAAATTCGGTCCCGATCTGCTCTATCAGGATATCGGACTGGAAATCAGCCATCGGTTCACCAAAGCATGGAAATGGACATTAGCCTACAATTTCATCTCCTACAATCTTGAAATCCTGCAAGGGCATAGAGGCATGATGCGCGGGCATTTAGTGGCCTCCGACCTCCAATGGAAGATCACATCCAAGCATGCGCTGCATCTGGACCTTCAGCATTTATACACCAAGGATGACGAGGGCAGTCATGTCTATGGTATGCTCGAATATTCCATCAGTCCGAGATGGTTCATCTCTATCGGTGACGACTGGAATTACGGCAATCCGGACCCGTCGCGTCGGCTACACTATTTCAACATCGCCGGAGCCTTTGTGTGGAATACCACCCGCATTGCGCTCAACTTCGGCAAGACCCAAGAGGGGATCCTCTGCATCGGTGGCGTTTGCCGTGCCGTACCCGCCTCCTACGGCGTTGGGCTTTCCATCACCACATCTTTTTAACCTTATATTGTAAAAATGGAAAAAATGAGATACATCATCATAGCATTGTTCATCGTGGCGGGCCTTATGGCCGCATGCGACCGCATTGAAGGCCCCTACATCATCCCCCATGAAGTGGAGGATGTGACGGTGGAGTTTCCTCCGTTGGACCCCAGTAGTGTCTTCCGCAAACTTTTGATTGAAGAATATACCGGCCACTATTGTCCGAATTGTCCGGACGGCCACGATGAGCTGGACCGTCTGCATACGATTTTCGGTGACACCTTAGTGATGGTGGGCATCCATGCCGGTGCCTTGGCGGCCCCGCAGGCAACCCATCCCGAGTTTTCGTACGATTTCCGCACCGATGTCGGAAACGAGCTCCGCACCTTTTTCAACATCGACGGCATCCCAGTGGCCATCATCAACCGGTATCCGAGCATCGTGTCGCCGGCACGCTGGCAAACCAAACTGACGGCTGAAGACCGCACCCCGATGGCTGCCATCCAGCTCATTAACCAATATGATGCCTCCGGTATGCTGAAGGTCAATGCCAAGGTCACTATGTTGGCGGATTATCCCAATGCTCTGCGACTCTCTTTGTTCCTTGTTGAGGACAACGTCATCAAGCCGCAGCTCAAACATTCGGAGACCATTTTGGATTATAGCCACAAGCATGTGTTGCGTGCGGGGTTGAACGGCACTTTCGGCGACCTGTTGACGGCTGACGGCATTTTACAAAAAGACGAAGCCTACACATACGGACACTCCATTGCCTTTGCCGGGCACGACTGGAATCCCGACAACTGTTCGGTGGTGGCCATTCTGCATGATAAGGCCAACGGGAAAGTACTACAGGTGGAACAACTTCGCGTGAAATAGATTTTTCATTAAAACATAACTATATGAAGATAGTAGCTGTAGAACCTATCGGCATCAGCGAAGAGCGTGCCGTTAACATTGCATTTGATTTGTCCGCCAGAGGTCACGAGTTTATCTGCTACCGCGACCGTAAGGAAGATGCGGAAACCCTCATCGAACGGATGAAGGATGCGGAGGAGGTCATCGTGTCCAATATTAAAATCGGAAGCGATGTGTTGTCGCAATGTCCTAAGCTGAAGAAACTGAACGTCGCCTTCACGGGCTTGGACCATATTGATTTGGAATATACCCGTGCACACGGCATCGAGGTGGTGAATGCTTCCGGTTATGCCACGGAAGGTGTGGCGGAGTTGGCCATCGGGCTGATGTTAGACGTGTATCGTCGCATCACGGCCTTGGATGCCGACACCCGCAAAGGAGGCACGCGCAACAATTTCTTAGGTCACGAGTTGCGGGGCAAGCGTGTAGGCATTGTAGGCACCGGCGCCATCGGTCAACGTACAGCCTTTCTGCTCCAGCATTTCGGCTGCGAGGTGGTGGCTTGGAGCCGCAGCGAGTACGATGATGTGGTCGCGCATGGCATCGTATATCTTCCTTTGGAGGAATTGATGAAAACCTGTGACATCATCTCCTTGCATGTGCCGCTGACGACGGAGACGCATCATCTCATCAGTCGCGAGCTGCTGCAAATGTGCAAGCCCACGGCCGTCATTATCAACACTGCCAGGGGCAACGTGGTGGACATCGAGGCTCTGGCTGACATGCTGAAAGCGGGCCTTCTCGCTGGTGCGGGCATCGACGTGTATGAGAAAGAGCCGCCCTTGGCCGAAGATCATTCTTTATTCTCCGCCCCGAATTGTGTGCTTGTGCCTCATGTGGGTTACGCTACCCGTGAGGCTTTCGACGATCGCATCGATATTGTACTCCGTAACATATAAAATAATCCCACCTCCATGTTCCAACGAATCATCAATGCCTGCGTCCGTGTGGTGCAACGCTATCTGCCGGAGCCGTTCATTTTTGCCATCTTACTCACCTTCCTTG
This sequence comes from Bacteroidales bacterium, assembly GCA_016285145.1. Taxonomy (GTDB): domain Bacteria; phylum Bacteroidota; class Bacteroidia; order Bacteroidales; family WCHB1-69; genus F23-D06. The sequence continues at coordinate 18,029 of JAEEQE010000019.1, read as the reverse complement.
CCGCCTTGTTAGCGATGCCCATCTGCCACCAGACTCCATTGGAGGTGATGGAACATTGGGGCAATGGCGTCTGGGGCCTTCTGGCCTTCGCCATGCAGATGGCGTTGGTGCTGGTTTGCGGTTCCACGTTGGCTGCTGCTCCCGTTATCAAGAAGGGCATCAGCCGTCTGGCGGGTATTCCCAAAACTCCCGCCGGAGCCATCGCTCTCGTGACCGGTGTGTCGGCTGTGGCCTGCTGGCTCAACTGGGGCTTCGGGCTGATTGTGGGGGTGATCTTCGCCAAAGAGATAGCCCGCAAGCTGTCAGGGGTGGACTACCGCCTCCTGATTGCCTCCGCATACAGCGGTTTCGTCGTATGGCACGCGGGTTTGTCCGGGTCCATTCCGTTGACGATGGCCACGCCGGGCGAGGCGCTGACCAAGGCCACCAACGGCATCCTCACCGAACCCGTCCCTGTGACGCAGACCATCCTGGATCCGCACAACCTCGTCATGGTGGCACTCACCATCGCCGCCATCGTGGTGGTGAACGCGCTCATGCACCCGCATCCTGAGAAAGTGGTGGCTATCGACCCTGCCCTGTTGGCGGAAGAACAACCCCAACCGGATATCGTACCCTCCACGCCTGCCGAGAAGTTGGAGAACAGCCGTATTCTGAATTGGTTAGTGGCCATTTTAGGGCTTGGATACCTGATTGTGAAAATCGGATTCCGGGGCGGTTCGTTAGATCTCAACTCAGTCATCATGCTGTTCCTGTTCGTGGGTGTCATTCTGCACGGAACGCCTTTGGCCTATGTCCGGGCTTTTACCAAGGCAGCCTCCGGCGCGGCGGGCATCATCCTGCAATTCCCGTTCTATGCCGGTATCATGGGCATCATCACGGGCATCGGGCACTCAGGCATCTGCTTCGGAACGGTCATCAGCAATGCCTGCATCTCAATATCCAATCCCACAACCTATCCGTTGCTCACTTTCTTGTGTGCTGCCGTGCTCAATATGTTCGTGCCTTCGGGCGGTGGTCACTGGGCCATCCAGGCACCCATCATGTTCGCCGCCGGCGCCAACTTAGGCGTGGATCCGGGCCTCACGGGAACCGCCATCGCCTGGGGTGACGCGTGGACCAACCTCATACAGCCCTTCTGGGCCATCCCCGCATTAGCTATCGCCAAACTCAACGCCAAAGACATCATGGGCTTCTGCCTCATCGATTTGGTGGTCAGTGGGCTTATCATTTGCGGGGGCCTTTTGGTATGGGCATTATAACGATTTTACAATATTTAAACATAGAAAAACATGATGAAACCTTTGTTCACTCTCTTGTTCCTTGCGATCGTCAGCTTGGCTGTCGCACAAACGGATATTGATCCCATGACTGAAGGCATGGAATGTACCTCTATCACCATCGGTAAGAAAGCCTCCGCCGACGGCTCTGTCATGACTTCGCACACGGATGACAGCCATCGTTCGCGTACCAATATTATGGTGGAGCCGGCTATGGACCACCAGCCGGGCGAGACCGAAGGCATGTACTGGCGCCGTTGGGCCAAGAAGGTGCCCGGCCAGATGGCCCGTTACGAGAACATCCTCATCGGCGAGATCCCGCAGGTGGCGCACACATACCAGTTCTTGAACACCGCATATCCCTGCGTCAATGAGAAGCAGTTGGCCATCGGGGAGTCCACTTTTGGCGGGCGGTCGGAGTTGAAATCCGACAGCGGGCTGATTGAGTGCCAGACCTTGTGCCGTCTCATGGTGCAACGTTGCACCACCGCCCGCCAGGCCATCCGTATGGCCGGCGAGCTCCTCAAGGAGTACGGCTGGCGCGATGCGGGCGAATGTCTCACCATCGCCGACAAGAACGAGGTGTGGCATTTAGAGATTCTCGGTCCCGGCAAGGACAAGCGCGGGGCTGTGTGGGCTGCCCAGCGCGTGCCAGACGACCATGTGGCCGTCAACGCCAACGCCTCCACCATTCGCGAAATCAACCTGAAGGACAAGGACTATTTCATGGCCTCCGACAACGTATATTCCTTGGCCAAGGAGAATGGCTGGTGGGATGGTAAATCCACGTTTCAGTTTGCCTACGCATACGCGCCGCAGACGCGCACGATGATTGCTTGTCGCCGCAGGGAATGGCGCGTCTTCGACCTGCTCGCACCGTCGCTTAAGCTGGACCCCAACGCTGAAAACTATCCCTTCTCCGTGAAGCCCGACACACTGGTGACTCTGGAAAAGATGATGAGCGTCTTCAAAGACTATTATGAGGGTACCCCATACGACATGCGCAAGACCCTGACAGTGGCCAACAAGGAGGGCAAACAGGTGATTTCTCCCATGGCTAACCCCTTCATGAAGGCTGATGAGTTGAAGCTGCATCGCATCAACGGCGGATGGAACGAGCTGGGAGAACGCAATATAGCCGTTCATTTCACCGTTTACGGCACCATCATCCAATGTCGTGCCGACCTGCCCGATGAGGTGGGTGCGCTCTGCTGGTTTGCCCTTGACAACGTGGCATCCTCCATTTATGTGCCCATCTACGCCAACGTCACCGACCTGCCCACCACCTACAAGACCGATGGCCGCATGACTGGCTTCAGCAAAGAGGCCGCGTGGTGGGGATTCAACCGGGTGGGTAGCTTGGCCTGCCAGCGTTGGGGCGACATGCATATCGTTATAGACAAGACTTGGGAACCTCTTGAGAAACAATTTATTGACGAGCATAAAGATATTGAGCTGAAAGCTCTACAACAATTGAAAAACGGCAATCGCCAGGAAGCCATCCGCACACTCACAGACTTCACCAACCGTTGTGGTAACACCGCCGTGGAGACCGCCTGGAAACTCGGCGACCGCATCTGGACCGATTTTGACGGGATGTGGTAGTTTTTCGCTATTTTTGCAGCATAAAAAAACAGAAAGAAAAATGCAACAGATTACGGCAAACGAGCAGCAACTGGCAGGGGTGGCGGACGCCATCCTGAAAGCTTATCCACAGGAGCGTGTTTTCGGTTTTTACGGAGAAATGGGTGTCGGGAAGACGACGCTGATAAAGGAGATGTGTCGTGTGCTTGGCGTGTGCGACATCACCTCATCGCCCACGTTTGCCATTGTCAATGAATATTGGACTGAATCTGGATATCCGGTCTATCATTTTGATTTTTACCGTATTGACGAGCCTGCGGATGCCACCCGCATCGGCTTTGAGGAGTATTTAGCCAGCGGAGCGTACTGCTTTATCGAGTGGACGGAGAAGGTGGAACCCATTCTCGGGGATGATTTCATCCCGGTACGCATCGAACGGGAGGATGACACGACGCGCAACATTATTTTCTGAAGAGACATCGCTGAAATGGGCACAACAGGAATGATATGGGATGATGCGTCGCCGGTGACGTTGGAAAAGCCGGCGGCGGTGGAGATTGCGCGCCATGGCGTGTCCGTGGCCTTCATTGCGGATGATATGCCTCTTGGCGATTTTGCGTGGATTACGCCGAACGCGGTCCGCACGCTGGTGGATAATCATGTCAAAGTCTATATGCAGCGCGGTTTTGCGGAACATTCGCCCTACTCGGATATGGATTATGCCGATGTGGGGGCGGAGTTCGAGGACGAGTTTGTGCGGTTGGCGGCAATGTCGCCCCTGTTAGTGAAGTTCATGCCGTTCACGGAGGAGCAGATTGGGCAGATGCGCGAGGGGCAGATTATCCTCTCCACGCAGCAGGCCGCGCAGATGAGCCGTCCGCAGGCGGAAATGCTTCTCCATAAAAAGGTTTCTGCTTTAGCAATGAACTTGATACAAGATGCGCAGGGCCTCTCCGTCACCGACAGAATACTTTCGGAGACCCTCACCTCGGTAGGGTTGGGCATCGCATTGTCCAATTTTGTGCTTCCGATGATTTTGAACATCCTGTTCAGTCCGCGCTTCCGCTTCGCCTTGCAGCGCACACCAGCCCTGATGCAGAGCGTCTATTGCTACGACGGCCACCTGTGCAACGCGGAAATGGCCGAACTGCTCGACCTGCCGTGGAAGGACATCGTGTCGTTGTGTTGGGACTTGAATTAGGAATAAGAGACAATTAACAATTAATAATTAACAATTAATAATTAACAGTTAATAATTAATAGTTATGGGGCTTTGTGGGAAACGCAGTCACTTGTTCCTGTTCTCTATTCACTATTAACTATTAACTATTAACTGACTACTAACCCTTGTCCCCTGTTATTTCTTTATAGGCAAATAAATCACGAACGTGCTGCCTTTGCCTTCTTCGCTCTGCACCAGGATTTTGCCTTTGTGCAAAGAAACGATTTTCTTCACGTAGCCAAGTCCGAGGCCGTAACCCTTCACATTGTGTACGTTGCCCTTGGGCACGCGGTAGAAGTTGTCGAAAATGTTGGCGATGGCTTTCTTGGGGATACCGATGCCCTTGTCGGTGACCGAGAACAGGAAATATTTCTCGTCCGACTGCGTGTTGATGAGGATTTCGGGTGCCCCTTGCGAGTATTTGATGCCGTTTTCCACCAAGTTGACAATCACGTTGGCCAAATGGGAGCGGTCGCCGAAGATCTTGTAGGTGTCAGCGTTCAGGGCCAAGGAGAGCGTGCCGTTGGTGGATTTGATCTGCAGGGCGATGCTGTCCGAGACCTTGTGGATGAGCTCATGCATGTCTAATAGCTCGATGTTCATCTTCACCTGCCCTTTTTTCAGTTGGGCAATCTGTAAGATGTTGTTGACCATGTTCTTGAGACGGTCGTTTTCGTCGCGGATGATGGAAACGTAGCTCTCTAAGATGTCGGCGTCGTTGCGCATGACGGGGTCGGTGAGTGCCTCGCAGGCTAACGAGATGGTGGAGATGGGTGTCTTGAACTCGTGCGTCATGTTGTTGACGAACTCATTGGTGACCTCTGACAGTTTTTTCTGGCGGTACAGGGAGAACAGGGCGGTGAAGGAGATGGTGAAGCAGATGACCAGGAAGATGAGAATGAGGCCTACGATGGTGCTCATGCGCTGGAGAAAGATGCCGCGCTCGGCGGGGAAGAAGAGGATGATGTAGTGGGGCGAGCTGACCTTCTCGTTGTATTTCAGACGGAAGACGTATTCACTTTTGAGCATTTTTTCGGGTTGGGTGAATTCCGGTTCAACCACGAAATCGGTGGTGAAGGCGTTGTATAGGGAGAAATCGAAGCGTGCAGTGATGTTTTCGGCGGCCAAGGCATTCTCAATGACTTCGTGAAGGAACTCGGCGTTCAGCAGGGCCACGGTCTGGCTGTCAAGCTGGATGAGGTTGGCATCGCGGGTGTTGTTGATCAGCAGGGTGGTGGATTTGGTGTTCTTGGGTGACCATGGGTCGTTGTTGACGGGGAAGAGCTGCCGGTAGGATTCGCTGAAATACTCGGTGTCGCACTCCATAAGTCGGGAGTTGTTTTCCTTGACGAAGATGACCGCCTTGATGACGCCGATGGGCTGTTGCGTTACGGTGTCGAGCAGGAATTTTCGAGTGTGCATGGTGGAAACCACACCCGTGGTGTCGGCGGCGGTGAGCTTCCCTACAGCTTCCGCCATGGCCACTGTGTCGTTGAGGATGGTGGCGTCAATCTGGTTGACGATGGCGTCTCCGGCGGTCAGCACCTCGTTGACGAAAATGCTTCGCTGTACCTTCTCCGCTTCCGTGTAGAGCTTGAAGATGGACAGGATCAGCGGGATGGAGGTGATGCCGACGATGAAGAACAGGGCTACAATGATGCGTTTTTTCATAAGGATGTATTAAACGAGGTGTTCCAAAAATGTGAGGGTGTCTTCTGTTGGATTGGCTTGTATGGGCGGTTCGTTTGTGTAATAGGCGTAATGGACCACGGCCACCGGCGGAAAGTCGTTGTCGTTTTCGCGGAAGAGGAATGTGCCGGCATCCAGATAGGATTGTCGGCCCATCAAATGGATGGCCTTCTGATACTCCAGATGGTTGAGGAATCGGTTGTGGGTGGTAAGAGGGATGCTGGCTTCCTGCAGTTGTTGGAAGAGAGGTTGAAAGTCATACCCTTGTGGCACAATCAGTTTCCGGATGGCTTCCGGCCCCCGTCCGAAATAGGTGCAGATGTCGTGGGCAATCTGACACAGGGCAAGGACGTCTTCTTTTCCGGTGAGGATGAGGGTGCGCCCTTTCCGGATGCGGAGCAGATGCGGTTTCCCTTTGAAATATTGATTGAATGTGTCGAGTTGCTCTGGATTCACGTCGGCGATAACGGCATCCGCATCGGTGATCTTGTCTGTGATGCGGATGTGTTGCGCCCATGCGGGATCTGTTTCGGTTAGCATTTGGACGATGATGGGCAGCAGGAGGTTGTCGTCGGGGGCTTGTCGGCATTGGAGACGATGCCCGGCGAGCAGGATGTGCAGCAGGTCGGGGAAGGCTTGCAGCGGCATGTCGCCGGCGGCCATGAGGGCGATGGTCTGTGGAGTGGAATGGGGTAGGGCAGGATGCCTTTCCAACAGCGTTCGGATGGCCTCTTCTTCCAACAACAGGGCGATTTTTTGTATCGCCTGTTCACAGCATTCGGGGGTGAACCAAGGGTTGCGCTGGTGTTGTATGCGGATGGCTTCTCCAAACCGTTGGCGGACAATGTCCGGCTGCCGGAGCTGCCGGCCCAACCGGAGAAAGGGGCGGATATGTGCTTCGGCGGTGATCATGAGCGCACAGCATCACAGGCTTCCCGTACGATGCGTCGGATTTTCTCTTCGGGAAACTCCTTGATGAATCCTTGTTGTTCGAAGAGACGGGCCAGGGTGTGTGTCTCGTCAATGTCGTGCTTGGCGATGTCATAGACCTCCTGCCATGTGCGCGTCTTGCGGGCCACGCCGTCGTGAATGGCCTGCATGGCCACATCGGCGGCTACTGTCGGGAAGAGGTCGCTGTCCATCATGGTGGGCATGATGTGCTCGGTGCTAAGACCTTGACGTTCTGCAAAGTCGGCGATGGAGTGTGCGGCGCGGATGGCCATGGTGTCGGTGATCTTGCGGGCCGACACCAGCAGTGTGCCCTTCAGAATGGAGGGGAAGCATACGGAGTTGTTGACCTGGTTGGGGAAGTCGCCGCGTCCGGTGGCTACAATGTAGGCGCCGGCCTCTTTGGCCTTGTAGGGATATATTTCCGGCACGGGGTTGGCGCATACGAAGACGATGGATTTGTCGGCCATGAGGGAAATCCATTCCGGCTTGATGGTGTCGGGACCCGGTTTGGAAAGGGCAATCAGCACGTCGGCATCCTTGAAGGCTTCTTCATGGGTCTCGATATGTTGTGGGTTTGTGGAGAGGCACAATTCCCATTTGCGGTAGAAACGGTGGTCGTCGCGGTATTGGGTGCGACCGCTGTGGAGTGTGCCTTTGGTGTCGAAGATGATGATGTTTTCGGGTTTCACGCCGTCGGTGATCATCAGGCGGGCGATGGTGGTGTTGGCAGCGCCGGCGCCGTAGAGCACGGCCTTGATGTCGGACATCTTCTTGCCGGTGATTTTCAGTGCGTTGATGAGTCCGGCCAGCGTCACGCAGGCGGTGCCTTGTGCGTCATCGTGCCACACGGGGATGTCGCACGCCTCGCGCAGCGTGTCTAACACGCGGTAGCAGTTGGGCTGCGAGATGTCCTCCAAATTAATGGCCCCGAAGCTGTGCTGCACCATCTTCACAAACTCAATGAGCTTGTCAGCCTGGTGTTCACCGTTCTCATCGCGGCTGTCGATGCAGAGGGGTACGGAGTCCACACCGCCCAGATATTTCATCAGCATGGCCTTGCCCTCCATGACGCCCAGTCCGCCGGGAGGGGTGCAGTCGCCATCGCCCAGCACGCGTGTGCTGTCGCTGACGACGGCCACCAGGTTGGAACGGTTGCTGAGCTCGAAGGAACGGTCGTTGTCATCCCGGATGGTGGTGGACACCGCCGACACGCCGGGCGTGTACCACACGTTGAACCAGTTGAAACCATAGATGGGCGCCTTGGGCAGCGTCTGCATCTTGCCCCCGTAAAACTGATGGGCGGCAATGGATATTTTTTTGTAAAACAAGGTCTTGGCCTTGGCAATCTGTTCTTCGGTGAAATCGTTCGGAAACAGTTCCTCGATGTGGTCTAATGTTTGTATGTCGTTCATTGGAATCATTTTTTAAGAGGTTGCAAAAATACAAAAAAAGAAACGTTTTTATTAAGAAAATGATGTTTACAATTCTCTTTCCGATGCGGGAAACGCCCCTATAATTTTTCCTACATTTGCCCGTTTATTATAATCTAAAATAAAAGTAGCCTGATATATGAAACCTTTTAGAATTTTAGCCTTCTCGTTTCTTTTGGGATGCTGGATGCCGCTGGCCGGATGGGCGCAACGTACGGAAAACTACAAATCCCCGCAGTACGAGTACAAGGTGGCTATGGACCTTTTCCAGAATGAGAAATACGGTTCCGCGCAGCAGTATTTCAAGTATGTCTTTGAGAAAACGGACGATATGCAGCAGGATCTCAAGACCAACTCCTTCTTCTACATGGGCATCTGCGCCGCCAAGCTTGACAATCCCGACGCGGCCTATCTGTTGCAGTCTTTCATCGACCGCTATCCGGTACATTCCAATGTGAACGAGGCCCATTTCTATTTGGGCCGTTATTATTTCAGCCGTAAACTGTGGAAAAAGGCCATCCCGCATTTTGAAGAGATTATGGACAACGAGATCCAGCCGGAGAACCGGGCTGAATACTGCTTCAAGAGAGGATATTCCTATTTCATGCTCAACGACTACGACAAGGCGAAATCTTATCTCAGCCAGGCTCGCGAGGAGTCGGGACCGTATCAGAAGCACGCCATCTACTATCTGGCCTACTTGGCCTACCAGAACGGGCATTACGAGGCAGCGTTGGAGGATTTCCTCCTGCTGAAGGACGACCCTGAATATCGCGATGATGTGCGTCAGTACTTGACGCAGATCTATTTCAAGGAAGGACAGTATGAGAAGGTGTTGGAAACGGCACCGACGCTCACCGATTCCAAGGATCCTGCCCAGCTGCAGGCGCTCCGCTGCGTGGCCATCTCGCAGTATAATCTCAACCAGTATGAGCAGGCCGCCGACAACTTCGACAAGCTGCTGGCCGCCGACAAGATTACCCTTGACAGTAATGACTATTTCGCCGCCGGCTTCACCTACTACCGTGCGCAGGCGTATGACAAGGCCATCGAGAATTTCTCCAAGGCCATCAACCCGAAGCACCCCACCGCCACCACGCAGAACTGCTACTATCTGCTCGGCGACTGCTACCGCCGGACCAACCAGAACAACCTGGCTATCCAGAGTTTCAAGGAGGCTTCGAAATATGATTTCAACAGCGATATAAAGGAGGATGCCCTTTACAATTATGCCAAACTCCAATGCCAGACCTCCACCAGCCCGTTCAACAACGGCATCCAGGCCTTGCAGGAGTATATGAACACCTATCCGCACTCTTCCCGCAGCGAGGAGGTGTCGGCCTATCTCTCCAAACTGTATCTTTCTACTAAAAATTACCAGACAGCCATCGCCTCCATTGAGAAATTGAACAACAAGACTCCGGCGATTTTGAAGGCCTACCAGCGATGCACCTATTTCCGCGCGTTGGAGCTTATCAACAACCGCAGCCACAAGGAGGCGTTGCAGACTTTGACGAAGACCTTGTCTGCGCCGGTGGACAAGGACATGAACTTGAGTGCGTTGTACTGGAAAGGAGAGTCACAATACCGCAACGAGCAGTACTCCGATGCCTATTACACGCTGCAGAATTATCAGCGCTCCGCCGGTGCCTCATCCAATGAGTTCTACCGCCAGTCCTACTACACGCTGGGCTATGCGTCGCTGAAAATCAAGCGCTACCGCGACGCCGCCCGCTACTTCAAGGAGTTTCTGAACGGCGACGTGGACAGTCCGGCGGAGAAAGCCGATGCTACTGCGCGGTTGGCCGACTGCTATTTCATGCAGCAGGACCTTAACTCCGCCATCCAGTATTACACCCAATGTGAGAATCTGGGCCAGTCGAATGCCGACTACGCCATCTATCAGCTGGCGAAGTGCTATGGATACCAAAAGAATAATGCGAAGAAGATTGCCGCTTTGAACCGCCTGACGGACAAATATTCCCAATCGGCCTATCTGGACGATGCGGAATACGACCTTGCGGTAACGTATCATACGCGCAACGATTACGAGCAGGCTATCGTCGCCTACAAGGACTTCATCGCCCGCCATCCGAAGAGCAAGTATGTGCGGCAGGCACATACCCGTCTGGCCCAGGCCTACCTGAACAGCGACAATGTGCCGATGGCTATCTCCACCTACAAATATGTGGTGGAGACCTACCCGGGTTCGCAGGAAGCCAAGGACGCGTTGGCCAACCTGGAGAATATCTATACCGAGGAGGGCAACACGAGCGAGTTTTTCGACTATGTGCGCACCAAGAACATGAACATCACCGCCGACAGGCAGGATTCCATCGCCTTCCGTGCCGTGGAGAGCAAATACAACCGCGGTGACTGCGAGGCCTCGATACGGAGCTGCGGCGACTATCTGCGCCAGTTCCCGAACGGCTCGTTTGTGGCCAAAGCCCGCTTCTATCGTGCCGAGTGTGAATACGGACAGCGCCGCTACTCGGAGGCCCTCGCCGACTATGAGGCTATTATCAAAAACTTCAAGACCGAATACAATGTGACGGCCCTGCACAAATCGGCCTCCATCTTATATAACGACAAGGAGTATGCCCGTGCTCTCAATTACTTCAACAAGCTGATAGAAAGCACGTCAGACGAGGATGAACTTGTCTTTGCCAACAACGGGGTGATGCACTGCGCCTACTTCCTGAAGGAGTATCCCAAGGCACTGAACGCCGCCGCCAATATTGTCAGCTCCAACCAGACGGATGCAGACCTGCTGAATGAGGCGCTGCTCATTGCCGGCAATTCCGCCAAGAACAGCGGCGAGTATGCCAAGGCCAAGGATTATTACAGCCGACTGGTGAAGCGCGGCAGCAACGACCTCTGCGCCGAGGCCGCTTACCATTTGGCCGACATCGCCCTCAACCAGGAGAATGACTTGTCAGCCTGCGAGACCCGCATTCGTGCCATCCTCGGCAGCGACTACTCCTCCGAATATTGGTACGCCCGCACCTTCATCCTCTATGGTGACCTCTACAAGGCGAAAGGCAATTATTTCCAGGCACGCCACACCTATCAGAGTATCGTTGATAATTACGAGGGTGAGGAGCTGGTCAATATGGCCAAGGCCCGGATTGCCGAGCTGGATGCGTTGGAAAACAACAAGGAATAATTTTAAAGTCGGATGATTATGAAATACAATAATAATGTAAGACGAATGGCCGTGGTGGCCGCATTATGTTGCTGTGCTTTCGGAATGAGCGCCCAAGTAGTGGATTCCGCGCATCTGCTGATACAGTATGTTCCCAAATTGATCAACTCCAACAAAATCAACCGTTCCGCCATTATCGTGGACACCGTGCAGGAGGAGGTGAAATACACCTATACGATCAGTCCGCAGAAGCCGGAGGTCTCCTTTAACGCCGCCGAAATGAAGGTGACCAAGCTGAATCCCGAAATCAGCGAGCTTTATTACCGGAATTACATCAAGTTGGGTTTCGGCTACCCGATCACGCCGTTAGCAGAACTGTCGATTCACAATTGCCGCAACCGCAAATATTCCTACGGCTTGAATTTCCATCATTTCTCCTCGTGGGCCGAGCCGATAGGCAAAATCCAGAAACAGTACGCCTACGCGCCCACCAGCGACACCCGCGTGCATCTTTTCATGAACCGGTTTTTCAAAAATTATACCCTTTACACCTCTTTGGGCTACAACCATGAAATGGCAAACCTTTATGGTTATAACAAGGGTTGGGGCATTGATCCTGTTTATTATGAGAAAGATTATCGTGACAGTATTCACAATAATTTCCACCATCTGAAAGCCGAATTGGGCATCCGTTCCAATTATACGACCGAAGACAAGCGTGTGAAAGAGGATGTGCGCTTGAATTACGATTTTATCCATACCTATTGGAAAGATATGGAGCACACGGTGGGTCTGAAATCCTTCATTGCGTATGATGAACGTTTTCTGAAGATTTCCGGTTACCAGCATTATCAGTTGGATTTCAATGTGGAGTATTATAACAACCATTGGAATGACTCCATTTATAATGCGGGTACCCAGCATAATGTGGCAAGTCCCAATGTTGACAACAGCTTCAAAGTCGAGTTCCGTCCGCACATGAACTTCACGATCAAGGAATACCACATCTTGTTGGGTGTGGGTGTTCCGGTGCTGATGGCTAATGAGCAGTTGAGATGCCCTGTCTATCCTATTGCTGAGTTGCAGTTGGGCTTGGTGCGCGGATTGCTCAGCATCTATGCAGGCGTGGACGGCCGTTCCGAATACAACTCGTTGAAGAACATCCTCTATGAGAATCCCTACGTGAAACCGCAGCTCGACAGCCTCCGCTTCAACCGGACGCAGGTCAGCATCTACGGAGGTGTGAAGGGTAATCTCTTCAAGAAATTCAACTATCACCTTTCCGCACGTTACTCTTACAGCAAGGATATGCCCTTCTATGTGCTGGATACCAACAGTATGCTGAAGAACCAGTTCGACATTGTGTATGCCGAGAAGGTCGGGCATCTGAACGTGTGCGCCAACTTGAGTTGGGAGGCCATCGATCATCTCTATTTGAATCTGAACGCCAACTACTGGGGCTACTATTTCCATCCCAAGTCCGTACATCCGGAGCATGCCTGGTACAAGCCCACGTGGGAGATTGGCTTCGAGGGCAAGTATGTGCTGAAACAGAAGTTCATCTTCGATGTTAATGCAAAAGTCGGCTTCGACCGTTGGGCTTTGATGCCGGTTACGGGCGTGGATGCGGCGGGCAACACCGTCATCACCGGCTATCGCACGGTCAATGACATCCGTAAGGATTATGACATGCGCGATGCTGATGGCAAGAAGGTCTTCAAGCCGATACTCAATTTCGGTGTGGGATTCGAATACATCATTACCAAGCATTTTGCCGCCTTCGCACAGGTTAACAACATCGGGTGCCAGTATGCGTCCGAGTATTTGAATTTCAACAATTTCGGTGTCAATGCGCTGGTGGGTGTGACCTACTCTTTCGGCAACGAGCCGTTGAAGCCCGTCAAGAAAAAGAAATAGAGGGGACTTGATGCGGCATTTGCAAAAAAAATGTATTTTTGCCGCCTCATTCAAGACTACACGATAGTCGGGTCCCTTAGCGCAGTTGGTTAGAGCAACTGACTCATAATCAGTAGGTCCTTGGTTCGAGCCCAAGAGGGACCACATAAGACAGGCAAGCACTTGCAATATGATTTTGCAGGTGCTTTTTTATTGTGGCGCTGGGGAAGGTGAAATTTCCACCAATTGTCGTTTGGGAATTGGGATTTGCGGTTTCGGTTCCCGGTTCTGTGTTCTCGGTTCTTAGGTCTCCGTTCTATGTTCTTTGTTTTTCGTTCTTTATCCCCCAAAACGCCGTAGGCGTTTCATATCTGTAGAAACGTGCCCCCGCACACAATATCGCGGCGCGGCAGGCGCGTGCCACAGAGAACGGGAAGGGGCCGCCGCGAAACGACGGCACGATGAAAAGGGGTGTATAATTCGATGGCCATACGGTTCTGCTCGTTCACGAGCTTGTTCATCTCGGAACGTATCTGCTTGACGGAGGCCTCCACCTCCTTGCCGTTGATGTAGAGGATTACCTTGCGGGGGGGGGCTTTGACATAAACCTGTAGTTTGTGGCAAATAGATGGCCTAAACGTCCGTCACGGTTTGGGACGGTAAAAGAAAACCACAGTCGTGCTGTTTGATATTCTATTCGTGTTTGAAAGGAAGGATCTTGAGCTTCAGAATAACTGGTTCGTTATCACTTACTTTGTATTTTGCTATCGTATAGTCTCCGAAACCATACTTTTGCTTGATTTTTTTTAACATAGTGTATTTTTTGGGAACATAAAAATGTATTTTATTGATATTGTTTTCAATTTGAGACTTATAATACAAATATTGTATGGAATCTGAGATTTCACATCCATCATAATAAAAGAACTCCTTATTCGGATAACCGCCGTCTGTGGATTTGAACACCCACATATAGGAAATATTATTGATATTTAACACCTTCATTTCTTTAATATTATTGAATTTTATGTAAAGGAAAACCGTTGCATAGGACATGGTATCAACATAAGGACTATAAATCTGTATTTTTTTCAGCGATCTTTTAGTATAATGAATATTTTGCGGTTTTAAGTTTGGAATATTTGCAGAATCTAAAATACACGGATGCTCACAATACATGTTGAGTTGTCCTTTATTCAAGAGAAATCGGGCTTCGAAATAATCATTTTCCTTAAAATATGAATAACCATGAACAACATCCTTATTAAAATTAACGCCGCCAAACAAGGTGTCCGAACAGAGAAAATTTTGAGTTTTATGAAACAAGTTAGAAATGTCACCTGATTGATGAACAAAGAAGGGTATTCCCTTGTAAACAAACACATAAGGGAAAGGAGGATCTATATTTGTCCCTTGCTCAAGGCGTATTGTCATTGTGGTATCATTAACTATCATAGTGCAATAAAAAGGAATACTTTCCCTTACACACAGACAATTGCTAAAAGAATTGCACACATTGTCCAAAATTTCTTCTATCAATTTAGTTGGATTAATAACCAAATGAAGCTGTTTATATGAACAATCATTTTGTGCGAAAATATGATTGCAAAACATTCCTACCCCTAAGATGGCAAGCAAAAGATAATGCATTCCCCTTTTAAATACATTACTAGTATTTTCTCTCATAACCTCTATGTCTTAAAATAAAAATGCAGTTGGGCGATGCTTCTGGTTTGGTGCATAATCTCTTATGTCCATAATCCCCATCATTATAGTCTGTGCCGTTAGGATCCCCAGACGGTGTTCGTATTTGAGAGGGGTCTATCAGTTCTGATAATGAATAATAGGCAGGGTGACTATGTTTGAAACGGATTAATCCACCATTATAAGAATAGCACGCAGAAAGTAGGGCTGCAGAATTACAGTTTAATCGGGAATGATCCGTTATTAGGTAATCTCCGCGTTCTGGAGTTAAACCTGTACCCGTATAATTATCAACAGTGGCAAGTGCCCACTCTACATTAGTGTTATCTGCTAAATAATTGAAAATTTCTTCCATATCATAACTGCAGTCACTTTGATAAAAACAAATCTTTCCACTCTTTTCAGAAGCAGTTAACCCTTTCATTATTTCGCCATCTACATTAAGACCGTCAATATCAGTTCTTTTCCTAAATTTGTTTGCCCCAAATCCTCTAACTGCAAAAAGTTTGTCTGGCATCCCTTCTGATCCATCAACATGTCTAATATGTCCTGATTTGTTCACTTCCCATTCATCCTCCCCATTAGGGTCTATCACTTTTAAAGGGTTATTACTGCAATAAACATAGTTCGATTGATAGGGATATTTCCCACTCATCGGATCCACACTGAGCCAGATGCTCAAATCGGAGGAGTAATACCTTGCTCCAAAGTAGCTTAAACCGGTTTCCGCGTCGCGTTCTTTTGCGGAGAAGGTGTAAGGGGCATTCCAACTGGTGGTGCGTTGGTTTACAAAATCCTCACCCCAAGGCAGATAATGCAAATGCTGCTTCACCGTCCCGTTGGTAGTAGTGATCCAGCTGCTGCTGCCCAAGTGGTCGGGGTGGTAGAAATAGAGCGTGGAGGTGTCGTTCTGCTGGTTGGTGAGCGTGTCCAAATAAGAGAAGCGGGAGTTTGCCGGAACGGTCAGAGTTGCGGGATGGTCCACCCCGTTTGTCACCGCCTGCATTTTCACCTGCACGAGGGAGTCGCTCACCACGGGAGTGCCGACATCCGCAAACTGTCCCCTTCCCAACTGTGAAGTTATCCTTTCCGTTTCGGCGTAGTAGTGCTTGGTGTAGCCCTGCGGGTCTGTCTCCTGCAGACCATGCGGAATTTTGCTCGGAAAGAGGGACTGTACGGTATTCATTTTTACATTTATTATCGTGATATTCTCTGTCAATAACATGTCACAAGCATTGCCAATGATAGTTTTTTATTTGTGCATGGGAGTGATGGACAGTGAATTTAGCATCGAATCAAATAATTGAACATCATCTTGTCGTACTCCGTAATAGCCGTAAGAAATCCAACCATTACGAATATCCTTCCAGTATCTCAGAGCTGAATCAACAACCCCACCTCCTCTATCCATTTTAAGATCAAAGTTAGAACCTTCGCACACCATGAAGGCAGGCTCTATAATACATGCGGAACTATCAAATTTCGCTGAATGTAAATAGAATAAATAATGATAAGCGAACCTTTCCGAGTAGGAGGCACTATCCAATACTTTTACCATTTTGCCGACATTGTTGCTATAAGTGAGATAACAATCGTTTATGTATATTGTGGCGGGGAAATAACCATCCTCATAGGGGAAATAATAAACATGGTCTCCATCACTCCAAAAAGAAGAAGTATTACTGCGTGGTATAAATTCCCGAAAGAAAGAGAGTCTTACTTCAAAACAAGAATCATCGAATCGACCGCAAGGAAAGACTTTCATTGAGATAGTCGTATCCATCCCTGTATTTCTATATACATATTGACAAACACTCATATTGGATTTACAAGCAATAAGAGTGGAAAAAGAAAACAACAAGGCCAAGCATTTATATGTTATTCTATTCATAAATAAAGGTTATTTATACGGACTGTCATCCAACGAGTGCCCATCATTATTATAGTAGTATTTAATATTTCCATATTCATTTGGCCATGCAGAAAAATTCCCTCCATAATGCGTTTGTAGAGGAAAACCGTAACTGGCTCTTATGATATTGACCACATAGCATGCATGCCATTCGCACATGGCAAGGTCATTCACGACAGTCCTGTCAAACAAGCCATTCATAGCATCGTAAGCATGGGCTAATTCATGAGCGAGTCCCAAAAAGGGAATATTATCTACGCCATTAACCACTTTTACTTGACAACTGGAATATTTCCAGTGTATAATCCCCCCACATCCATTTGTTATTTCTCCATTTTCAAGCTTAGCTTTCCTCATTTCCTGAAATTCATCGTGCACATTTACAGCAGCACTATAATAATCAGATTCAAAAAAGTCACTCTTCACGTCAAAATATTCAATACTATAATTATAACTCGATGAAGATAGATTTTCTACCATTTCTTTCGCAAGAGGTGATTTCCCGTTGTAGAGTTCATTCAAAGCATCAATTGTTGATTGAGTAAAATAATCCCCCGTTTTTTCCATTCCCGGCATATATATTGTATTTATCCCATCAATCCCAACAATGATAATCGTGTCCCCATTCGGATCCACGCACCTCACCGGATTATTCGCGCAATACGTATAAGGCGATAATGACGGATATTTCGAAGCCATCGGGTCCACACTCAACCAAATGCTCAAATCCGAAGAATAGTAACGAGCCCCGAAGTACGAGTATCCCGTCTCCGTATCCTTCTCCTTGGCACTAAACGTGTACATTGAGCTGAACGACCCCGTCTTCTGGTTCACAAAGTCCTCACCCCAAGGCAGATAGTGCAGATGCTGGATGGCAGCGCCATTGACGTTGGTAATCCAACTGCTGCTGCCGAGGTGGTCAGGGTGATAGAAATAGAGCGTAGAGGTGGCGTCCTGCCGGTTGGTAAGCGTGTCCAAATAGGCAAAAGTGCCGCTGTCGGGAACGGTTAAAGTTGCGGGATATTCCACATTGCCCGTCACCGCCTGCAGCTTCACCTGCACGAGGGAATCGCTCACTAAAGGAGTACCTATGCCCGAAAAGCCGCCGTTCCCTATCTGCGAGGTTATCCGTTCCTGCTCCGCATAATAGTGCTTGGTGTAACCCTGCGGAGTTATCACAAGATAGGGCGAGGCATACAGGGTGGCCCCTTCCGGC
>JAEEQE010000018.1 GCA_016285145.1 Bacteroidales bacterium | reverse complement strand
CTATGTGCGCACCGTGGAGGAACCTGCCAAGGACAAGCTGCTTGCCAACCGCGAGGACGAGGAGGTGGCCGCCATGCTGCCAAAGGTTGGTGTGGCCGTAGTGCAGGACGAGACGTTCTATGTGGAACCGAAGAAAGAGGAATAGATCTCTGAAAAGCGTCGGATGGTAGGGATGATAGGAAAATTGGTCACTCCGGGTGTGTGCGCAGCCAGGCGCCGGTTCGATTCCGGCTCATCCCTCAAAAAACAATAATATGAAAGTGTATATCGCAGGTAAGGTTTCGGGACTTCCCACCGGGGAGGTCTTCACGAAGTTCGGACAGGCGGAGTACTGGCTGAAGGGATTGGGGCACGAGGTGGTGAACCCGCTTCGCCTCTGTTCCTCTGACTGGACTTGGGAGCGGTGTATGAGGGTGTGCATCCCGGAACTGATGAAGTGCGACGCCATCTGCCTGCTGCACGACTGGGGCGACAGCAGAGGGGCGTGCTGGGAATACCACGATGCCCAGATGCTGGGGATGAAGGTGATGGTATATAAGCCTTCCCGCAAAGCCGGAGATTCCTCCTTGGACCGACGGAATGGCGATGGCACTACACGTCAACGATAAAAATACAATCAGAATTATGGAAAGATTCAAACTGAAACTGAACGGCACCGAGATGAAATCGCTGGCGATGGCGGCGGTGAACATCGGGATTCACGGCTCCGGAGCGAGGTCGCTTCAGGGGTTGATCATCTACGAGACGCTGGAGCGCCTGTGGAGCCGGATGCGCAACATGTACCGTATCGGCAGGGACAACTACACGCTGCAGCTGAACGCCACCGAGACCGACACGGTGATGACTGTCGTGTGCCCGCAGCTGCGCAATGCCGACGACCCGTATATGACAGTGCTGGCGTGCAAAATCGAGGATTCCCTGTTCAACCAGGTGAACAACGAGCTTAATGTCTATAATGCGATGCGGTATGGGAAAGAGTGATATGCGGCTGCTTTACTACATCATGGTGGAGTATTACGACTGCGCCTTTCGGACTTTGAAGACGCGCAGACGGGATGTGGTGGAGAAGAAGATGATGTTTGCGGCGGTGGCGCGGAAATTCGGAGCCAAATACTGGGACATTGCCGACTACATGGGTTGGGTGAGCCACGCCACGGCCATTCATTCGGTTCGTAGGATTGGCGGCTACATTGACGTGTACCCGACATCCCGCCGGGAGTTCCAAGCCATCTGCGAGCGGTTCCAGGAGGAACTGGAGTACCGTGAGAGCGTGGGAATGCTGCTTTACCGGGAATAGGGGCCGCCATGATATGACAGAGCCGCCATGATATGACGGCTGTACTATGAAGTTATGCACATTTTGAAGCAACGTCCGCATTTTGCGGGCGTTTTTTTTATTTTTGCGGGAAAGAAAACAATTATGGCACGAAACCGTCTGAATTACCTGCTGCACTGCAAGAAGGTTGTGGATATCGTAAACCAGCATTATGAGGAAGGATGGACCACCTACGCCGCCGTGTGGCGCAAGTATGTCAACCCCATATATCCGATGAGCTACGCCACCTTCATCAAGATTATCAATATGACCGGGTTGGACCGGCAAATTGAGGAGGCGGAGCGTCAGGCGGCCAGTGAGCACGACCGCAGGCTGGTGACCAACCGCCGCCAGCTGTCGCTGTTTGATTAGGTTACAGGTGCCGGATTTCCGGAACAACAGTCACGGATTGTTCCTCCTTCACTATCACGCTTCCATCCATACCGGTCATCGGTGTGTTGGCAGATGTGTCCGTCACTCGGCAGATGTATTCCTCCACGCTGTCCACGTAGCGTTCGTGGTTGTGGTTAGGGATGGTCTGGGTGCGCATCCAGGCGTTGGTGCAGGGTGCGGCGAAGTTCTGCATAGCGGCCACCACGCTGTCCACAATGTCGAGATATTCCAATGCCTGGTCCTCCTCATCGTCGGGGGTGTAGTCAGCGGTGAGGGCGTGCCATTCGGTGACGATATGGAGGCGGGTGATAAGGTCGGCGTCCTGGACGCGGTTGCCGAGGGTGCGCCACTTCATCGGGAGGAACTCCACGAAGACGGCGGGTGTGAGGAACGGGGTCTCCTGCTCGATGAACTCCACCTGCTGGTTCCAGAGGTCGAAGTGTCTGAAGAGGGGCTCCCCGTCCGCGCCGGGGATGTTTTTGAGCCGCTCCTTGACGGCTAAGTAAAGCTGCTTTTTCATCTTGCGATTTGTTTGAGTTTGCGTTCTATTTCGGATACGATGAGGGCATTGAGTTGCTCGCTCTCGCCCATAAATTGCCGTTTGGGCATGATGAAACCGCTTCCCCTGCCCGCCCGGAGGCCTTCGTTGTGTACGCGCCCGTAGGGCTCTTTGGTAAAGGCCGACGGCGCGGTCCAGACGACCACCTCCCCCTTGGCCACATACTTGACCTCAATCGATCGGGCGAGGTCGCCGGTATCGCCGGCGAGGATCTTACGGGTAGTGCGAGCCTGATGATGCTTGGAAGCTGACTTGTAGGCTTTGGTACCAGGAGTGCGGCGTTTCACCTCTTGCCACTTCACCCGTCCCCAGCCCTCGTTCTGGAAGTTCTTTTTGAAATAGCTGACAGCGGTCTTGCCTGCGATGGTCGGGCCGTACTTGTCAAAGAGGTCTTTGAACTCGTTCTGGAGACGGTCTATCTCTTTTTTGAATTGTTCGGGAGTCATCTTTTTTTTAGCTGATTTCAGCCGCAAAAATAACAAAAGCCCGCGAAGAGGCGGGCTAATACTATATAATGTTAATAAATTTTTGCGATTTGGCTATCTGCCAACATTTAGCTGCAGATAATTACCAACTCCTTTTTGATTTTCGATGATTTTAACACAATTAGTGACATCCATTGTCACTATTGATGCATGAAATACAGATAAAACTCTATCTTGAAGTTCTTGATCGGATTCTAATTCAACTATTTTGAGTCCTTGCTTTTTGGCAATAGTATAAGGAATAGGTCTTCCATGAGTCAAATGATTGTCGGCTGTCCCCAGCCACATCGCAATTTGCTCAGATTTTGTCTCTTTATCTGGATCGTCCTTGAACATATAAGATTTCAACCAAAGGGAGACTTTGTCAATGGAAAGTTGAATGGTGTTATCACATATATTCAAGATACCATGCGGAAGATTCTTTAATTTGTTAACCCAAATAGGGGCGACACTTGGATTTGCAATAATTTCCTGTTTGGCTTTTTCAAATTCGCTTATGATTGATTGTGCAGGGGCAGTGAAATAACCTGTGGGAGTTGGAAAAGTTATTTGAGGGTCAATAGGACCAATGGCAGAATGTTTACCCATTACTATTTCATCGCATGCACAGGCTATCATCGTAGCAGCAGACATTGCACTATGCGGTATTATGGCTCGTATGTGACTATATTTTGATCTTAAATAATTGACCAATTGTTCTGCTGCCTCTGCGGATCCGCCAGGACTATGGATGATTAGATCCAATTTGTCATTCTTCAAACCATGAACAGCAGACATAAAACCCTGAACATCATCATTCATGACAGAAATAAAAGAGCTGGGTATATTTGTCATTTTACCTGTCGCATAGGCGGTAACATACAGGATAGTGTCTCTTTTAGTATAGTCAGATAATCTTTTGATGTATTTCCGTCTTATACTATCTTGAGCAGCTCCTTTGGCGTTAAGAATTTCTTCTCGAATTTTATTACTAGTTGGCATAAAAAGCTCCTTTACAGTTAACTGTTAGTGTGTACTCTGGAATATGTTCTTCTCCATCTTCTTCATATTCCATAGTCGATTTTTCCAATTGAGAAAAATACTCCTCACCAAATTCTCTTTCGGCAAGGTCTATCAACTCTTGTTTTTGTTCTTCTAATGAATTGTTATTTTTCATCACGTTTGTTCTATTATTGAACTTGCGCTGCAAAAATACAATTTTTTTTCATCACCATTTGTTGTATATTGAAATTTTTGTATTTTTGCAGCGTAGAAACGGTTTAAACTTGTGTCGGGGCGTATTTGCTGGACTTTGTTTAAATCGTTTCTATATTTTCAGGGAGATTCTTTGTGATCGCATAGATATACATTATTTGTGTTTCTCGCCACCTCCCAAGGTGAATATAGACGGTTTCGCCATTTGGTAGCTTAGTCTCAAAATAATAGAAGTAATCGGTTGCATTTTTTAGTTTTAGTGTCTTTTTAGCCGTATTATGCGTTGTATCTGATTCTTTTCTTCCAACACATTCGGAAGATTCGACAATCTTAGGCAATTGCTCTATGATAGCATTTTTTAACCAGAATAGCTTTTGGTTTCCAAACAAAGAATCAACATAGTGATTGAGTTGTTTCATATTGTATTCAACGACCTTTTCTTCAGCTCCAATCCAGCATTTACCTTGTTTATTCGCAATTGAATTGGCTGCCATATCCAAGGTTGTCTTTTTATTGCTGTTCTCACAAACTTTTTCAACTTCATCTCTTTCCCGTCGATTTCTCCCCGCTTGTTTGAAGTACGTGCATTCCTTGGTGAAAATCTCGCCGGTCTCTGCGGGGTTGCCTTCGAGGCCTCTGGCGCAGACAGTGGCGGGACGTTCTATAGCTGCTGGTTCGTCGGTCTCCTCCCAGTCGCACTTGCAGTTCCAGAGGTTGCCCGGCTGGTTCTCCTGCCAGAAGGGGTCGGTCTTGGGCAGCACCAGCCCATAGAACACAATGTGTTCCTCCCTGGGGTTCGCGCTGCGCGAGGGCAGCCATTTCAGGTTCGGGTATAGCTCATTGGCGATGGGGGCGGAGGTGAAGTCGGTCCACTGCTTCGCGGTACGGGCACGGGCGGTGGCGGTGTTGTACTCCGCCGCCTGGTAGCGGTTGAAGGTGTTGAGCACCGCCTTGGCCACCTTCCGGTATTCGTCATCGTCGGTCCATTTCTCACGCTGCTTTTTCAGCTGTTCGGTGAGGTGGTAGGCCTTGTATGCGGCAAAGCGGCTCACATTGCTCTGCAGCTGTGCCTGCAGGTCGAAGTATTTGTCACCGTAGTCGTCTGAGCGGAACACACTGCTCACGGCCTTGCGCAGGTTGTCGGAGTAGGCTTGATAGACATCCGGGTGGATGGTGCCGACCTTGCCCTCCGTCACATCCCGGATCACCTTCTCGTACAATTCCCGCTTGGAGAGGTTGTAGAGCGTGGGAAAGGAGAGCAGCGCGTCGATGGCCTCGGCGGTGCTGCCGTGGAAGTAAAGGTTGTCAAGTTCTGCCAGGGCGTTGCGGACGGACAGGTCGCGGCCTGTCCTCAGAAGAAAAAACTCTTCAGCCGGTTGAGCAGGTTGTTGGATCCGCGCCTTGGTCTGCCGGTTTCATCCTCCTTCAACGGGTTTTGCAACGGTGTTTCAAAGGGGGTGAAACTGTGTGCCATGCGCAGCTCCTCCTTCAGCTCCTCGTAGTTGTCGGGCTTGGGGATGTCGAACTCCTCGTAGATGTAGTCGTCATCGATGGGCAGTTTGTCGCTGATGGAGTTGATGACATTCCATTTCACCTGCAGCTCGTACCAGTCCTTGTCTGGCGACTGGTACCAGATCACGCCGCCGGTGACGTTGACACCGAAGCGTTTGAGGATGCTGCGGAAGCGGGTGTTGAGCACGGCGAGCAGGAAACGCTGGTCGCTGTCGGTTTTGGCCTCCTCCACCTCTTTGTGAACATCGCCCAGTGAGCGTGCGCCACGGTCGCCCTGCTCGGTGGTGAGGGTGTTGCCGAGGATGATCTTGGAGATGGAGGCATCGCAGGCCTGGATGAGGCGGTCATACACCTCGTTGCTGCCGGTGCTGCCGCCGGTCTCATGGATCTTCAGTTCGGTGCTGCGCGGGTGGATGCTGTAGCCGGAACTGCCCCACTCCTGAAGCCCCTGCTCCAGCTTGGCGCGGGTGGCCTCGTCGTAGTCGTCGTAGATCAGCTCGCGGAAAGGCATCCCGAACATCTCGGCGAACTGGCTCCAGTCGCCGAAGCCGCCGCGCTTGTAAATGACATACTGCGCCGCCTTTACGAACAGCCCTTTGTCGGTTGGGTCGCCCGCCCAAAGCATGTAGTTGGCCAACGGCTGCTCCCTGTACAGCCAATCTTTCGACACTAATGACTGCTGGCGGCTCACGCACTCGAAGCCCTCCTCCGGATGCACGTGTTTGCGGGGTATGAGGTCGTAGTCGATTTTGTAGGTCTCCTCATCCTCATCGTAATACACATTGTTCACCTGGATGAGCGTATAGCCCCAGGCGATGCTGTCGTGAAGGTCGCGGATGAGCAGCCGCATATCGGGCGAGTTGAGCAGGGAGGTGATCTCCTCATCCTCCACGCCGTCGCGCACGAACACCAGTTCCTTGTTGAGCACCGCATCGCGGCGCTTGCCCCAGGTGGCCTCAATCTGCCCGTCGAGCAGGATGTCATCGTAGAGGTCGTAGAGGTACGTGCGGTTCGGGTTGGTGATGTTCTCGAACGCCCGGATGGCGTTCTTCCAGTTCTCAATGTCCTGTGTGTTGTGCGGGGCGTTGTGGATCTGGATGTTCTGCACTATGATGTTGTCGGGGGTCTTCCCCTGTTTTCTCTTTACAGCCATGGGTCAGTATTGGTTTTTGCGTTTACGGTTGCCTCCAAAGGAGACGTAGGAGGAAGTGCCGGTGGGTCCGGTGAGGCGGGTCAGCCCATCGATTGAGGCCCGCTCGGCTTGCACCTCCTTGAGGTAGCGGATAGCATTGTCGTAGGCCTTGACGCGGCTTTCGGGCATCGACACGGGGCTGGCGATGCAGAAGCAGTTGTAGAGGGCGATGTCCCTCACGAGCTTCACCACCATGGGCAGGCGGCCTCTGCCTGTCTTGGCGAATTCGGCGCGGATGTCGTAACGGGCGGTGAGATAGCTCTCCACTTCGGCCTGCGCCTCGACGATAGCCTGGTTCATATTTTCAACATTGCGGGCCACCACGGCGATATGTTCGCCGCGTGCGCCTCTTTCGAGGTCTTCGGGTTGCAGGTACATATCGCTAATCGTTTTTGGGTTTTGTGTAATAGAGGCACACCTGGGTCAGCTCCACGCTGTCCTTAAGCCTTTTGTGCAGGATTCCCTGTCTTATAAGCAGGTTGATACGAAAGCGGTCGTACACCCTGATCTTTCCGAACACTTGTATAACATAGTGGCGTTTGCCGGTTAACTTTTGCATCCTGTCTGCATGACGGATGGCGTTGCGTACCTGAAGATACCTGATAAGTCGTTTGCATAATTCAATCATTTTTTTGGTGAAACATTTAAGGTTAAACACGTCGTTTATTGCGTGGGCGCCTGCCCATAGTCAGCATTTCCCCTGACCGCTCCAGGGCCTTCTGCCCGGCGACAAACACGCCGCCCTCCACACTGTCGGGTCCGTCGGCGGGAGCCTTGAGCTGCGGGCTCACCAGCAGGAACTGTTCTGCCAGCCGCTCCATATGTGGGTTGCCCCGCTTTGCCTCATTAAGTACAAGGCGGCATTCCCGGTTGAGTGGTTCCAAATTGCCCTCTATGCGGTCGTATTTGTCCGGTTTGCTGCGGGTGTCGGGCACCATATTCAGATAGTAGCCCTTCTCCTTCGCCTTGGCCGCGAACAGGGGTTTGAAGACCTGCTCGTAGAAAGGATCCTGAAGGGTGTTGTTCTCCACGTAGTTGTAGAGCTGCGCGGAGGTGCTGCCGAAACCCTCGTTGATGTCGTAGAACCAGTCCACGAACTCGGCGTTGGTGGCGTGGTCGAGGCGGCAGTCCAGAATGTAATAGATGCCGTCGAGCAGTCCCACGGCACTGATTGCCTTCATGGATCCGGCCTTGTTCTTGGAGTTGGATGGCGAGGGGTCTCCGTAGATGATGATGTACCGGAAACGGTTGGTCTTGGGGACCTTGCCCCACGTGAGCTCCTTGAACACGTCGCCTTCCGACAGCGGGTTGTTGTAGTATTCCTGCTGGGCGGCGCGGGTGCTGATTTTGGAGAGGATGAAGTCAATATCCTCCTCGCTGTTCTTGCTCCAGGACGATTTTCCGTTTTTGTCGCGGATGTTCACAATGTCGAACTTGTCGGCAGCCTTGCCGGCGCGGGCGATGCAGCAGTCTTTGGCGATGACGTTTCCGTTGAACAGGATGCGGGCGTCGCCGGACACGGAGATGGTGGGGATGAGTGCCTGCTCGATCCAGTCCCATTTCTGTTTGATACGGTCAGGATTGCGGCACTCCTCGTCAGTGTCTATATCGTCGATGAGGATGAAGTCGGGGCGGGCGGCCTCGTTGCGGGTGCCACGGGGAGACTGCCCCGCACCCAAGGCTCTGAACGAGCAGCCGCACTTGGCGACGAACTCGCCGTCCTCCCAGTGCCCTTCCACCTTCTGCTCTCCGTAGTCGTTGATGATGCGCAGGTTCTTCTCCAGCTGCATCCTGAACGGCAGCATGAGGCGGCAGGCGTTGTCGTAGCTGTTGGACACCAGCAGGAAGTTACGGATCTTGCCAGTGAGGGCCAAGTAGAGCACCTCGAACATGGAACGCGCCGACTTGGCCAGCTCGCGGCTCCACGCCCGAACTTCGTACCAGCGGCGGTGCGCGAACAGGCGTCTGGTGGCCGCGATGTGGAACGGTGCGGGTTCGGCGGTGCAGTATTTCGGGAAATAGTATTTGAACCACTCTTCCGGATTGGCCTCCAGATGCGCGATGCGTTTCTGCCGCTCTATCTCGCTTTCGGAGCTGTCAACCTCCACGTCGGAGATGAACTGGCTGTAGTATTCCTCCCATTCCTTGAGCAGCTGCTTGTCCGTGGGTTTGCGTATCTTGGCCATATCAGAGACAGGATTTGATGTAGGCGTTGAATAGGCGGGCGACCTCCTTGCTGGTGTCGAACCCGGAGGTCTTGCGCACGAAGGAGAGGAACTCCTTGCCGGTGGCCATCTTCTCGGCAATGTTGGTTTCGGTTTCCAGGTTCTTGATGGCAGTGGTGATCTTGAGTATGGCATCAGCATCTTTGGATCCGGCGAAGTTCTCACCCTCCCCGCGTCCCTCGATAGCGTCGTTGAGGCGCTTGAGCTGCCCGTAGAGCCGTGCGAGCTGCACATCCTTGCCTACCAGCAGCGAGGTCTGCAGCTCTTCCCACTTGCCATCTTTCACCCATTTGCATATCGTCACTTTGCTTACTCCCACCCGCTCTGCAATCTCGGCTTGGGTTATACTTGAATCGTTCAAGTATAACTGGCGGGCGTAGTCTTTTTTCTGTTCTCTTGTCAGTTCTGCCATAAATCCATCTTAAAAATTCACGGCAAAAATAGCGTGTAAACACAATGGAAGTTGTGAATGTCGCTAAGGCGTATATGGCTATATTATTGATAGATACAAAATAAAAATATGTCGCGGGAGGACTGTATTTTTGCCGCTGATTTTGAAAATAAGGAATGGCAAAGCAGAGCAAAACAGCAAAAAAGAATGAGGGTTACGAGATGTATCTTTACGGCATCATCGGACGGGGATTGGACATCGACACCAACGAGCTGATTGCCGCCATCGAGGCGAAACGGAAGGAGGGTGTGCGCTCGTTCACGTTCTATGTAAACAGCGACGGCGGGGAGGTAGCCCAGGGCAGTGCCCTGTTCAACTACCTGGACCGCACGGACGTGGACATCACCTGGGTGGTGGACGGCATCGCGGCCTCGATGATGGCTGTGCTGATCACCAACCCGAAACACCGGGTGAAGGCCGCCCGCCACGCCAAGTTCATGTACCACCGCGTGAGCGGCTACGTGTACGGCAACAGCGACGAAACCCGTGCTGCCGCCGATATGATGGACAGCTTCGAAAAGACGCTCATCGAGATGATAGCTCTCCGCACTTGTAAGAGTGCCGAAGATATCCGCAATCTCTATTTCGACGGCGTGGACCACTGGCTGAGCGCAGAGGAGGCAGTGCAGGCCGGACTATGCGACGAGATTGTGAACACCAATATGAATATAAAGGAGTTGGAGACCGTTACGGATGCCCGCAGCGCCTTCAATTACTACAATAACCAAATTATTAACTTAAAACAGCAAAAGATGGATGAAAAAGCATTTGCCGCCGCACTGAACATCAGCGAGACCTCCACGGAGGCCGAAATGCTGGAGAGTGTGCGCGGTGTGGTGAATGAGAGAGCCACCCTCCGCCAGCAGCTGCAAGCCGAAATGGAGAAGGTTTCCAACCTGGAGAACCGCCTTCAGGAGTTTGAGCGCGGCAAGGTGAAGAATCTCATCGACGCCGCCGTTGCCGACAAACGCATCGGCGAGGACGACCGCGAGGCCTACACCCGCCTGGCCGAGCAGGACTACGAGAACACCGAGAAGATCCTGAACAGGATGAAGCCGGTGACGCGCGTGAAGGACAGCCTGGAGACAGGCAAGACCCCCAAAGAGGAGGACGGCTGGGACTGGGACAAGTTCCACCGCTCCGGCAAGTTGGAAAACCTCAAAAAGAACAACCCGGGCCGCTACGCCGAGCTTTACAAGGCAAAATTCGGATGCGACCCCCAAAACTAAACGCTATGTACTTCAGAAAAGAGACCAACGCAAGTTACAACTTTGTGGCGCCCAACATTGAGAAGGACGCCGACAAGAAGGTGGAGGTAGTATTCCCCACCGCAGAGTTTGTGGAACCTACCCTCAGCTCCAACGCCGCAGAGGTGAAAGTGGAGCGCGACACCACCATTGTCGATCTTGGCACGCTTGAGGCGGCGGCCACCCTGACACTCACCCCCAGCGCCAGCCTGAATATCGGTGCAAAGGTAGTGGTGAAGGCTGCCAGCGACGGTACCGCCCGCGCCGTTACCGTGAAGCGGGATGCCACCACCACGGTGGACACCATCAGCGGCACCGCCAACACCGCCAAGGCGAAACAGTATATGTGGACAGGTTCCGCATGGATTGCTATCAGTTAACAACCAAAACCGAAAGAAATGAAAAAAGGATTGAGATTCATTATGAGTTTGTGCATGGCGCTTATGGTGTCATGTGTTGTGGGGGCGGCCACCGCTCCCGCTATCGGCGCAGCCACCTTCGTGGCCGCCAACCTGGTGCATGTTCCCGCCGGTTCCCTGGGAATGGCCGTCACTCCGGAAATCTGGACTGACTATATCATCGGGAACCTTTTCAAGACCAACGAATTCCTCCTGCACTCCGTCGATGAGTCGCAGTATGTGATCGGGGGAACGGTGGTGCATATCCCGCAGGCGGGTTCGCCCAGCGGTGTGAAACGCAACAGAACCTCGCTTCCGGCCACCATCACGCGCAGAAAGGACGTGGACGTCACTTACGCTTTGGACGAGTTCACCACCGACCCGCGCTTTATCCCGTATGCCGACAAGGTGGAGTTGAGCTATGACAAGATGGACAGCTGCATGACCGAGGATATGACATACCTGCATCAGCTGACTGCCGAATCTATGCTCTACAATTGGCGTCCGACCTTCTTCATCAAGGCCACCGGCACCAAGAGCGCCAACAACACCATCCACGGCTCCAATTTGAGAACCGGTGTGACGGTGCAGGATTTCGCCAAGGCCAAGGTTATCTTCAATAAGTGGGGCATTCCCAAGGAAAACAGATATGTGATTCTGAATACCGAGATGTATGAGCAGCTCTGCTCCGACATCCGCAACTCGCAGAACGAGAACCTTAGTGCGATCTACGACAATGTGACCGGCGAGCTGCGCAAGCTCGAAGGCTTCACCATCGAACAACGCGCCACCACCCTGCTCGCTTCCAACTCCACACTGACCGCTGTAACCGGCAACAAGTACTTCAGATGGACCGGCAACGATCTCACCTATACCGTGGAGGACTACGAGGCCATTGAGCACGGCGATAAGAATGAGGGTACGACCGACTGCTGCTACGGCCTGTTCTGGCATCCCAGCTGTGTGGCCCGTGCAATGGGTTCCACCCAGATGTTCGCCAACGAAGGCGATCCCACCTATTACGGAGACATTTACAGCTTCCTGCAGCGCCTGGGCGGCCGTGCCAGAAGAGGTGACGGCAAGGGTGTGTTGGGATTAATCCAGGAATACCACGCAAGCTAACAACAGTTAAACAAGCATATTCATGCCTACACCGAGAGGATTAAGGAATAACAACCCGCTGAACATCCGGCACAGCCGGGACCGCTTCCAGGGCGAAGTGGTCCCGAGCCGTGACGGGGCGTTCAAGCAGTTCAGCAGCATGGCTTACGGCTACCGCGCCGCGTTCGTGACTCTGGCCACCTACCTGGCCCACGGGCGCAACACGGTGGAGAAGATTATCCGCGCGTGGGCGCCTCCCACAGAGAACAACACCGAGGGCTACATCGCCCACGTGGTGCAACGCAGTGGCGTGGGACGCAACAAGGTGCTCACGGCGGAATCCGGCGGCGACTACCGCAAGATAGTGGCCGCCATGAGCCACTGCGAGAACGGCATCCCGGCCAACATGGCCGACGTGGAGGCAGGGTTCCGGATGCAGTTCAAAATTAGAAATTAGCAGTTAGTAGTTATGTGGGAGATGATTGTCACTTCGTTGGGAGGCACGTTCCTGGGTGCGTTCTTCGGCTGGTTCTTCGGCCGGAAACGCCAGAACATCGACACCATCGACGCGGCTGTGGAGACCTGGAAGAAGATCGTGGATTCGCTGCAGGAGCAGATCGACCGCCTGTTGGAGCAGAGAGCCTCCGACGCGGCAAAGATCGAGTCGCTGTCGGAACAGGTGAAGCAGCAGAACGCGCACATCGAGGAACTGAAGGAACAGGTGTCCTCGATGGAGATGAAGGTGAAGAGCGTGAACCGCTTGGAGAAGACTATCGCCCGCTACGAAAAACTGATGGATGCGGCAGGAATCGAATATTAAAACCTGATTAAACGATGCTTAAAAAGTGGATTTGGATAGTATGGGTTGTGCTGGCGGCGGCGGTGGCGGTGGCCACCACGGCGGCGGCCCTCGAGGGGAACCACCGGCGGTCACTTGCCAGACAGGTGAAAGAGCAGTCGGCGGTGATAGACAGCCTCCTGAGGCGCGACCAGCCGCTGTTGGACGTGAAGCTGTATGTAACCGACAAATCCAGGAACACCATCTACGGACGCTACAACAAGGGCTACATCGCCATGCCGCAGGAGCGGCGCTACATCCTCGAGGTCGATAGCGTGAATATGCGAATCAAAAAATGAGAATTATGGCATTGGACAACAAAAACAGCAAACCGGCAAAGACGACTGCGGGAGGCGCGACCTACCCGGTGTTGAAGGACGGAAAGTGGTTCTGCTCTGACGGGCAGTATTTCACGGACGCCTATTTTGCCCGGATGCACGAAAAACAAATCAAAAAACAACAGTTATGAGCAAACCTTTGAACGACATTACATTCCAGAAAACCAACGGCGGCCTTGGTAGATATACAGGCTCTGATGACGTAATCAGTGGTCTGATTTTCGCCGGCATGGGCTTCACGTTCGGCGATGCTGCGGGCAACCTGAAAGGCTTTGATACCGCAGCGGTTGACGATCAGAACGCGGTCACGGCCTTCGCCCGAAAGTTTACCTATCCGGAGCAACTGGAGGACGCGGGCATCGTGTTCACCAAACCCGGCGATGGTTCCGGCAGCAATGGTGCCCTCCAACCCATTGAGAAAGCCAAGAACGTGCTGCACTACCACATCACGGAGTTCTTCCGCATGAACCCGGAGGGCGTGCTATATGTGATGGTCAAGGCAGACAGCACAATTGTTGCCGCCGTTGACATTGCCACGCTGCAGACCTACGCAGGTGGTAACATCCGGCAGGTCGGCGTGTTCAACTCCACACTGCTGACAGTGGCCGACGTGAAGACGCAGTGCAAGGCGTTGGAAGAGGAACACCGTCCACTGAGCGTGGTATTGACCTACAGCTCGGATAATGTAACCCTCGCCAGTTTGAAAACCAACACCAGCTTGGCTGCGGACGGCCAGGGCAATGTCTCGCTGCTAATCGGCTGCGACATGGACGCCGACCTCGTTGATGCTTTGGGCGACTATGCCTATTATGGCTGTATCGGTCTCTGCATCGGTGCCGTCAGCAAGGCCAAGGTGCATGAGAGCATCGCCTGGGTGGGCCAGTTCCCGCTCGGACTGAAAGCCCCCGCCTTGTTCATTGGAAACCTGATCCGCAACGTCTCCACCTCCGACCTGGAGGTGTTGAACGGCAACCGCTACATCTTCCCGGTGATTCACGCGGGCGATGCGGACAACTACTTCAACGACAGCCACACGCTGGATGTCGATTCTTCTGACTATGCCTACATTGAGAACGTGCGCACCATCGACAAGGCGTGCCGTGGCATCCGCAGCAAACTGCTGCCTTGGCTGAACTCACCCCTGCGGGTGGATCCGAGCAGCGGCCATCTGGAGAGCGGCACGGTGTCGTTCCTCGAAACCACCGCCGGCGAGGCGTTGGAGGAGATGGAGAAGGCCGGTGAGATCAGCGGCTACAAGGTGGAGATTGACCCGGAGCAGAACGTGCTGGCCAACGCCGACCTGGAGGTTGTGATCAAGAAGGTCCCCGTGGGCGTGATGCGCAAGGTGACGGTGAAAATCGGCTACACCACCTCTCTGTAATCAAAACCTAAAATCCAATAAATATGAACGGAATCAGATATAATTCGATGATTAACGGAGTGGTCCACTCCTGGAGCTCGGTGCAGGTGATTATGGGCGGCACGCCGGTAACGGGTGTCAACAAAATCAACTACAACAGCAAGCAAACCAAGGAGGCCATTTACGGTGCCGGGCAGAACCCTGTGGGCAAAGGCTACGGCAAGATTGAGAACAGCTGCACCATCGGACTCCTCCGCGAGGAGGTTGAGGCCATGCGCGCCGCCTCCCCTACCGGAAGACTGGCCGACCTCGCGCCCTTCAACATCATTGTGCAGTACCTCCCTGTGAACGGCCAGAAGAAGGTCACGCACCGCATCCTCGGCGCTGAGTTCACCAACGACGGCGGCGAGCTGAACGAGGGTGACACCAGCGACTACAACGAATACGAACTGCTTGTGAGCGACATCCGATACAATTAACCCTATCGTAGAGACGTTGCGCGCAACGTCTCTACATAATTTCCAAAAACCGAAACGATTATGGCAAAAACCGAATTGAAAGGCTTGGCGACGGCGGCCGAAATTGCCGTCTGGAAACGCGAACACGGGGACATCTATCAGGTGACTGTCGATGGTTCCGCGTGCTACCTGAAGAAACCCGACCGCACTACGCTAAAGATGGTGGCGTCGGTGGGCGGCAGCGACCCGGTGCGGGCCAACGAGGTGCTGCTTGAGAACTGCTGGCTTGGCGGCGACGAGAGCGTGAAGACCGACGATGAGAAATTCTTCGGGGTGAGCGCGAAGCTGGCCGAACTGGTGACTGTCAAGGAGGCCGAGTTAAAAAAGCTCTAAAGACCGCCCGTGACAGGGTGAAGCGCGACGGACTTGCGATGGTGGACTGGCAGCTGCGCTACCACTACCACATCGACCCGGACACGCTGACCGACACCCAGTGGGCGGAGGCGGTGGCCGCACTCAACAAAATCCGCAAGGAAGAGGCAGGGAAAAGGGGTTAGGAACGATGAATGAAGGGATTATCTCTCCCAAGGAAGAGGCGAAGGCCGTCTCATTGACTTGACCAGCTTTTTCAAAGCCTTTTGCTTTTTTTTCTCCGCCTTCTTCTGCGCCTGATAGGCGTACCACAATTCAGCGTTCTGCTTCCAGCGCTCCACCGTGGTCTTATCGGCGCGGTAGCGCACCACAGCAGCGGCAAAACATCCGAGAGCGAACGCCAAAGCAAGCAAGATCAATATGATATTTGCGACATTCATCGCTGCAAAGATACAAAAATAATCAATGGCAACCAACAATACAGTAAATTTCACTATCAATCTCAACGGCAACGCCTACAACGGTGTTGTGCAGCTGAGTAATGCGGTGAACCAGACGCTGAACCCTGCCATAAGGGAGTCTGAATCCCTTTTCAAGAAGGTAGGAAACGCCTGTTTTTGGTTGAACAGTATCTTTGACCTGGTAGGCCGCACTGTCGGGCGTGTTGTGGGGAAGCTGTCGGATTTTGAGAAAGCGGGCCGAGCCCAGGCGGAGGCGGAGACGAAGCTGGCGCAGGTGATGCGTAACACAATGGGCGACGACATTGTGCGCCGCTACGGCAACGTTGAAGCGGCGCTGAAACGGGAGCGCGAGGCCGTTGAAAACCTGAATCTGTCATTCAAAGAATTGCCCGGAAAACTGAATATCCCTGTGGGGCTGAAGCCCGAAGTGACCGGCACGGAAAGCATTGCCAAGGCCTTTGACGGCATCCGCGATAAGGCGATGGCCGCCAACCGCAATGTGGATGTGGGCATCCAACTGAAACCCAAAGTAACCGGAGAGAAGGAGGTGGCCAATGCCTTCGACAGCATACGGCACATTCCCGTTCCGAGCGACCGCGAGGTGAGGATAGGCCTTAACATGAGGCCCGAAGTCACCGGTATGAAGGACGTGGCCGAAGCCTTTGACGGCATCCGCGAGAAAGCGATGGCCGCCAGCCGCAGCGTGGATGTGGGTATCCAACTGAAACCCAAAGTGACCGGCGAGAAGGAGGTGGCCAATGCCTTCGACCGCATACGGCACCTGCCTGTTCCAGGCGACCGCGAGGTGAGGATAGGCCTTAACATGAGGCCCGAAGTGACCGGCATGAAGGATATGGCCGAAGCCTTTGACGGCATCCGCGAGAAAGCAATGGCCGCCGGCCGCAGCGTGGATGTAGGCATCCGGTTGAAGCCCGAAGTGACCGGCTTGAGGGACGTGACCGAAGCCTTTGACGGCATCCGCGATAAGGCGATGGCCGCCAACCGCAGCGTGGATGTGGGCATCCAACTGAAACCCAAAGTGACCGGCGAGAAGGAGGTGGCCAACGCCTTCGACCGCATACGGCACCTGCCTGTTCCAGGCGACCGCGAGGTAAGGATAGGCCTTAACATGAGGCCCGAAGTGACCGGCATGAAGGATATGGCCGAAGCCTTTGACGGTATCCGTGAGAAAGCAATGGCCGCCAACCGCACTGTGGACGTGGGCGTAAAGCTGAAGACCACTGTCACGGGCGAGAAGGAGATGCTTAAGACGTTCGACCGTGTGCGCAGCCTTACCGACAAAGCCCCCAAGGGGGTTGACATGGATTTCGACCTGCGGCCTGTGGTCCGGGGTGAGGAAGAGGTGGTGAATGCTATGGACAGAATCCGCAACCTCAGCAAGCCGGTGGATGTGAAGGTTCCCGTGGAAATCCAGCCGACGGTGTTGGGTGCAGACGCCTTCGAGACGGCCATGGAGCGCATCCGCAAACTGACCGCCGACCAGCAGCGCAAGGGCGTGATCGGCGATGAGATTCAGATTGCCGGGGTGCAGGAATTGGCCAAGAATGTGACGCAGCTCTCCACCTTGGAGAAGCTCATCCCGGTGATGAACGACCTGACGGCGCAGCAACAGGGCTACAACGCCACCCAGGAGGGTGCCGTGGGATGGGCCAAGATGCTGGGGAAGGCCATGCAGGGCAACGTGAAGCTGTTGGAGCGCAGCGGCTACCAGTTCAGCGAGGCGCAGGAAAACATCATGAAGACCGGCACGGAGGCGCAGCGTGCGGCCACCCTTGCGGAGGTGCTCTCCCAAAAGGTGGGCGGCGTGAACGAGGCACTTGCCAACACCCCGGAGGGGCGCGTGGTGCAGCTCGGCAACGCCTACGGCGACCTTCAGGAACGCTTGGGCGGGCTGTGGGCCAACCTCAAAGACACGCTCTTCCCCGTGTTCGACGGCCTGATCCAACGCGCCGACGGCCTCATCGATGTGATCGAGGAGAAGATGGGCGCGGTGAAGGAATGGATTCTTGGAGCGGTGGAATGGCTCTCGGGCGTGTGGGACAGCGTGAAGGAACCGGTGATGAACACCGTGTCGAGCCTGTGGGGTTCGCTGAGAACCATTGTGGGCAACATCGTGAACACCATCACGGGCATCGTGCGCAACCACAGCACGGTGATACGCGGCATACTGGGTTTCATCGGCTGGTCGATACGCACTGTGGGCAAGGTGCTGGCATGGCTGTCGGGATTGGTGACGGGGTTTGTGAATTTTGTAAGCAACAACGCGCCGCTGGTTCTGGGTTTTGCCGGTGCGCTTGGCATTCTAACCCTCGCCACCAAGGCACAGGCCATAAAGCAGGTTATTCTGAACGGTGCAACGGCCTTCGGCATAGGTCTCGGAAGCATTCTTGGCAAGGTTATACTGTTTGTAAACGGGGTGATGGCCGCCAACCCGGTGTACTGGATTATTGCCGGTGTTGTTGCCCTGGCAGGTGTAATCACATTCCTCGCTATCAAGGTGAAGGGGTGGGGAAGTTTGTGGGAAGCTGTATGGAACTTTTCCAAGCATTCGTTTCTGGCATTCGTGGAGACCATAAAACTACGATGGACCGCCATGATAAACGGCCTGATGATCGGCCTCGACAAAATCAAGGAGGTGTGGTACAAATTCCGCAAGGCGGTGGGCATCGGTGACGAGAGCGAGAACGATGCGGCGCTGGCTAAGATTGCCCAGGATGTGAAAGCCAGACAGGAGAAAATTGCTGAAGGTGCGGGAAAAGTGCAGGAACACCTGAAGGCTGCCGCCGACTCGTGGAAGGGCGTACATCTTGAATGGGACAAAAAGGTGAAACCCAAGGACGCCGTGGCCAAAATCAAGGCGGATTTGGGCATTACTGACCAGAGCGCGGTGACGAACATTCTGAACGACCAGAGCAGCGGCGACACGGAGCTGAACAGCGAACTGTCGGATGCCTCTACCAAGATTTCGAGCGGCGGCAAAAACATCAAGAATATTAATATCACCATCAACGACGGGCTGGTGCACGGGGTGCAGAACTACTTCAACAGCAGCGATGACAATCCGGACACGGCTTCCGATTTCATGTGGCGGCTGGCCAACGCGCTGCAGCTCGTTGTGAACGACGTAAACTACGACTGATATGGGAGCAATAGTGGTACACATACCGGGACAGAGTGAGCGGCAGGTGCGGTTTGCGGCGGCCAATGTGGCCAACGCGGCGGCGCAGGTCGGGCAAACCCTCGGCATGGGCTATGCCCGGGAGGGCTGGTATCAGGCTGCCTTGGGCACGGATCCCATCGTGTTCGACTATTATACCGACCGGCTGCGCACCGACGGCTCCCAGTACGACAACAATCTGCTTCTGCGCACCGCTGACATGGGCACAGTGATCGAAATCATCGACGCCCGCATTGACGTGACCCACGCCAACACCATCAAGAATACCGCTGTAACGGGTAGGGCGGGTACTGTAAAGGAACTGATTCAGAAGAAAGATTATGCCATATCCGTGAAAGGAAATCTTGTTGGAGAGCGAAACAAGTTCCCTTACGATGCGCTACATAAACTGGAAATCATACTGAACGAGGAAAAGAGTTTCGAGGCCAAGAGCGTGCTGCTGGAGTCGTTCGGTATAGACTGGGTGGTGCTGAAAGAAGCAAAATTCAGCCAGCAAGAGCTAAAATACTTCAACACCCTGCCGTTTACGCTGGAGTTTGACAGCGACTTTACATACAACTTTTTAGTGGATGAGGAATAATGAAAGAATCTCACTTCATACCCGGCCAGTTATTGACGAAGCGGACCTTCAGATCTTCCCAATTGTCCACTATCTGTATGGTGAAATCTGGCCAGTTGTCAACGAACTTCCATTTGCCGCACTCATCTGCCCAGTTATCCACTACCTTGACACTGATGTCCTGCCAGTTTTCCACGACCTTAACTTTGAGATCCGCGCCAGACGATACGATTTTAACCCTGCCATACAGTTTGATGCCCTTGCAGGTGCAATCCTCAAAAGTGGTGTCTGACTTTACCAAAACGCTGTCAGGCTCGGCAGCGTAGAGAAACGAGCCGAACAGAACGATTAAGAACGAGAATATCAAACGTTTCATAATATAGAACTATACGATGCTGACCTTGAAATGCCAGATAGAAATACGCAGCAAAAGTACGAAAAAAACCGTACGGTTTGACTATGCAAACAGCATTGAGGTCAAGACATCGTGCAACAGCTTGACGGACACAGCGGTGCTGAAGCTGCCGCGCAAGATGGGATGGCGCGGGAAGCCGCTGACCGACTTTGTGCGCCGCAACGACAGCATCACCATCCGGGCGGGCTATGCGGAACACGGTCTTGAAACGCTGTTTCAAGGCTATGTGAAGGACGTTGAAAACGGGCGGCCGGTGGAGATCACCTGTGAGAATGAGATGCGCCGTCTGAAGGGGATTACCGTGGAACCGGAGATAATCCCCAATTTCGACATCCGCACTTTCATGCGCCGCTACGCTCCTGACATCCGGGTGGCCGGACCTGCCAAGATGGACTTCGGCACGGTAACGGTGGAGCGGCAGAGCCTCGCGCACTTCCTTGACGGGCTCACCAGCAAGTTCAAGTGGTTCCGGGCGTTTTTCCGGGACGGCGTGTTTGTGGCCCTCTTCGACCCGGACGCACTGGATGACGTGAAGGTCATCTCCCTTGATCCTACGCGGAACATCATCAGCGACTCGCTGAAATACACCCTTGCAGAGGATGTGAAAGTGTGCGTGAAAGCCACCTCGATCCAGGAGAACAACACCAAAATCGAGGTGACAGTTCCAGCAGAGGCTGAAACTAACCCGTCGGAGTATGAACAGCGACATTTTCTGCTTCCGGGCTACACGGATGCGGCCTCTCTGAAGGAGGCGGCGGAGAAGACACTGGCGGAATACAAGACCGACAAAATGGAGGGTACGCTGACCCTGTTCGGGGTTCCCTACGTGCGCAAGGGCGACGTGGTGCGGCTGACCGACAAAGACCGCCCCGAGCGCGACGGCAAGCGGTTCAGGGTGGATGGCGTGACATATAGCTTCGGCACCGGCGGCTACCGGCAGGAAGTGACGTTAGGCAAGCGAATCAGGAATTAGTAATTAGTAATCATGGACGATATACATAAAATAAAGGAGTGCTTGCGGGAACTTGCGGGTTTTGCACCAATCGAGACGGAGGTGGCGAAGGTCCTTTCCGTGGATGGTGCGGCGTGCAAGGTTTCTCGCGTGCGCGACGGCATGGTGATTGACAAGGTACGTCTGAACGCCATCACCACCTCCGATAAAGGAGTGGTAGTGGTGCCGAAGACAGGAACGTATGTCCTGGTTACCCGGATTGGCGAGAACGGCTGGTTCGTGAGCCAGTGCGGTGAGGCCGAGCGCATCACCATCGATGCGGGGACGAAGATTGTGATTAACGGAGGCGGATATGGTGGTCTGA
Source organism: Bacteroidales bacterium (assembly GCA_016285145.1). Lineage (GTDB taxonomy): Bacteria > Bacteroidota > Bacteroidia > Bacteroidales > WCHB1-69 > F23-D06. The sequence continues at coordinate 30,944 of JAEEQE010000018.1, read as the reverse complement.
TTAAGATTGAAGATCTGGTGAACGAACTGAACCGCTTGGTAGAGGTGTTCAACAGCCATACGCATACAGTGGTCGAGGCTGTCGCCAAGTCGTCAGAATTACAAATGCAACGATTAAATAGAAACGATATTGAAAACACTTATATAGAACACGGAGATCCAAGATGAACGGCATACTGGTAGACGATAACGGCGATATGATGATCACCGGCGGCACGGTGCAGATCGGGGATGTGCGGGAGCAGTGCGCCCGGCACCTGATTGCGGCCTGGACGGGCGAGTACAAGCACGCGCCCGCGTTGGGCGGCAACGCCCGGCGGATGATTGCCGGCGGCCACGACCCATTCTGGGCAGGAAGGATAAAGGAGCAGCTGCGACAGTGCCACATCGATGTGGAGCGGCTGCGGGTGAAAGGCGACAATGTGGAATTAAGCATTAAGAACTAAGTTATGGCAAGGACGATTAAAGAGATAGCGGACGGCATGAAGGTGGACTTCGTGCGCAATGAGAACCTTCGGGGATTGTACGGGCTGACAGACTATGATCCGGACAGCGACGCTGCCGCATTAGCCGCTTACTATGACAGCAAATTCAGCCTGGTGAGCGTGGAGACCTGCATCCTGTTTGTGGTGGCCGCGTGCGCCGCCCTGTTGGAAAATATGTTCGACTGGTTCACGGCGGACGTGGATGAGATTGTGAACGAAGACCGTTACGGGCGAAAGGGCTGGTATGAGAAAACAGCCCGGAATTTCCAATTTGAAGACGGAACGGATTTCGGCCTGGACATTGAAACGGGCAAGTATGCCACGTTGGATGAGGAGGCGCGTATCGTTACACACGCTTCGGCCAACAGCAACGGATTCGGTGTGAAATTGAAGGTAGCCAAAGGTGATACAGGCGCGTTACAGCCGCTTAGCCAGCAGGAGAGAACCGCCTTCGAAACCTATATCAACCGGCTGAAGCCTGCTGGCGTTCCGGTGACGGTGGTCAGCCGCAACGCCGACCTGCTGGCCTTGGATATGGCAGTTTATTACGACCCGTTAGTGTTCACGGAAGCGACGGCCCTTCAGAAAGTCAAGGAGACTGCAACAGCTTACCTTCAGGGCATAGAGTTCAATGGCGGGTTTATGGTTATGGAGATGGTTGACCGGCTACAGGCGGTTCAAGGGATAGACATTGTGGAGGTGCGCGGAGTACGGACCAAACACGAGGGGTTCAACTACGTGTCCTTGGTTTACAATGACAGCTACCCGTATGTTCCGGATTCCGGGTATATGGCACTTGGCGATGATGCGGACCAAGCAATAGAACTTAAAGTGAGACAATAGCTATGGGTATATATGATGTGAATTTCAGAAAATTTGCGGGCGGATGGCTGCCCAGTGCGCTGCGTGGTATGGTGCTGGAGTGGGTGACGGTGCTCACACAGCCATTCCGAAGCCTGCACGCGCGGTTTATGGCCTATCGAGAGATGAGGCTGCGTGCGCTGCAGTATGATGCCACGGTGGTACGGATGGAAGCGATGCTGAACTACTACCTGCGCGACGAGCTGGCAGTGTTTGCCCCCAATGAACGGATCCTTGTGGAAGATGGTGCAGCGGTGCTGCCGTGTATGGTTTGTCCGGAAGCGGAACATTTTCCGGTAATGGTTGGCACAGTGAATATCACAGACTCCTCTTTGTGGGGTGCGGTACCCTTTGTGGTGAAGATTCCGGCTGCGCTGCAAGGCAACCAAGACGTGTGGAACCGCGTGGACCAGTTAGTGCGGCGGTACAAACTGTTAGGGACGAAGCACACAATTGAATATTATAGTGATTAGTGAATTGTAGGGACGTATCGCATACGCCCGAACAAAAATAACAGAAATATGGATAGATTGTTGGACATAAACAGACAAGACAGCTTTCCGCTGTGCGCGGAAACGCTACAAATATTGGAAACTAACAGCAGGGCTTTGGAGTCCTGGTTGAGATGGCTCCCGTTGGGCACCAGGCAGGCAGTGTTGTTTCCAGACAAAGATTACATAGTGGTAGGCACCGCACGACAGGGAAACCGTACGGTGAAAGTGGGTTCCATAAGCGCTGGGAGCCTGTCATCATGCAAAGTGGTGCTGAATACTGTCCAAAGACACAGTGTCACGACAGGGAACGGGTCTGTGATTTCGGACGTATGGGAAACACAAACGGCAGATATTGTTGATGCGGTCGCATCAACAGACCAGTGGGAAGTGTTTTCTTTTGATGATGTATTCGAGTTGTGTTTGTGGCATGACGATTTGGTTGGATTCAGAGAGTGGAGCATCAAACAAGCGCAAATCGCCGGAACCGGGAAATTAATGGACCGCCCTGTCCTGTACGGTGACGAACTTGTCCTACAGAGCAATAGACGCAGGCTCCGTTTCAATATTGCCATATCCTGTACAATTGACATCAGACCTGACTCCGTCATGACGATTCCGTTATTGATCTACTGTCCGGATGGGGTCCGGTTCAATGCAGACATTGAGGGGATATGGGCGAACGTTGTCAAACATTATCCCATAAGGGTGCTCATACAGAATAATGAAATCCAGATAGACTTGGGCCGGTTCCTGACCGAAGAGTTACATGCTTCCGGTGCACTTGCCGAAGTCATCATCAGGATCAACGGGGAGGTTGTGTTATGATTGGCAGGGACAGACAGACCATGGCCGATATGGCTGTTGAACATTGTGGGAGTGCGGAAAGTCTATTCCGCATTGCCAGACGCAACCGTATCGCCATTGACACAGAGGTCGTCGGATTGGAACTGGAAAACGAGCCCATAGCGGATGTCAGGACACAAGATCTTATTGCCGGAACAGGTGTGAGTCCAGCTGGGATGTATGAGATAACGGACGATGTGCTGGTTGCCGATGACTTAGAAAACGACGTAGTTACAGAAGACGATGAAACAATAGTTCAATAGGATTTAAATTGCGATAAAAATGAGATTCAGGGATTTTTTATTGAAAACATTACTTTCGGACACCGACTATCTTGTTGGATATGATGCCAGTGGCAATTATATCCGTATCAGGAAGTCGGATTTGGCCAATCAATTTTCGCCTTCGTCCGTAGCACAGACAATCAATGTGCAATATTCTTCCAATGGAGAAAGCTGGCATGACACCTACGAGTCGGGAGACGCCTTTTTGCGCATAAAGGCGGGCTCATCCCACTGGAGTCCATCCATACGTATCAGCATAAGCGCATACGATATTTGGAAAGAGGCCGGCAACAGCGGTTCTGTAGAGGATTTTCTGGATTCTCTCAAATCAGAAGAAGGAGGTGAGGTGGACTTCTCAGGACTACAGTTGCAAAACATTGATGGCTACCAGGAATTACTGCAAGATGTGGATGTGGCATTGGCCAATGCACAAGCCTCTATTGTGTCGGAGATTGTGGAAGAGGCAGTCGGGACTGTCATGGCTCAATACAAGGAAATGCAGCTTGAGGATATCGGAGAGGTGAAAAGTTTGAATGAGAGCGATTACATCACCATTGTGACCGCAGATGGATTGAGAAAGGTGAGTTTGGGGACATTGAGCGATAATGTGGCTATACGAACCGTATCAACCACTACACTTGAAAAGAGTGTCATCGCCAACCTCAAAGTGCTAACCGTCAGAGGTGTTCAAGATGGTGAAAATAGGGATTACTCGGTTTTAGGAGATTACATTTTCGGTACATCCATGCTGTTCCTGAACGGCCAGCGTCTCACACCCGGTTTGGATTATAAGGAGACGAATGGCGGTTTTACGATGATTTCCTATGTACCAGAGGAATTGGACCAACTTTTATTTGAGGCTGTTGTGAGGTAACCAAAAAGGGAACAGGTATGGGTGCAACAAAGCTTAGAAGGTTTCAAATACTAGTCAGTGAGTTTATCAAGAATGCCGCATCTGTTGACTGGACGAAGGACGATATCACTGCATCCGCGAAAGCAATTGCGGATCTGGTCGCCGACTCCGGGATTAAAGTGATTGAACAGAGTTTCAGTCTTTGGTCAAAGGAACCAGGCGTGTATATAGTGAAACCGCTTGTGTCAATAGCTTATGGAAGGGGAAACTTTTCGCTTGGCGTGTATGGTCTGCTTGTGCTGCTGAAAGACAACTCAAGCAATTCCGAGGAAAGACGGCATTATATCATACTTTGCGGTGACGGTTCCATTATGTACGGAGAATCATGGGAAAGCAGATACGGAACACTTACAAAAAAGACACTCAACTCGTTGAAAAACATGAGCGGAGCATCCGCAAATGCAGCAGGTTCCGCAGGCTTTGCACCTGCACCTGCGGCAGGCGACAACACAAAATTTCTTCGCGGAGACGGGACATGGCAGGATAATGTTAAGATATATCATTGGGACACTACTGCTGAACATTGGGCAGAATCTTCCATTGTAGATATTGTAAATGATTACAATGATGGTTTCGTATGTTATCTAAATATGGATAATTATAGACTACCTTTATATGAAGCTTTCATATCATCTGATATATCAGGAGTAGGACCCGATATTTATGTAGTAAAATTTGGTTTTACAAACTTTAAAACAAGTTCTATAATAAACCAATTGTATTTCGAAGGAAGAAGTGTAGAAGGAGTTGAAAGTTGGGAAATAGACGCTAACGCACCCCAAACATTTCCGGGAGGACGGAATTTCGGTGGTGCCACATCTGCTTTACAAGGACAAAACGGCCTCGTCCCCGCTCCTTCCGCAGGTTCTGAAATGAAAGTTCTCCGTGGCGATGGAACATGGGCAAATTTAACAATGTACCTCTATACGGTTGCAGTTGGAAGACTACCCAGCGGGCTTTACCGTTACACACTTGAATATAACAGCCAAATAATCAGCTACAATGAAATACAAACCGCATATCAAAAAGGGGTACCAATAGTAGTAAAAAACTGTTCCGCTCCTTTGGGATTTGGTTTTTTTTGGCCTTTAGATCTTGTTTATGACAGCACACAACAACGAGATGTAATCACATTCAAAAAAGTAGCCGTAACAGACAACAAACTGCAAAGCAGAATACTCAAATATACCGTTGTTGACAATACGGAATACTGGGACGAAATTATTGAATACACGACAACATAGTACACGACAATATGGAGGACAAACGAGGAAACACAAGAACAATCCTGATGAGCCTTTCGGCCCCGCTGGGAGAAGGCATGAAACTGAAAGTCGGTCTGTACACGCCGTACGGAAAGCCGCTGTACGAGACAACGTATCCGGATGGAGACATTATACGAACGGATGAAACCCACTACGCCCTGAAGCTGACACATGGTGTCACCAGCCGCCTGCTCGGACGCACGGAACTCAGAGCGGCTGTTTACACACCGGACAAGGAAACGGTGATGGCCGCCAAGAACCATATTGATATGTTTTGGAAAAACGAACCCGTAACACGGGAGCTAAAATAAGGATTCATGGCAACAGATCACAATCTCGAAATAGAAATAACAATACTGCAGCCGGTGCTGGAACTGAACGGATCCGTATCGGAAATTCCGGTGCAGGAGGCAACCCTGCATTTCGGACAATTGATGAAAGGGGATAAAGGCGACAAAGGCGAGAAGGGCGACAAAGGAGATACTGGTGCTACAGGCCCCCAAGGCGAGAAGGGCGACAAAGGAGATACCGGCGCTACAGGCCCCCAAGGCGAGAAGGGCGACAAAGGAGATACCGGCGCTACGGGTCCCCAAGGCGAGAAGGGTGACAAGGGCGACACCGGCGCTACAGGTCCCCAAGGCGAGAAGGGTGACAAGGGCGACACCGGTGCTACAGGTCCCCAAGGCGAGAAGGGTGACAAAGGTGACACCGGTGCTACAGGTCCTCAAGGCGAAAAGGGTGACAAAGGCGATACCGGTGCTACAGGTCCCCAAGGCGAGAAGGGTGACAAGGGTGACACCGGTGCTACAGGTCCTCAAGGCGAGAAGGGCGACAAGGGAGATACTGGTGCTACAGGTCCCCAAGGCGAGAAGGGCGACAAAGGCGACACCGGCGAACAGGGCGACAGCAATTTCACTCATGCCACCTTGACGACAATAAGTGGCAGCTCTACAACTCTCACATTCGATGCGGGGGAAAGATGCACCAAATACATCTCTGTGAGTGGCAACATTGATATTGCATTACAGGTTAATAACGAGTCGGATAATTACATATGGATAGCCAATACAGGAAGCTCCAGCGCAGTAGTGACATTTTCATCCATAACAAGTTCTGTTTTTGGGACAATAATCAATTACCATTTGCCTGACGATGCAATAACAATACCGGCTGGCGGAGAATGCGAATTGAGTGTTGTTGTCAATTCAGATGGGGTTTTTATTGTAGATAGGACCGATTTGAAGAAAATCACATTGAATGTTGCAACCTTACATGTCGTATCTAATGATAATTCGCTTGGCACGGTAGCGTCCAGCGACACTACCTTATACTGGCTTCCCGGAAGTACGGCTACAGCTACCATGACAGCCACTCCTGCAAGTAATCAGGTATCAGTTGTCAAATGGCAGCAGTCAACTAATGGTACATCATGGACTGACATATCCAACTCCGCAAACACAACATTGAATGTCACATTGTCTTCGGCAGGAACATATTATTATAAAGCGGTATTTTCAAGCGGATATACGGTTAGATCCACAACACCTCGCTTGATAGGCTCCGGTTCTGTCACTCCAGTGGATGTTTACTTTGGAAATAATCAGAACACTCAAGTTACTGTTCCAAACGGGACGGAATTGTCTGTCACCACATCCGGAACAATGATGCCACAACCTTCGACTGACTATAGTGTATATAACGATTATAACGGATTGTCGGGATGTGTTGTTGGATTCGAGTATTCAACTGATAATGGTCAAACATGGGTGGATGTCGGCCTTGACTATTATGGCACAGGATATTCCATAATCGTGACAAGCGACATGTTGGTTCGTGCTGTCCAAGCATCAGAGATATCTATTATCGAAATAAGTTGTACAAGTGGTGCTGATGGATATACATGGATGGATAATTCCGACTATATTTCACTGTACACTAATTACGAGGAGACGAATGTTTTTTCGTACGCTCTGCAATATGATTATAGCCAATATACAAATGGTTATACGAATATATACATTCCTATTTATTATGGATGCCGGTTGCATATAGACGTAAATATAAATTATTCTGAATCATATCAAGGATACATTGAAATCTATGATTCCAATTGGATGGATAGTTTCTATTCGTCGTCTTATGATTTTTGCGATATTTTCTTCGGAATTTCTCCGTCTGACCCAATGTATAGTAATGTAAGGGAATGGAGTGTTGGAAGTTCTTCGGGTACCTTTAGCCTTGGATATTATGACATGGGAGGCTCGGATCCCGGAGAAGGCGGATACGATATGTAAAATCATCTAAAATCAGATATTTGAACTATGTATTATTATTTCAGAAAGAGAAACAATCAGATTGTTGACATATTGTCTTTTGATCACAAGATCAACACATTGCTCAACAGGTGGCTGGTCCCATTGACGGACGACCAAGTTGATTTTTATATCGATCATCCAGCGGCGTCGATATTGGAAGTGCAGAATTGCGCATTGACGCCCATGCCAACAATTGATGTGCAGGAATACATCGCAGGTAAGATTGAAGAATTGAGAGCTGCATGTATGGGTTCCATAAAGGTGTCCTTGTTGGAATATGCCATGGCGGAGGATAAGGTAAACAACATTACTGCAGAAAGCTATTATTCCCCCATTTCGGCACAACAAAAAATAAAGGATTTCAGGAGTCAGTCCAAACACGCGATGGAAGTTTTTGCCACTTATAGCGAACGGATGGGAAATGCCGTTTCGGTGGAGGATGTTGATGATTTGTATGTTCAGGCAATGTCAGCGTTATGAGATTAGGGTATAAAAAGAAAATGCCATCAGGAGGTGTTTTGGTGCTGGATATGCCTTTGACACAAGGCGACCTTACGGATCATGTGAGTGGAGGCAGTGTTTTGTCTCATAATTATTTGTGGGACGATACCGCTCAAGGCTATTTGTTCACACAAACAAACACGTCAGATTCATATACGGCAATCGTTACGGGATTGAATCTACCTTTTTCATCACCATTTACGCCAAAAAACATGTTGCGGGAAATGGATTTGTATCCCGTTAGCAGTACAAACACAAATTATTATGTGATAGCACACCAGTCGAATATCGGATATGGTAGCAATTATGGGCCTGTGTTTAACTTTTATAGCGGCAACACCAATCCAACCAATGTCAATTACATAGCCCTGAGAACATGGCATCATATAAAACAATATATTGATGGGTCTGGCAATTGGAAAATGTGGATAGATGGAACACTTGCAAGAACCGGAACGGTTGCCACGATTGATAACAGCAGACTGTCTGGGACAAAGATGTATCTTAGTTGCGGGAATTGGTCTAATGGTTCCAGCGGTATAAAATTCGGATTGAAAAATATCAAATACTATATAAATTATTCGGAATAACACTATGGAAAAAACAATCAAAACAACAAAGAACCGATGGTTGACATCCATGGCAATGGCATACCTTGCCATAATGTTAGCGTGGATGAGCTACTGTGCAATTGCATCTCACAGAGTCAAGGGATTACAAAGGACCGTCACAACCACCAGCGCGAATTGGACGTCAGACACAACGTGGGCAGGCGGATGGTAAGGCTTTTTCATCCGTGTTTAAATTGTTGTACAATTTGATTTAAAAAAAGACGTACGTTTTGTTTTGGGGATTATACACATTTAAAGCCATGATTATCCAATTCTCTGGCCATCGTCCGCATATAATCTTGTAAAGAAAAGGCAAACAGTTCACTTGTACTATACATTATCATATAAATTGAAATTTATTGGATATAAAAAGTTGTCATCAAGCGAAAAGCCATCGGAACAGTGAAATCACCGCGATAATAGCGACTCCCCAAAGAAAGATCTAAAAAACACACCGGCACAGCCCAATTCAGCCTCAAGAGCCCCAAACCAAAAGCCCTCCTTCCGACCACCCGAGGTTACCAGACGATGACACCGCCCATAAGAGCCACCGCTAATATAAATGCCAAGCCATTTCATAATCGCAACGTATGATTTCACTTTTTTCCGGCGGCAAAAGTAGCCCCCAAAACCATACGTATGGAAAGCTGCAAGGCTTGCAGAGGTTTTCAGAGGTTTTCAGAGGTTTTCAGAAATCTGGATAAAGCAGATACTTTGCCCGCATTTTCTTGAATTCCCTCAACGGTTCCTGCCAAGACTCGCGAATCTGCTCCGCGGTTTTGCCTGCCACAATCTGCTTGCGCAACTGGTCAGTGCCGGCCAACTTGTCAAAGAAGCCCGGGCTGGTGAAAAAATGCTCCTTGTCGCCATAATATTTGTATGCGGTAAGGAGGAATTCCAAATTGAAACAATTGGAGGAATCAAGATTCTCCGTGGCAAACTCTTTCAGATAATACCCGCGACACTCTTTCCCTTTATGCGGCGGATTTTCCGAAACACCAGGAATGGGCGTTGGTGTGAACTGGAAAGTACCTGTCTGCAGGCCAGGCGCACCGAATATCTGAAACGGAAGGTCCGTGCCTCTGCCCACACTGATATTGGTGCCCTCAAACAGACAGAGTGACGGATAGAGATAAATGGACTCCGCGTTCGGGAGATTGGGCGATGGTGGCACCGGCAGATCATAGCGGGTTTCATGCGTGTAATTCCCCAAAGCAATAACCGTCAGATCACATTGATACCCATTGGTCAGCCAAACCTCGCCGTTGATCATCCGGGCATACTCCCCTATCGTCATGCCGTACACCACTGGCACAGGATGCATACCCACGAAAGACCTGAAACTGGGGTCCAGCACCGGGCCATCCACGAAATAACCGTTGGGGTTCGGCCTGTCAAGCACGACAACCTTCACGTTATTCTCCGCTGCTGCCTCCATCACATAATGCAACGTAGAGATGTATGTATAGAATCGACATCCAACATCCTGAAGGTCGAAAAGAATCACATCCACATCCTTCAATTGTTCCGGAAGCGGCTTTTTGTTCTTCCCATACAAGGAGATAACGGGAAGGCCCGTTTTCGGGTCTGTCCCAGAGGCAATATGCGCACCCGCTTCTGCCTTGCCCCGAAACCCGTGCTCCGGACAGAACAACTTGACAACATCAACCTCGCGGGCCAGCAATGTGTCCACCAAATGCACGTTCCCCACCATAGAAGTCTGATTTCCACAAACAGCCACGCGCTTCCCCTCAATCAACGGGAGATACTCCTCCATTCGCTCCGCACCAGTAACAACCTGTCCGTTCACAATCAAAGCCCCGAAACAGAAAAACAAGACAAAAACTCTTTTTTTTACAACATTCAGGAAATTCTCCATTTTCTATGTTTTATTATGAATATTCTTATAAAAAAACTACCCGATGTTACTCGGGTAGTTCGCGATATGTTAAAAAGACGATTATTTTTGAATAACCATCTTCTTGGTTATCGAAGTGTCTTTGAAGGACAAGGTGTAGTAATACACACCCGCAGCCCAATTGGATGTGTTAACATCCATATAGTTCTGGCCCTTCGTGCCGGACTGGTCTTGCGAATACAGTTGCTGTCCCAAAGTGGAGTAAATACTGATATTAGCAGCACCATCTTCCGGCAACACAAACGAAATACGAGTGTGGTCGAAAGCGGGATTCGGTTCATTCTGCTTCAAGCCCACGCCATTCTCCTCGGCATAGTCATCCACACCGCTGTTGGTACAAGTCACCACTGTCATGTAGTCATTGTCCGTATTCTTATCCAGATCCACGAAACAATCCACTCTGAAAGACAACGGCTTGAAGTTGTAATGAACCAGGAAGCCTTTCTTCGATGTGTAATGAATCGTGTCATCTGCATCAATATGCTGAACAACATGTTCGTACAAAGTGTCAAACTTTGTACCCACCGACATGACATAGCGCAAGTCGAATTCCTCAAGCGGAGAATATCCGTTGTTTCGAAGCGTAATAGTCGGATGCACGCTGTCGCCCATTATCAGGCAGTTGGAGTTGACGCCGTCCGTCGGATGGATGAAATTCACCACCTCCAAGTCAGGATAACCAGGACCAAGATAAATGTCATCAATAGCAGGGTCAATTCTGTTCTTGTGATTGGTCAATTTGAATCTCAACTGACCCACGGCATTGAAGTTCCTGATTGTGGTCACAAAACGTTCCCAATTCGGCGACACATTACGGTTGTTGGCAAAACTCAAAGTGTCCACCAGCACGAAATCATTTCCGGAACCGGCTTCAATGGTCAAGTTGAAAGACGTGTTAGCCGTTGTAGCTGCGACTGGAGCATAGAAATACTTGTAGAACACCAACTCGATCGGATACTGTGTCTGACGGTGCATATTCAAGCACTTGGTCGTAGCAGCCGTCCATTTCGAGTAATTGACCGTACCATTCTTGCCTTCTACCATAGCATACCGGCCATAGTCAGCCTGCAAGGTGTTGATTTGGGTATGATCGTGAGCGGGACCATAATTGGCACCTGCATTCGGACTGTTCTTGGAATTAATCACCCAGATGTAGTTTGCCGTATCGGAACCGGTCGGAGCCACCCATCTGGAGTAATCGAAGTGCAGGTCCGTCATACCCGTATTCTGATCAAAATTATCTTCAAATTCGTTGATATTCGAGACAATGGGACCCAGGACATTGGTATTGGCTGTAGCCGACTTTGTATTGTTCAAGGCAAACTGGTCACCAGGATAACTTACAGTAGCCGACACATTGAACGAGCCAAGAGAACTGAGGTTCACGTGCGGGATACTGACACTATACGTATTATTCGGTGCCACAGAACCGGCATCAACCGTTGCCGTATAGGTTCCCGCGTTAGCTCCGGTGATCGTGACCGTCACCGTAGCAGCATTGCCTGGAGTGAAGTACTGTGTCTCGGAACCGAAGTTTCTCAACAACACTTTCATCGTTGCTGCCGTATCCATACACACATTACCAACAGGGTGAATGATTTCGGAGACACCCAAGTCGATCGGCTTCGGCGGAACGATATTCACCGCATAGTCTTCCGTTTCACCAGCATAGCTGTACGGGGTACAAGCATTGGTGAAATTAGCAGCCACACAAATCACCCTCATACGTGTCAATCCCACAGAGGATGTGGTGGGGACATCAAAGTTGAAGCTCGTGGTGGCATTGGCGGCTGTACTGGCGATGGGACCCTGTGTCGTCACCTTCTCATTCGACTCGAAGGTACCGTTCCTGTTCCAGTCAACATAGACAGTCTTATAAATGCTTCCGGAAGCGGAGGCCGTAAAAGAGTGCGTGATGGACATCGGGTAGGTCTGTCCCTGGATAAGTTCTCCTGCCGGCACCGTTGCCGTATAATCGGTGTACATACCGTCGCCTTCCGCCGTGTAATTGGTAAACGGCGTACCCTGTCCGTTGTTGATGGTGGAGACCGTCACATTAGAGATATCCAAACCCGCAGCCTGATTGGAACGAGAGATACAAGGATCACCCACATTCAACGTCATACAGAAAGTATCATTTGAGTGTAATGCATCACCATTCAAGCCAGTGTAAGCACAGAACTGCGCATCCATATAAGCCGCCGTAAGGTCGGCATGAGCCGTAAACGTCTTCGTACCCGTGGCGCCAGCAGCCAAAGAACCGGAATAGTTCTCCGTAACCGGCGTGCCATTAGCCAAACGATACGAGACAGGGAAGTTGGAGGCTGCTGTCGAACCGAAGTTCTTGACACTAACAGACACTGTCTCATTGGCCGTGTACTGACTTGGCGAAGTAGGCGTGTTTATGCCAATAACACCCACATCGTGCTGCGGCACTTGGGTGTTGATGATAATGGAAGCCTTCGGAGACTGGCATGTGTAGTTGAACAAGAACTGCGTGGACCAGCGGTTACCACCACCTGTGAAAGCAGTGCCTGTGGCCGCAGCCAATTGATAGATACGACGTTCGGTATTGTTATTCGCATACGATGTGTTGGCGAATTTCGGTTCCACAACACCCAGATTCGTCACACAGCTGTTGTCACCGCAATCGTGTTCCACATACATCATGAGGGCACCACCAGTATAGTCGAAACGACCTTGCACCGGAATGGCAACCCATCCTAACTGATTGAAAGCCAAATCACCATCGAAAACTAATTGAGCATTGTTGGTCAAGGTAGTCCACGATGTCAACGTGGGAGCCGTGGTCAACGCCGTTTGGGTGGCAGCCGCATTGGCCAACCACATCCGGATCGGAATGCCGATACCTGTGGTGTTAGCCGTGTTCACTTTCACATAAATCGAATCAATCGTACCTGCCACACCACCGATTTCTGCTTGTCTGTAAAGAATCTGTGCATACGACTTACCACGTGTTGAAAGCATATTGAACGGGGCAGAATTGGTAGTATTGCCCGTTCCTGCCGTGATGGTGGCCTTGAAGGCAGGATCCTCAATACGTCCGCTGTAATAGTAGGTTTGAGACGAGAAGATAGGATCCGTTGTGAAACTGCTACCCTGGGCAAAAGGAACAGCGTCATTTTGGTTATGATAGAAATAATAGTGGCTCATACCTGTCGGTGACACGGTGTAAGTGCTACCATAAGGAACCGATTGCGGGCCAATGTTGGCTGGAGCCACCGGTTTGGCAGGCACATACAGCATTCCATGGATAGTGTCATTGCCTTTATACACCCACATATTGTTGTTAATGGGTTTGGAATAAATCGAGTAGTTGTAGGAGCGATTAACCGTTGTAGAGCTCATATTGGCCACATTCAGCGTCACTGTAGCCGTATCCAGATGCGGAACAGGGGTCGTCAACGGTTTGGTGTCCGTAACCACATACGCGCCATCCGCAAAACGACCTGTCACATTGAACGTGTTGGCCGGAATGGTCGAAGAGGATGTCGTGTCCGTATTGCGAACACTCACCACCACCGGCTGGTTGGCGGAAATGTTACATTGGAACGATTTCGGAGAAACAAGATGCCGTGTTTCCAAATCGTACTGAGGCACCTGCACATTAATGATAATGGGCGTGCGACGCGTCATACAATTGCTGGTCTGCGTCTTGGCCTCCACATAAAGAACCACCGTATCATACAACGGTCCCGTGGTGTAGGTCGGATTAGCCGTGGTCGGCAGCGGGGTCAAAGCAGTAGTGGTTGTCGAGTCTGCATAGTAACGCCACTGGGTGATTTCCGTGTTGCCATTGGCCAGTACAGGACGGTCAGCCGGTTCAATCACCGTGTAAGGTTCCGTATAATTGCCATAATAGACAATCGGATAACGCGGGAATTGGGCTGTACGTTTGGAAATAAACGTTCCACGAATGGTATCATTGCCTCTATAGACCGTGCTTTCAGTAGGCATATCCGTATAAACCACACAATTCCATGTCACATCCTGATGATTATGGGTGGCAAAATCAAAAGTGGTGTCAAAAACAACCGTATCCACCTGAGTGGGTCCGAGCGGGTGAGTTATCAGCTGCGTGATTTCCTGATTGTTGAAACGGGCGTGAACCATCACCTTATTGGCAGGAATCGTAATGTTCAGGTTGTTTCTAACTATCACCCTAACATGCTCGTCATATAAAGCGCAATGGGAAGGATACGGCGTTGTCTGCGTCACTTGCGGATGATCCAAGCCGATGGTCTCCACATCATAGATTGGGATATCCGGCACACGCACGTAAATCTGATGTTTCTCACTACCACACTGCAAGTCTGCAATGCGGATGGCGAGATTCAGACGCTTGCCGTAAGGCGTACCCCAAGTACCGGTCAGAGCGGTCGTATTACCATTCTTATATTGCACACAACCAGGTTGTGCCGTAGCCTGGAACTTAGGATAAACCGTCGTTCCGGAAACAGCCGTACCGCAATTATTGCATGAACTGCAATGATCGTTACAGTTGGTCTCTGTCAAAAGCATCAGGTTGCCCGTAGTGTAATTGAACGGTGTGGACAAGTTGAAGTAGTGCCAGCCCGTGTCACCGAAGAATATCATGTCATCCACCACCAGCGTGGCATCCAACAATTCATTATTCCAATCATACGCATCATTCGGCAGCGTGTTCAGCGGCGTCTCCTTCAGATACAGCTTGATTGGGATACCGTTTGTACCGGTGGCCTTGGTTGTAACATAGAGACCAATCCGTGCCACAGGACCATATTGACCAATATCATTCTGCGTGTAAATCATACGCCCACGGGAATAGCCCGAGGCGAAGACAAAGGGCTTGTCGTCCGGATTGAGCGTGTTTGGTGAAGTGGGAGTTCCCTTGCCGGTACCCACAATCTTATCGTATATATAACCAGGATTAGCGGTCACAAAGAACGTCGTATCAAAGAAGATAGTAGGTGTCTGGAAAGAGTTGGCATATGTAAGGAAGTTCCACTGCTCGTAGCCGGAACTATTGTACCAAGCAATGACACCTTGCGGGATGGATGCCGGCAGACTGGCTGTCAGCACTCCAGAGGTGTAATACGAAATGTCCACCGTGTCGGGAGCCACCGGCATCTGCGACTTGCCTCTTGACACTACTAATTCGCGAATTGTGTCGTTATACTGGAGACGGTCGCGACTGTCTTTGGTCACCCATACAATAATATTATAATTATCATCTATATTTATCTGATGATTGGTGAAATCATAAATCGTGTTGAAGACAAAGGGTTTTGTCTCATGGCTTCCCAATGTGTCTGTCATCGTTTCCGTCACAGCAGGCAAACCGTTGATGGAATAATGCAGCTGCGTACCCGGAAGAATGGCCTGGCTACCGTTATTGGTGACGGTAAGCGTGATATGCTCGTGTCCGAGGTCGCAACGTGAAGTGGGGTTCGTCATGTTCAGGATGGCGAAATCATGCACATGCGGCGTGTCCACCACCGCGCCAATCATGAAACGGCCCAGTGTCTGCGGCGTATAAGTGCCGTTATTCTCCAAATAGTAGAAGGTGGAATCACGAAGCGGGGTCTCCACCTGGTAGGTAAGGTAATCACCAGGGGCCGTCATCTCCAATCCCACATAGAACTCACCCGTCATGTTGGTCAAGGCGAAATTCCGAATCGGCAGAATATTCCACGCATTCTGTTGGAGCGAGTCGAAAGAAATCACATCCGAGGTCGTGATGATTTCACCGGCAGCATTGGCCACAAAAGCTTTGAAGCCTCTTTCTCTATTTGTAATATAACTCTGGTCATAATAATATTTCACATCCGTAACGACCAGTTCCTCATTGGTCTTGTATCGTACACAAGGACGAATGACTGTATTGTAATCACCCGTCTTCATCACAGCGGTAGTGGTATCGGCATAGTTGGCCGTATTGTTATTGGTCACCACACGCCAGTTCAAAGCATTGTTCGCATTGTTCTGGTCGTTGCGCGAACGGATTTCCACATTTTTCACCTCATTCACCAGCATCTCATGATCCGGGAATGTCACCAACGTCTGCTGGTTGTTACCCAACGTCGGTATCGTAACCGTGTCGCGGTATGTTTCGGCGGCACCAGCCACCGTCAAATAAACTTTAATATTGGATTGTGTGTCACTACCCTCGTTACGAACCAATGCACTATAGACATCACGCATGGCATATTTCGTCGGCGTTTCGCCTTGGGAGTAAATCTGAGTCACCGCAATATCGTTGTCGTACAGATTTCTCAAACGGATACGGTCAATATTTATATTATTACCCTGCTGGGCATACCCGTCAAAAGCGATATAGATACAGCCGGCATTTTTATAGTTGTTCAAATCGTAGGTGTATAATGCCCAGTCTGGTGTGGCATACGAGGTATTATATCGTTTGACAAGCGTATCAGCCGGATTAGTGCTAGGGGTGCCGTTTGCCGTGAGAGGTCTGAGAGCCGTGTACGTGAGACCACCATTGGTGGAGACTTTAACAACCACGCCCTCTTTGGGTTTGTTGGAGACGTTGTCGTGTGCCATCCACATTTCCAAAATGGGGTGCATCGTATCAAGCTGCACTACGGGCATCACCGCACGGGAACGAGTATTCGCCGAGAAGGTCTTGGAATTGAAATAGAGACGTCCCGTTCCATACACCGGTGCGATGACCGGATTGACACCCGCACCGTCAATGAATGTCCAGTTGCCGGCGCCGGAAAGTTGCGAGATGGTCCAGGTCTGCTTCGTACCGGAACTGAAGTCCTCCTCGTAGTCCGGACGAGCCGCCTCCATGATGAAGGAGGTGCGCATCGTATCATTGAGGTAGTTGTTGTCACCCGCCGTACGGATAACAAAAGTCAAATCCACCGTCTGGTTCACCGGAATGGAGATGTTATTCGCCACCACCTGGGAAGAGGATCCCAACACCGGAACGGTTCCACTTGTGACATTCTTGGTTTGCGTCAGATTCAGGGAATCCGAATGGAGGGTGATGACAGCGTGATGATTGGCGAAATTCAAGACCTCCGAGCCTTTGTTGGCCACTGACACCGTGATGTTATACGAGTTCTGCGGACAGTCGCCGAGAGCCGGCACCAGCAAGGCCACGATGGATGCATCCGTGGCTGCAATTTGGTTCGCATACGCACCCATATACGTAAGCGCCGAACGCTGCTGACCACGAATATCTTGCATCACCAACGGCATACGACGGCACTCCATACCCGTGAAATCCGTCGGAAGCAGGCTGTTCGTCGCATTCGCCATCGGCGGCAACAAGGATATGTTGTGCGTGCAGGTGGTCATCGCACCCTCAAACTCACTGATGGAGTTACGGGCTACTGTCGTGTAAGCTATCGCCGATGACGAAGAATACAAATCATTATAACCACCCACCACCTTGGATGTTCCATTCAGATACAATGCAAAGTTGGTGTTATCGTTGCTGTTGCACTCATTCACCAACATGTTGTTGTTCAAATAGGTGATATTATTATTGGTGGTGTTCTTGATGTGGAGGGCTGCCGTATTGCTGTACGGAGCATCCGATTTCACATACAAACTATTGTGGGCCACCTTCAAGGCATTACTGTTGTCAAGCTGCATGGCGTACGACGTTCCGGCCGTCACAGGGTACAGGATAACCTCATTATTATAAATGAAACCCGTGTCAACGGCTGTGGAGGAGCTACTTCCGACATAAATGCCGAACAGAGATTCTCCTACTTTCACATGGTTGTTACGGATGAAATAATCCTTCGTGGTCAGATTCTTGGCTGCAATACCATACTCGGCATTGAAAACGCTGTCCACCGTGTTGCCGTCAATGTCACAAGAAACAATATTCTCAACATACATACCGCTGAATTCCTGATGGCTGCCCATCGGATATTGGGAGATATGATTGTTGCGGGCGACCAACGGCATGGAGTATTTGGAGTATATACCCCTGTAACAGCTTTTGATACGGCAATTCTCGATTGTCAGGCTGTTCTGGCGACGGTTATTACCCGATTGGGTGTTACCCACATAATAGACACCAAAGTTACCACCATCCATGATACAATTGCGGAAAATCACCGTGTCCGGTGTGGTGGTTGCCGAAGTCTCACGACCCACGGCATAACTTGTGGTGACTGTCGAGTTGGTGGGATAGGCCACCATCTTGCAATTATCAAAAGTGATATCGCGGCTTCCATTACCACGCAGAACCACTGCACGCGAAGCGGCCTGCTGCCGGCCTTGGAACGTGATGTTCTGGAAATGCAGATTCGCCACATTGATCAACGTAACAGCACCCTGATAGATAGTGGCGGAGGTGTCTGGAACGTTGGCTGTGACAATGACGTTGTCTCGGTTGTCACCGATGAATGTGATGGTGTTCACATCCGACTGCCCAGCATATTTCTGGCGGAAATAGAAATCCTGATAAGTACCCGGACGAAGATGGAACCGCACAGGTCCTCCCAATTCGCAGTACTCCAGATTGTCGCGCACCTCCCGAATGTTCACAAAATCCGGATTGGAGCCGCCCACAGTATAATCCCCTTTCAAAAGACTGTCGCAAGAATACCAGGAAATCTTCAGTGTGTCGTTCTGATGATAACCGTCAGCCGCACCGTTTCGGGTCTTCACGAACACCTTGATATGGTTCCAGCCGTGCGTCGGGACAAAGGTGCCAAGGTTCAGCGTGTCGCGCTCGTCAAAGCAGAGGGATCCCGTCCAGTTGTGTGTGGTGTTGTGCGTTACCTGTCCAGCTTCATTTCTCACCTCGAGGCCTACCGACAAGCCTGTCTGGTAGCTACTTCCCGTCTGGACGGAGTGGTCCGCGTCGCTACGGTTCTTGAAGTAGAGCTTCACCGGATGGGCCGTGCCCGTGGTGAAGCAGTGCGGCCATGTACCCTTGTCCAAACTGTCCAACGCACAGTCGTTGTTCTGGATGTTCGTGTAGGTGTGATGCGCCACTAAGAAATCATCCTTCTTGGCGACACTACCATGCACGTCTTCCATGTATATATGATAATGAATAGTATCTTTATAACAAATGGTCGGCAACTCCCATTCAGCCAACACCGTATGACCAGATGAAGAGAGGTTGTTGCTCGTGATGGTGTTCGGAACCGTCACCACCGGACCGGCCGCGGCCTGGAACGGGCATATCTGATACGTGAAACGCAGTTTGGTCAGGTCAATCGTATCATTATCCTTCAATGTGGCGTGAATAGTGTAAGGTCCGATATTGTTGTTGAAGTTCGTACCCACATTGTGATAAATGGGGTTGGTCAGCGTAATTGTCGGCGGGATCAACTCGCAGTTGGACAGAAGCACATGCACGTTGTCCAGATACCAACCCTTGCACTGCTCCGTGTTACTGGTGGAAGGGGACGACTTGTTCACACGGAACTCAAGTCTCACATATTTCGTCGTGCCATCAAGCACGAAGGAACTCAGGTCGAACTTCTCATGTCGCCACCAGTTGGCTGCCGGGTTCGCGTTCAGGGTGTTCGGCTGCCAATTGCCGGTACCGCTCGGATACCAACTCGCCGCAAACTGTCCCGATCCCAAACCTGCCTGGGTGAAATCCGCCGCACCCGTATTCACGGTGCCACCCGGATTCATGGTCCCTGCTGACAGATAGCATGCGCTAGTCTGGTTGAAAGTCAGTTTCACAGGGTTGCCCCAGTTCGGCTGGCCGGTAAAGTCGAGACCGCTGGCCTTGCTGAAGTAAATATATGCCTCATCCAATTTGTCCACCTTGCAGATATGGTCAAATTCAAGATAGAACTTCCGCACCTGATCCGTCATGTTGGTGCTGGTCAGATCGATGGTGGCCAAATACACCGTCGAAGCACCCGAGTGGGTGTAAACAGGCGAATGGAATGAATTCGGTACCGACACTTTCAAGGTGGCGTCGGTTTTCCAGTCACCAGCCGTCGCATCGAAGATGCTGGTCGTGGTCACTTGCGGATTAGCCCCATCAAAATTCTCAAAGTAAACAGTTGCCGTGTCCATTGGTTGCGCAAACAGGATGGCTGGCAGCATTAAGGTGATGATAGCAGCGAAAATCTTTTTCATTTGTATTGGATATTTTTTATTAGCATAAAGAACAACTTTTGTATAATAATACACATTATACAATAAGCCGACAAAAATACACTTTTTTATTGAAAATCCAAAAGTCCGAAAAAGATTTTTTCAACCAGCCTGATACGACCGCATAATTTCCTCACATTCTGCGATGGAAGTGGCCGCCATCAGGCGCATGCGCACGGGCTTGAAATAGTCCAGGCCTTTGAAATATCCGGCATATTGGCTGCGCATCTCCAGCACGGCACGGCGCTCGCCTTTCTCCTCCATTGTCTGTCGGAGCTGTCTCAACACCATCCCCACCCTGTCCGCATAATCCGGCATGTATGGATCCCTTCCGGCAAGAACATCCCTCACCTGTCGGAAAATCCACGGGTTTCCGATGGCAGCACGTCCGATCATCACCGCATCCACCCCATACCGCTCGCGGCACAGGATAGCCTTTCCGGCGCTGTTCACATCCCCGTTGCCAATGACGGGAATCGACATCCGGGGGTTCCGTTTCACCTCTCCGATCAGCGACCAGTCGGCCTCGCCCCCGTACATCTGCGCACGCGTGCGCCCGTGGATGGCGATGGCCTGCACACCCACATCCTGCATCCGCTCGGCCACCTCCACAATGGGCTTGGATGTGCTGTCCCACCCCAAGCGCGTCTTCACCGTGACCGGAATCTTCAACTCACGCACCACCGCGCCCGTCAGCGCCGCCATCTTCGGAATATCCTGCAAGATGGCGGACCCGGCCCCTTTGCTCACCACCTTCTTCACCGGACAGCCCCAGTTGATGTCCACGAAATCGGGACCTGCCACCTCCGCCAAGTGCGCGGCCTTCACCAACGACAGTTCGTCGTGACCGAAGATCTGGATGCCGAACGGGCGCTCCCGCTCGTCAAAGGCCATCTTCCGGATGCTCTTTTCCACCTCCCGTGACAACGCGTCCGAAGAAACGAACTCCGAAATCAGCACATCCGCGCCCTGCTCCTTGCAGGCCAGACGGAAAGCACGGTCCGTAACGCCCTCCATTGGAGCGAGATATAAGGGGAAAGGCATCTCGGAAATCAAATCTTTTATCGAAATCATACAGCCCGCAAAGATAATTTTTTTATTTTTGCAACGAATTACAAACAGCAACACGAACACTTAATTCATTCATACATTTATTCATAAAAAAAACACGCTATGAAAAAAATTCTATCATTGCTGACCATTCTGGGTCTTGTTTGTACCTTGTCAGCACAAAACGTTCATGAATCCATGATCAAATTCGGCAAAGAGAAAATTTCCGGCTATACGCTGAGCATCCCTTCCGCCAACTCCGACCTGGTGTATGCGGCCATTCGTGAGCGCATGGAGAAGAACTACAATATGAAAGGTTCCAAAGAGGGCAAATTCCGCGCCTATCTCAACCAACCCTTCGCACCGTTCGGATCCGCCAACTACGACATGTACTACAATGTTACGGAAAGCGGCAAGAAAGGCGCCAAAACAGCCATGCTCTCGTTCATCGTCTGCTCCGGCAACATGAACGCCATCACTTCCGAGAACAACCCGGAGACCGCTACTGCCATCAAGGCCTTCCTCAACGACCTCGGCTCTTACATCCATGAGTTCTCACTCCAACAGCAGGCCAACACCTTGCAGGAGAAGCTGAACAAGCTCAACAAGGATCAGAAGGCCCTGGAAAAAGACAAGACAAAAGCTGAAAAACAGATCGAAAAACTTCAGAAAGAGATTTCTGAAATCGACAAAAAACACCAGGCCAACGAGGAGGAGATCCGCAAAATCGAATCCGACCTCAACGCCGTCAAAAACCGCATGAAATAATCTGTCGGGAAAAAAAGAAAGCAGGAATCACTTCCTGCTTTCTAACTCTTTTTTCAACGCGGCCACGTCCGCATACAAAGTGGAAAGATTTTTGGTATAGACCAATTCTTTCCATTTTTGTTGCACATCAATGGCCGGTATCCCGAAAAGTGTCTGATTCTCCTCCGTCACATTCTTGTTCACGGCGGAGAAGGCATAAAGCACTGTATTCTTGGCGATATACAAATCCTTGTTGACGCAGGCCTTGGCCCAAATCTTGCAGTCATCGTCCACATACGTGCAACCGGCGATGCCGCTTTGGGCGCCCAACAGCACCCGTTTGCCGATGTGCGTGTCATGTCCCACCTGCACCAGATTGTCGAACTTGCAGCCGTCGCCGATGTAGGTGGTGCCCGAAACGCCCTTGTCGATACAGCATGAGCATCCCACCTCCACATCATTGCCGATGTACGTGTCGCCGCAGGATTCCAGCTTCACCCAAGCGTCGGGACGCTTCTGGAAATAGCAGGCGTCCCCACCAATGGTGGAATTGGAGTGTATGATCACATTATCCCCGATGACTGTGTTGGCGTAGATGCTGACATTGGAATGGATCAGACAGTTGCGCCCGATTTTCACATTCTCGCCAATGAACACTAACGGTTGTATCACCGTACCCTCGCCAATAACGGCTGTCGGGTGAATGGACGTCTGCTGCGGGTTGAAATGCACAAAATGCCGCACGACGGACAGATAATCCTGCAGTGGATCCTCCGTGACAATCAGAAGCTTGCCGTCAGGGCACTCCACATCCGCCTTATCAATCAGCACCACGGAAGCCTCGCTTTGAAGCATCCGATTGTAGTACTTTTCGTTATCCACAAAGGAGATGTCGCCCCGAACCACAGAATGCAACTCATTAATGCCCGTCACCGGGCCGGCGAAATTGCCCTTCTGCTGGACGGGATGGCCGATCATGGCCAAAATATCCTCAACAGGAATGGGTTTTTCGAAACGCATGAACAGGAATTTAAAGGAGTGTGTCCGAATGCCAGAACATCCGGGAACAACTATTTCACTCTTTCGGAATATTTGTTGTTACGGGTATCCACCTTAATCATCTCACCGACGTTAATGAACAAAGGCACATAGACTTCAGCGCCCGTTTCCACCACTGCGCGTTTGAGTGAGTTGGTGGCCGTGTCACCCTTCACACCGGGATCGGCTTCAATCACTTCCAGATCCACAAACGGAGGAAGCTCGCAGGTCAGCGGGGTGTCCGTATCCGTATGATACATGATTTCAACGGCTTGGCCCTCTTTGAGCAAGCTGGGGTTGTTGATGAGGGATTTGTCGATGGAGAGCTGTTCGTAAGTCTCCGTGTGCATGAAATTGTACGTATTATCGTCCTCTTTGTACAAGAACTGGTACGGGCGGCGCTCCACGCGGGCGAGCTCGATCTTGATGCCGGCGTCAAAGCGGAACTCCTGCACTCTACCGGACTTGATGTTTTTCAGTTTCGTGCGGACAAAGGTGTTGCCTTTGCCGGGTTTCACATGAAGAAATTCGACGATAGTCCACAATTCATTGTTATGGACGATGCACAATCCATTTTTAAAATCAGCTGTCGTTGCCATATACGTGTGTTTTTATTTTAAATATAATCGGCGGCAAAAGTACGCTTTTTTTCCTTTTGCGCCTCTTACCACCGACTACTTTAATAATAAGAAACTGATTATCAATCTATTGTATTATTCCACCACAACACCATGGCGGTCAATCATCTTCCGCAGGTTGATCAGCGCGTAGCGCATACGGCCCAGCGCCGTGTTGATGCTCACGCCGGTGGATTCAGCTATTTCCTTAAAGCTGTAGTCCTGATAGATGCGCATGACAAGGACCTCTTTCTGCTCTTTAGGAAGATAGTCCACCAGATTGGACACGTCCTCGAAGATCTGCTCGCGGATGAGTTTCTGCTCCACCGACTCCTCACGGGTGCTGATCACATCGAAGATGTCGAACTCCCCGTTACTCTCATAGAGCGGCAGGCGCTGCAACTTCCGGTAGTAGTCGATACGGAGGTTGTTGGCGATACGCATGATCCATTGGAAGAACTTGCCCTCCTCGTGGTAGTTTCCGGAACGGATTGTGTTAATAACCTTAATGAATGTATCTTGGAAGATGTCCTCCGCCAATTCTTTGTTCTTAACAGAAATCATAATATAGGTAAACAGCCGCTTCTCGTAACGGGAGATCAAGGCTTTCAGTGCGGATTCGTCCCCATACTGGTAACGTTGCACTAATTCATTATCAGACAAAACATTAGCTTTCATCAGAAACTCCTTTCTTTATTAATATGAACGAACTAATAAAGTAAATGTTTTTCGATAGAACGCTGTTTTTGTTATCTAATACTTGAACGCTGCAAAAATACATTTTTTTTTAATTCGCAAGCCAAAAATCTCTTTTTTCAAAAAAAAATCACAGTACAATGTTTATAATCACCCATATCAATTTGATTACAAACAACATACAAAAGGCAACAAGAAAAATCAGGGCGAAAAAAGGTGCGATGAGTGTCAAAACGATGAAAAAATTGTATTTTTGCACGTCAAAAGGAAAAAGCCATGGCCTCGTTTGAAAGTTTGTATAACAAAATAGAATACAACGTGAAAGCGGCGGCGTTGCGCATGGCGGAACTGCGGAAGGAGAACGAAATGCTGCGAGGGGAGGTGGAATTACTCCGCCAGCAGCAACAGGGGTTGAAAAAGCAGCTGGCTGACATGGAGGAGAAAATCAAATTAACAATAATTACAAAAACGATATTAGACAAAGAAGATAAGAAAGAAACCAAAAGGCAGATACAAGATTGGGTGCGGGAGATTGACAATTGCATAACCCTTCTCACGAGCAAGTAGTGATGGAAGAAAAGATAAAGATCACCATACAGGTAGCGCAGAGGCCGATTACGATTCTGATACAGAAAGAGTGGGAGCACTACTTCCGGGAGGCGGAAAAGATAATCAACGATAGTTTTCTGACATTCGCCAAAAGATGGACATACAAAGACCAACAAGACCTACTCTCCAAGATACTGGTCGATTTTGTGGTGAAATGGCTGGCCGATGAAGAGAGACTGAAAGCATATGACGAGGAGTTGGTTCCGATGATGGAATCCCTGAAAAGCCTCACCGACACATTCGAAGTTGATTGATTCGTTCTTTGAAAAAGACATCCCGCATAAGTCCAGATACGTTTGTTAAACTCAACACATTTACAAACGAAGGGGACGCTTGCCTTACCTAGAACAGGCCCGAATCCGTACGGATGGAATTCATTCCCGGGGAAGCGCGAAGTAAGTCGGCACCTTCGATCATATCAGATAGGAGTTTTTCGAAACCCTATGGGACTTATGCGGTTTTTTTTGCCGCCCGCCCAACACACCCGACCGACTGAAGTGCCCATACAATATTAACTAAAACCCAATTATATATGACAGTACTTTGGATTATCATAGGCATTGTGATTGGAGCCGCAGCCGGCATCACACTGGCCTATACCCTACTCAAAAACCAACTCACAAAATCCGGACGCGAAGCCCTGAAGAAAGCCGAAGAAGACGGCGAACTGCTGAAGAAAGAGAAAATCCTCCAGGCCAAGGAGAAATTCCTGCAGCTGAAGAGCGAATACGAGAAGACCGTCAACGAGCGCAACCAGCAACTGGCCTCCGCCGAAAACCGCATCAAGCAGAAAGAGAACTCGCTCGGACAGAAAATGGAGGACCTGAACCGCAAGACGGCCGAGAACGCCGCCCTGAAAGAGAACCTCAACAAGCAGCTTCAGGCTGCCGCACAGAAACAAAAAGAACTGGACAGCCAGACCGCCATCCAAAAGGCGAAACTGGAATCCATCGCAGAACTCACCAGCGAACAGGCCAAGGAACAACTCATCAACCTGATGCAGGACGAAGCCAAAGCCGACGCCATGGTGCTCATCAAGGAAATCGTGGATGAAGCCAAAAACACCGCCAACCTCGAAGCCAAGAAGGT
This sequence comes from Bacteroidales bacterium, assembly GCA_016285145.1. Lineage (GTDB taxonomy): Bacteria > Bacteroidota > Bacteroidia > Bacteroidales > WCHB1-69 > F23-D06. The sequence continues at coordinate 4,493 of JAEEQE010000018.1, read as the reverse complement.
GGTGGTCAACGCCCTGCAACGCACCGGCGTGGAGGTGGCTCTGGAAAACACCGTCTCCGTATTCAACATCGAGAACGACGAGATCAAGGGCCGTATCATCGGACGCGAGGGACGTAACATCCGCACCCTCGAGAACCTCACCGGCGTGGACGTCATCATCGACGACTCGCCCGACGCCATCCTGCTCTCCAGCTTCGACCCTGTGCGCCGCGAAATCGCCCGCCTGTCGCTCCAGAAACTGGTCTCCGACGGACGTATCCATCCGGCCCGCATCGAGGAGATTGTGGCCAAGACAAAGAAACAAATCGAGCAGGAAATTGCCGAACTCGGCAAACGCACCTGCATCGACCTCGGAATCAACAACATGCCGCACGAGCTGATGCGGATGGTCGGCAAAATGCGCTATCGTTCGTCCTACGGGCAGAACCTGCTTCAACACTCCAAGGAGGTGGCCAATCTGTGTGCCACCATGGCCGCCGAGCTGGGCCTCAACCCGAAAATCGCCCGCCGCGCCGGCTTGCTCCACGACATCGGCAAAGTGCCAGACACGGAACCCGAAATGCCGCACGCACTCTTCGGAGCACGACTGGCCGAGCAGTACAAGGAACGTCCGGAAATCGTCAACGCCATCGGGGCGCACCATGACGAGATGGAGATGACTACCCTCATCGCCCCCATCGTCCAAGTGTGCGACGCAATCTCCGGCGCACGTCCCGGCGCACGCCGCGAGGTGGTGGAAGCCTACATGAAGCGCCTCAACGACCTCGAGAACCTGGCCCTCACCTACCCTGGCGTGGTGAAGACATACGCCATCCAGGCCGGCCGCGAACTGCGCGTCATCGTGGGCGCCGAAAAGGTATCCGACGCCGAAGCCAACCAGATCTCCTTCGACCTGTCGAAGAAAATCCAGAACGAAATGACCTATCCCGGACAAATCAAAATCACGGTCATCCGCGAAACCCGGTCCGTCAATTACGCCCGATAGAAACCCACTATGGAAGAGGAGAAGAAACCCAACAAACGAAGACGCAACTTCCTGTTGTTATACGGCGGAACCCTGCTCGTATTCCTCGTCTATTTCTTTTTCTTCTCCTCCCACTCTTTCAAGACCCACCTCTCCCTCGACCGCAAAATCGACAATCTCGAAGAAAAAATCACCTCTACCAAGAACCAGGTGGGCAATGTTTACACATTCGAACAACTGAACAACGACAGCACTCTTTTGGAGAAGTACGCGCGCGAACATCTTAATATGCACCGCGCCGACGAAGATGTCTTTATTATCATTCATGAATAGCCAAAACCGCGACATACGGATCCTCATCATCAATGGTGTGAACCTGAGCCAACTGGGCACCCGGGAGGTGAACCTGTACGGTCATCTCTCCTTCGAGGATTACCTTGCGCAACTTCGGGCAGAATACCCGGGCATTCAGTTGGACTATATCCAATCTGACATTGTTGGGGAACTTTGTACGGCCATCGGCCAGTCCGCGCCGTACGATGCAGTGGTGCTGAACGCGGGCGCCTACACGCACACAAGTCCCGAACTTGCCGACGCGGTGCGTTCCACGACTACCCCGGTGATTGAGGTTCACATCAGCAACCTGTTCGGACGGGAACGCTATCGTCGCCACTCCGAATTAGCGGCCCATTGCGCGGGCTTCATCAGCGGATTCGGGCTGGACAGCTACCGGCTGGCCATTGAATCGATATTACACAAAAAAAATTCACCCTCTTAAACTTCAGCCCTGTCGCATTGTCATTGCATCTGTTTTTTGAAAATCACAAACCTTAAAAATCATATTTGTCATGAAAAAAGTATTTAGTTTACTGATGGTTATGGCTTTTGTTTTCGCAGCTGTCGCCCAAGATGGCGGTGAAAGAGTCAAGAAAGTAAAAGAACCCGAAATCACATTTGAAAGCCTCACGCATGACTACGGCAACATCCAGCAGGGTGATAACGGAGTGTGCGAATTCCACTTCAAGAACACCGGCAAGGCCGATTTGATTCTCACCAACTGCCGTGCCAGCTGCGGATGCACAGTTCCCGAATGGCCCAAGGACCCCATCGCTCCGGGCAAGAAGGCCGTCATCACGGTGAAATACAACACACAGCGCATCGGTGCCATCAACAAGACGATCACCGTTGAGTCCAATGCCGTTAACAACCGCGTGGTGCTGAGCATCAAAGGCAATGTGGCTGCAAAGCCTGTGGAGGCAGCTCCCAGCAATGAAGCAAGTCCAATGAAGACCAACAACTAACAAAACAATGAAAAGAATACTCATTATCGGAATCTTACTCTGCGGCATCCTGTTCGTACAGGCGCAAGACACGAAGAAGACCACCCCGGCGAGCAAAAGTGCGACCACTAAGCCGGTCTATACCGGAACGGGCGCGGAAATCACATTCGACAAGCTCACGGTGGACTTCGGAACGCTGAAAGTGGGTGACGTGAAGGTGGTGACCATCACATTCACCAACATCGGCAAGAAACCGCTGATCCTGGATGATGTGATCTCGTCCTGCGACTGCACCACGGTGACGTGGGAGAAGAAGCCTGTCATGCCGGGTCAGAAGGGGACCATCAAGGCCACCTATACGGCCAAGAACACCGGTCTGATCAGCAAGCGGTTGACCGTGCTTTCCAACGCGAACACCGACAGAGTGATATTGCAATTGAAGGGTGAGGTCAAGTAAGGCCTCCCCTATCCCTGGGGTCGTTTGGTTTTGACAGCGGGTTCGGGGAATTGTAAGCAGGTCGGAGATTGTGAGCCGACTCCGTCAAAAATCAACTCTCGATGCCAATAAACGGCGAAACTTCTTATGCATTCGCAGCGTAACCGTTGCGGATCCCGCCGCACAGACAAGGTCTGCAGCCGCGGGCGCTTCCCCGGAAGTTAATCGGTCCGACGTCCGGCCAGAAGTGTCATAAAGGGACAGATAGCGAGTGCAGGCCTCGATGCACAAGCGAAAATCTTGAGGATACGCGCCGGACAGGTTGGTCCCGTACCATTCCGGCGCCGACAAACAAACGGAGACTAAACTTGTAGAAAGCAATTCTGCGGCTTGTTTGGACGAGGGTTCGACTCCCTCCGGCTCCACTTTGGACAGGGAAACTGCTTCCCCAAAACAAACAAAAGACACTGATAATCAAACGATTGTCGGTGTCTTTTTGTTTTATCTATATGAAACCAATATACCGAACTCAAAAAGATTTATATTTTTAGAGCGACAAAAAATAATGATAGGGTTCGTGAGATTTATTGGGCGTTCGATGTTACAACAATAAATAATTCCCAACCCTTCCAAAAAATTCCTATCTTTGCCGCCCAAAGCAATCGGAATCTTAAACTAAAAACGAGTAATATATACGAGACAATAGAAGAATAAAAAGACAAATAACATATTGACATAAAGCGTTTTTGCTTTTCAAGTGGACCGAAATCTCGACAATTTCAACCTCACTACTCAAGAAAGCAGAGATGCTCACGGTGTATCCGTGGGCTTTCTTGTTTGTAGTGTAGGTAGTCGAGAACCTCGGTCCAGACAGAAGTTCACGGATTCTTTTTTGTGACCGCTCGAAAGGCGAAGCGCCCCAAACGCCAAGCCTATGAGCACCAAGTTTTTCAATAATATTGAGACGAGGCTGATGGACAAGTTCCACGGTATCGCCTCCGCCATGGCCGACTTCGACATCTTCCATGCCGTGGTTGGCTATTTTCGTTCCAGCGGCTACTTCAAACTGCGCAAGGAGCTGGAGAATGTCAGCGAAATCCGCATTCTCGTCGGCATCAATATCAACAATCTCTTCCGACAGTCGCAGGCTGCCGGCAAACTGTTTTTCGGCGACAGGGAGGCGAGTCTCGAACAATATTGCGAGGATTTCCTCCGCGATGTCTATCAGTCGGAATACGCTTCCGATGTGGATGACGGCATCCGCCAGTTCTGCGCCGACATCGCCGACGGACGTTTGCAACTGCGCATTCATCCCACCAAAGACCTCCACGCGAAGTTCTATCTCTGTCTGCCGAAGAGCCACAGCGAGCATAGCGACGGCTGGGTCATTATGGGCAGCAGCAACCTCAGCGCGCAAGGGCTCGGTACCACCGAACCGCCTCGCTATGAGCTGAATGTGGCCATAAAGGATTATGACGATGTGCATTACTGCGAGGAGGAATTTCAGCAGCTGTGGAACGACGCCATACCCGTGACTATGGATGACGTGAACGGCATCGTGGACGTCACTCATCTCGCGGCGCCTGAGCACCAGCCTACGCCATACGAACTCTATATGCGGATGCTCATCGACCATTTCGGCAATCAGGTCGAAGACCATTTCGTCCCTCATCTTCCCGACAATTACGACGACCTCACCTATCAGCGCGATGCTGTGGTGCAAGGGTACGACATTATGATGCGGCACGGCGGATGCTTTATCGCCGATGTGGTGGGTTTGGGCAAAACCGTGGTGGCGGCCATGATTGCGCAA
>JAEEQE010000047.1 GCA_016285145.1 Bacteroidales bacterium | reverse complement strand
ACGATGCTGTTTGACAATCTCCGGAAATTGCATGCTATCGAAAAGATTGTCCATATATTGTTGAATACCACCTGGAAACTCCGGCATCACATCCGGATTCTCGCAAACCGGCTCATCAATGGTCACTTCCTCCCCTACCAACTCATCGGCCACCTCCTCCGTTTTCGGATGACAGTTCACCAACAAGAGTCCTGCGATGATGGGGACGAGCGCGAGCAGCCACCATGCTGACACTCTGCGCTTTACCGGCTGGTTCATCATCAGAATCCGCTTCTCGGTCAGCAAGTGACGGAAGCTGTTGCCCACGGGCACGAACTTGCCCACACACAACTGCTTGTACAGCAGTTCCAGATAGTCGCGGCGAGAGAATCCGCACGAAAGCACCGCCTCATCGGCCAAATACTCATGGACGCTGCTCAACTCCCTGGCGTACAAGTAAATGAGAGGGTTGAACCATTGCAGCACCCGCACCGCTTCCGTGAAGAGCAGATCCCACGTGTGACGCTGGCGGACGTGCGTCCGCTCGTGACGCAGCACCTGTTGTAACTCGCTCTCCGTGAACACTTCCGGATTCACGAAGACCGAGCGCAGGAATGAGAACGGAAGATTCCCGTCGGGCTCGCCCAACACCCGCACGCACATATCGCCCGTCGAAAGCTCATCCGACAGCACACTGCGCCGATAGTAGCGACCAGTTTTAAAGAGCTTGACAACTAAAAGGATAAAGGCCACCCCACAACCGAGGACGTATCCATACCATATTATATCCTTAAAAGAAAATGTTTTGGCAGTTTCTGTCGTTCCCCTTGTCTCAGTTGTCATATTTGTCATATCTGCCGTTGATTCAACAGCCTCAGTTTTCGTTTCCCCAGCCACATCTACTTGAACAACAGCTGGTTCCTGCGTCATCCCAAAATGTTGCGTATAAGGTTGCGCTACAGCGGTCACACGACTCGGCATCTCAAGAGAGACAAACGGCAGCACCAACGAAAGCGCCAACGTGCCCACGAGGTAGAACCGGCGCAAGCGGAAAAGGTTGCTCCGGCGCAAGGTCAGTCCATAGAAACCGAAAAACAGTGCCATGGCGATGGCGGAAAAAAGAATCGTTTTCATAGCTATTCGGTTTTTGCGGGTGAATCATCTTGCGGAACGGCATCGATCATGCGACGGATGTCGTCCAGTTCCTCCAACGTAATATCCTGGTTGTTAGCGAAAAAGGAGACCATCGACTTGAAAGAGTTGTCGAAGTAGTTGCGCACGAACTGCTGCATGAACGACTCCGAGTACTGTTCCTTGCTTACCAACGGGTAGTAGCGGTTCGACTTCCCGAAGGTCTCGTGCGACACGAACCCCTTTTTTTCGAGAATGCGCACCACGGTCAGCATGGTGTTGTAGGCCGGCTTCGGTTCCGGGAAATTGGCGATGATGTCAGCGGCGAATCCTTGTTTGATTTGCCACAGCACTTGCATCACCTGTTCTTCTGCTTTGGTTAATTCTTTCATTGTTCTTATTGTTTTTGTTTGTTACTAATTGCTTATCGTCTTTTCGCCCCTTTCCCGTCCCCACACCGCGGCTATCGCCTTGTGAGGGGTTACTTGCACTTCGTGCGTTTTGCCTCTTCGAGGCTGCTCAAGGAACGGCGCGGCAAAGATATAATTTATTTTTTAATCATACAACGAAAAAATTAGTTATATATTGCATTCGTTGAGAAAAAAATATTTTTCGTAACTTTGCTCCATCAAATAAACCCCACTATGAGGAGACTCTTTATAACGATATTATACTGTGTGTCAGTATCTTTTGTCAAAATCCAGCAGGCAAGACAAAGGGTATGGACATCCGACAAAACCCATTAACCTCTTAACCTTCTAACCTTTTAACCCAACCAAATGGAATCCATCAAGAAAATCTTCAAAATCGGCTACGGACCCTCCAGCAGCCACACCATGGGACCGCACCGCGCGGCCGAAATCTTCAAAGAGAGAACCTCCGGTGCCAGCGGCTATCGCGTGACCCTCTACGGCAGTCTCGCGGCCACCGGCAAAGGCCACTTCACCGACAAGACTATCATCGACGCCCTTTCGCCGAAGCCCACCGAGATTGTCTGGAAACCCGAAATCCAGCACGAGTTCCACACCAACGCTATGCTCTTTGAATCGCTCAAAGGCGAGGAGGTGACCGACCATTGGAAGATCTACAGCATCGGCGGCGGCGAGATTGCGGACGAAAATTCCGTGATGGACCACGAGGAACGCTACGAGGAGAACAGTATGTCGGAAATCGTGAAACTGGTGGAGAAGTACGGCATGAACTTCTGGGAATACGTGGAAAAACACGAGGACACCGACCTTTGGGACTTCTTGGAGGAGCGTTGGAAGGTGATGCAGTCAACCATCGAGAAAGGGTTGCAGAACGACGGGGTGCTGCCCGGCGGGCTGTACGTCAAGCGGAAGGCCACGCAGTATTACGTGAAGGCGCGCAGCTACAAGGCATCGCTGCAGGGCCGCTGTCTTGTGTCGGCCTACGCCTTGGCCACGGCCGAGGAGAACGCCTCGGGCGGCAAGATCGTCACCGCGCCCACCTGCGGCTCGTCGGGCGTGCTGCCGGCGGTGCTTTACCACCTCAAGCACAACCACGACTACAGCGACAAGTTCATCCTGAAGGCGATGGCCACGGCCGGACTCTTCGGCAATATCATCCGCACCAACGCTTCCCTGTCCGGAGCGGAAGTGGGCTGCCAGGGCGAGATCGGCTCCGCGTGCGCCATGGCTGCTGCCGCCGCCAACCAGCTCTTCGGCGGCTCGCCACAACAGATCGAATACGCCGCTGAGATGGGACTGGAGCATCACCTCGGGCTTACCTGCGACCCCATCTGCGGCCTCGTGCAGATCCCCTGCATCGAGCGCAACGCCTTCGCCGCCCTCCGCGCCCTCGACGCCAACCTCTTCGCTATGATGTCCGACGGCAAGCACCTCATCAGCTTCGACAAGGTGGTAAGAACAATGAACCTGACGGGCAAAGACCTGCCGAGCCTGTACAAGGAGACGGCGATGGGAGGTTTAGCAATAGTGGGGTGAGACTTATCGTGTCCCATTTTTAATTGCTAATAACGAATAGCAAAAAAAACGTATCTTTGCGCTCTGAAATCAATGATAATATGGCAACAGTAACATTGCAATATGACGGCAGAAACACTTCTATAAGGAAACTCATTGAGGTGATAGTGGCCTTAGGCGCGAAGAAGACGGTCATTAAGGAAAGAAAAAACAGGCTTGACATCGCTTTGGAAGATGTGCGAGCTGGGCGAGTACACACGGCTGAGAGTGTTGAAGATATGATGAAACAGATTTTAGGCTAATGTCTTACATTATCAAATATTCCACTCAGTTCAAGAAAAGTCTCAAGAGATGTCAAAAACGGGGCTTGGATATGGGCTTGTTTGCCACTGTTGCAGAAACATTGGCTGAAAAGGGTGTGTTGCCAGCAATCTATAATCCTCATAAGTTGTCCGGGAAATATGCTGACTGTTGGGAGTGCCACATCAAAACCGACTGGATTTTGATATGGCAACAGTTTGACCACGAATTGATTTTGTTGTTTTTGGATACTGGTACTCACGCCGATATCTTCAAGAAATGATTTGTATTGCAAATGATTTGTATTGCAGTTTTAAATAAAACATCAAGATGACAAAAGATATCAGCAAGATACTAACCGCCGGCAACGGCAACTTCTTCCTCATTGCCGGCCCTTGTGTGGTGGAAGGGGAGGAGGTAACCCTTCGCATCGCCCGTGAAATCAAGGCGATATGTTCCGAACTGGAGATCCCCTTCCTTTTCAAAGCCTCCTATCGGAAGGCCAACCGTTCGTCGTTGCACTCGTTCACGGGCATCGGCGACGAGGAGGCGTTGGCGATACTGGCGAAAGTGAAGCATGAACTGAGCGTGCCGGTTGTCACCGATATCCATGCGACGGAAGAGGCAGCATGGGCTGCGGAAGTGGCCGACGTGCTGCAGATTCCGGCCTTTTTGTGCCGCCAGACCGACCTTTTGGTGGCTGCCGCCAAGACAGGTCGTTATATCAATATAAAAAAGGGGCAGTTCCTGTCGCCGGAGGCGATGCGCTTTGCTGTGGAGAAGGTGCGCGACGCCGGTAACCCCAACGTGATGGTCACAGAACGGGGCACATCGTTCGGCTATCAGGATCTGATTGTGGATTTCCGGGGCATCAAGGCCCTGAAGGAAAACCGTTGTCCGGTGGTGCTCGACTGCACCCACTCGTTGCAGCAGCCCAACCAGGCCGCAGGCGTCACGGGTGGGCGTCCCGACCTAATAGAAACCATCGCGAAAGCGGGTGTGGCCGTCGGTTTCGACGGACTCTTCATGGAGACGCATCCCGACCCTGCGCACGCCCTGTCCGACGGAGCCAATATGCTGCCCTTGGAGGAAATAAAGCCCATTCTTGTTAAATTGTTGAAAATCAGAAAAGCCATTTTATGAAAAACAGCCGACTGCACCAGATTATCATTATCCTGCTTGTGGCACTCTGCTACGGCAACACGCTGACCTTGAATTACGCCTTGGACGACCGTATGGTCGTGATGGAGAGCAAATACACCATCCAGGGAGGCTGGGAAGGTATAAAGTCCATTTTCACAGAGGATACCTTCAATGGCTATTTCGCCAACAAGGAGGCGGTGGTCGAGGGTGGCCGCTACCGCCCGATGTCGCAGCTGTCGTTCCTTTTAGAGATGGAGATTTTCGGACAGGACATCAAAAGGAAGATCGGCAATGTGAATGACTTCTTCAACTTGCATAATCCCGACCATGAGCAGTTTTTTGTGGATTCCAACCTGCCGGTGATATCGCATCTTTTCACCATCCTTTATTTTGCACTTCTTTGTCTGGTGATTTACAAGGTGTTGTCCATGTTGTTCAGTCAGTATGAAGGGAAGAAATGGTTCCAATCGCTGGCGTTCATTGCCACGGTGCTTTTCGTGGTTCACCCCATTCATACGGAGGCGGTGGCCAATGTCAAGGGCCGGGATGAGATTTTCGCCATGTTGGGCTCGATGCTGACGTTGTGGTGTTCGTTGAAATATGTGGACACCCGCAAATGGTGGTTCATCGTTTTGTCATTTTTGTCATTCCTGTTCGGCATTTTTTCCAAGGAGAATACCATCACATTCCTGGCCGTGCTCCCGCTTACATTGTATTTCTACCAGAATGAAAAGAAACGCATGGCAGACTATTTTGTCACGTTGCTGCCGGTCTTTGTGGGGAGTGTCATCTTCATATTGGCCCGTGCCAATGCCATCGGATCCATCATGCCGGCGGATCAGTCGGGCATCATCCTGAACAATCCCTTCATCAACTCCACAAAATCCGAGGAGATCGCCACGGTTCTGTTCACTTGGCTGATTTATTTGCGGTTGCTCTTCTTCCCGCACCCGCTCACTCACGACTATTATCCGTGTGAGATTGAAATTACGAACTTCTCCAATCCGGTGGTTTGGGTGGTCATCGTGGCCAGCGTGGCGCTTGTTGTCTATGCTCTGCTGACGTTGAAGAAGAAGAAAGTGCCGTCGTATGCCATCTTGTTCTTTATCATAACGTTCTCCATCACATCCAATCTCTTGTTCAACATCGGCACATTCATGAACGAGCGTTTTGTGTTCATTCCCTCGTTGGGCTTCACGCTGCTGATCGGATACGGTTTTTATTTGCTCCTGCAAAAGGATTCGAAAGTGTGGCAGGGCGTGTCCTTAGGCGTGTTGGGTGTGATTTGTCTGTTGTTGGGTATAAAGACGTTTACCCGGAATTTTGTTTGGAAAGATGATTTTACCCTTTTCCTTACGGATGTGAAAACCTCCACAAACAGTATCAAGTGCAACGTCTCAGCGGGTGGCAGTTACTTGCAGATGTATAAGAAAAGTTTAGATACGAATGAACGTAGTTTGGCGTATCAACATCTGTATAAGGCTGTTTCGTTGGACAGTACGGCGGTAAATGCCTATTTGCTGTTGGGCGAGCTGCTGTTTATGGATGAGCGGTATGAGGAATCGCATCACTATTTCGAGACGGCGGCCCATTTCGCTCCGGGAAATATCATCGCGGTGGATAATCTGAAGAAACTCTCCTTATTGCTGGAAGACAGGGAGTTGAAACCTATTTCGAATCTTTTGGATGAAGCTTTGCGTGAGCGTAACATCACGAAACTCAATCTTGCCTATCGACAGGTGGAGGATTTCTTGGCCGAGCATCCTAAGAGTTTGATTGGCCGTAATTTGAAAGGCAATATGCTGGGTAGGGGATATGGCTTGCTGGATTCTTCCATTCATGTGTATGAAGGCATCCTTGCTGATGACCCGACATTTGCAAGCGCATACGAGAACATGGGTATCGCGTATGCTGTCAAGAAGGATTTTGTCAGTGCCGAGGCCTGCCTCCTGCGGGCACAGCAACTGGTTCCTGACAATATGAATGTGAAAAGCAATCTGGTTTCCCTTTATTTGGACAAGGGTGACATTGAAAAGGCGGAGGCGATGAAACAGCAGATTGCCGCCATGACGGGACAGTAGGGTCCGGTTTGTGGTTTGCCTAATATTGGATTCTGATTTTTTCGCTTGTGCTTCGTGCGCGCCATTCGGGGGCGTAGAGACACTCCACGCGGGCGCCGCCGACGGAGAAACCTCCAGTTTGCGTGGCGAATACGTCATATTCCACGATTACGGTGCCTTTCGGGAGATGACGGAAGAAGAACTCCGTGCTTGCATCGCGTGGACTTTCCACCCAACTAGCGCCACATTGTCTCTGGTACCGTTCGTGCACATTCACGGGTTCGAAGGCTGCTGCACGCGGGTCGTTCGCATGTACGTACTCCAGATCCCGGTCGCTGGTGATGGTGACACGTACGCTGATGCGCTCGCCTAATCGGGCGGGATTTTCCTCTGTGATACGCTTGGCATAACCCCCATTCTCCGTTGGCTGGTGGTAGTATGCCCGGCTGATGGTAAGCCCGCTTTCCGCCGTTTCCATGCTGTCAGCGGTGGTCCAATATTGCCAGTAACCGCTGCCTATGAGCGGATGTGTACGGTCGGTGCGAACGGTGATGTTTGTTAATTCTGGTACAATATCTTCTTGGCTCCAAGTGCGTTGTGCATACCCATGGATCTCTTGCTTGTTGTTATCCGTTGTTGGGGTTAAGGCTTCGCTGCCCACGGAAACAGTTGTCTTGGCGGGTGTCAGCAGGGAGGTGGTGTCACCGAGCAGTAGGGCATAAACGGCCTCCGTGCTGGTATAGGCGCCGTTCCAACGGTTCCCTTCTTTCTGCAACATCAGCCATTGTTTCATGGCATTCAGCTCTTCCTCACGAGGCGAAATCTCGGCAAAGGCCTCTATGATTTTTGTCTGCCGTGTGAGGGGGGCTTCGTACCATGAATAGTATCGGTTATGGTGTTCGTTGCGCCAGTACATGCCTTTGTCGGGAGTGCGGATGGCCTGTTGCCGGAGGGCCTCCACAATCTCTTGTGCCTCTTTCGTGCGTCCGGTCCGATGCAGCACTAATGCTACTTCGGCTTGCCGGATATAGTCGGCTTTGAAGATGTCCTTTACGGCCAACCCGATAAGATGCTGGACGTATGGCTCCGACAACCAAGAGTCTATGTCGGGGGCAAATGAGCGGGTGTAGAGGTAGTACACATCACGATCCCCAAAGGGGAAAGTGGTTTTTGGGTTCGTTTGTCGGTTGTTCTGATAGTAGCGGTATGAGTTTGCGTGTAGTGTGTCAGCATGAGCCTCCGCTTTGTTCATTGCTTTCCGAATCTCTTTCAAATCATAGCCCATGCGCTCCAGTTTGTAGAATCCGGCCACAATCTGTGCGGTGCTGAGGTCCGAGTATCTGTATTTGCCGAACCAGCTCCATCCTCCGTCAGGCAATTGGTTGTTTGCTAATTTGTTGATACTCTTTCGGATGGTTTGTTCGTAGTTGTCTTTGAGAAACATCTCCGCGATGGCGCGTCGGCTTTGAGTTTCCCGAAGGGCCGCACTCATCCACGGGGTTTCCTCTAACAGGATGCTCTTGAATTGATTGTTGGTAAGTAGCGGGGAAAGGGTGGAACTGTCTTGTTGCAATTGTTTTGCATAGAGTTTGGAGAGCTCGGGATTGCGTTTGACGGCCTGTTTAATGATAGCGGCGGCGAACAGGGATGCGAAGATTTCGTCATTGCATTCGTGCGACGGTTGCATCAGCGTCGGTAGGGCCAGGATGGCATTCCAGGCAGGATTGGTCGTGATCTGTACGGTGTAGTTCAACGGGGGCGCGGATGCGATGTGTGTGCGCAGACGTTGGAGTGTGAAAGCTGTGTCGCGGTTGGCAGGTACGCTGAAGGGTTGTGATTCTGTCTCTAAGATGCGTTGGGGCAGCACGAGCAGCACCCGCTCCTCACCATCGCCGAAATGGTCGGCGCGGGCCACCATCCGGTAGCGGATGGCGCTGACACCTTCGGGTATGCGGATGCGGAAGTGCACCTCCTGTGCGGAATTGGCAGCCACATGGAAGGGCGTGGTGTCGGTTGAATGTATGTCGTTTTGGCCTGTAGAGACGCGATTCATCGCGTCTCCATTATTGCGCATCAGCAGATTGATGGGTTGGTCATCTTCCGCATTGAAACATTCCAACGTGGCGATCCCATTCAGTACCGAATCACTGCGATTGGTGATTTTGGCACGCAGGGTGAGGGTGTCGCCCTCGCGGAAGAATCGTGGTGCGTTGGTTTGCAGCGTCATGGGCAGCATTGATGCCATAGTGCCGGTAAGATGGCCCGTATGCAGCTTTTTAGTGTGCGCTTGCGCATAGAAACGCCATGTGGTGAGCTGGTCAGGAACGGTGAACGAGAACGCAAGTCGCCCATCTTTGTCGGTTTGTAGTTGCGGCAGAAAGAAGGCGGTCTCGCAAAAGTTGCGGCGGATGCGGAACGGGGCTGGTTTCCAGTCTGATGTGCGGACATTGGCTGCGTCCAGTTCGGTGCGGACATGCTCGAACGGATTCTCTAGTGCACCTGTAACGCTCCGGCCTGGAGTAGTGCGGACACTCTCCCCGCTCAATCGGGCGGAACTGGTGCGGTCGGTTACAAAACCGCCGGAGTAGTGGGGTGATTCTGACCGGAAAAGTGAGGACCACTCGCCTAAATCCAATGCCGAATAGCGTTTTGACAACAGGGATGGGGTGTAGGGGCTATGGAAACTCCAGCTTGTGCTGTTATTGTTGGTACGATTCATATCCTCAATAGAATAGAACCAATATGTGGATATGTTCGGGTGTCGGACAGAGCCTTCGTAGGGCATTATCCAATCATGGAATTCGCTGTTTTTCAATTTATACAGAGAACTGTCCACCATCCATACCAGCACTTCGGCAGGCTCTTTTTTCTGTTTGCTCTCCGTAGGAATCACGTCCAATTCCCAATGTTCTTTTGCACCCGGATAAAAAAGACTGTTCCAATGAGTCATGTTCAGTGTCAGAGTGCCGGGCCGGAAATTCTTTTTGGGAGAATCTTCATCCCACAATCTGTATACGCCGCTGAAAATACGATTGTTTCGGGTAGTAAAACAGGAGATATTAACAGCGTAGGGAGAGTTGTGGAGTTTATAGGTCAGTTGTCTGGTATTTTGATTCAGGCGCAACAGCTGTTTGGCGATAATCCGTCGGCCTTGTGTTATGTAGCAATAAATGTGAGCGTTGCACAAAGTGGAGGAGACGGATAATTTCAGCGTGCGGGACGTGAATTCCAAAATGTTCAATGAGAGGGGCTCGTTGGTTGTAGGTAGCGTATCCGCCGAATGGTAAATCTGGATGAAGTCTAAGGTGGTGTCGCAGCGCCCCAAACTGTCAACAGCAGTCGATTGTATGCGGTACATTCCTGTTTTCCAATGTTTTATAGGAATGTTTAATGTTTTATCCTCCATAAAAACCCTCTCTATGGTAAACACAGATTCTTTCACGGGCCACAATTTACGCTGTGAAAGGATGTTATCAAAAGAGAAATTCGGGAAAAAACGGGCATATTCCTCCTCGGAATAAAGCGGATGGGCAGGCTTCTTGTAGTTGGGATAAATCAGCGTGCGTGACGCGTCCGGCTCCTCTACGCGGAAAACCTCCACCTTTACGGGAATATTCATCGGATTATGTCCAAAGTAGTGTTCAGTAACGGCGACGGTGCCTTGCAATGTGTCCTTGCGGGCAAGGTCCATGCGGATAGGGAAATTTGTCTCTATCTTGAAGGGCTTGCCATCCAGTGTGAGACTATGATATGCTTGTTGTGTCTCGCCGTTGGCATCCGTCACCACTGCGTATGCGGGGATGTAGTATGCATAGACGTTCGTATCGTATGTCGGATAGATGAAATGAAAGTTCCCATTGTCATCGGTTTTAAGATTAAAACTAGTCGGAATCCCGGATGGGGAATATCTGTCCGCGATGGAAATGGTGACGTTGGCGGATCGGATGGGGTCGCCCGTGAACGACACCGCACGTCCGAAGAAGCGCACGCTGTCTCCCGTCACCAAAGGCTCAATCACATGATGGAGTTCCACCTTGAAGGAGGGCAGTCTGTAAGCGGAAATCGTAAAAGAAGCCGAAAATGCTTTTTGTGGATTTTTCTTTTTGCTTTCTTTTTTATAAATAACTTGCACATTTCCACCTTGAAACATGTTCTCCGGCAACTTGAATTGTCCGGCGATAGTACCGAATTTATTGGTTTTCAATTCGATAATATCAATTTCTTTGTTGTTTTTATCTGATAATATGGCATAAACAGTTCGGTTGGTCGCCATTCGATGTCCGCGAATCATATAGGCTTTGAAAAATACCGTTTGGCTAGGTCGGTATATCGGGCGGTCAAGCATGACAAAAGATGGAATCTTGACACCATAATTATAATAGAATCGTTGGCGTCTGAATTCCGGTTTATGCCAATAGAAATCATCATCATCATCTTTAATAGAAACGAAATACTCCACCTTGCAGTTGGGGCCGTCGTTCGCAAAATGGTCCCATCGCCAGGATGTCTCGTAACGGAGCAGCCGGATTCTGCCGTTACGGTCAGTTCTGCGGTGGAATTCCATGCCGGACAAGTTCTCTTTTGTCACTTTCAGTTTGGAGAGTGGCTCACCCGTGACGGCATCTGTGAACACGAGAAAATGCTTTTTGGCATGGCGTAGTTCCTGCACTGAAATGCTCGTGATGTTTATCTTGTTGGATGCCAGAATGGTATTGGTGTCATAATGTGGTGTGTTCTGGTACAGTAAAACGTAGTTCCCTTTCGGCAGACTGTCTAAGAAGAGGTCCGTGTGGCAGAATTGGTATGGAACGGGATTCGGGAGAACGAAACGCTGCTGCATCACGGGTTCCTGTAGTTTGCCCTTTTGCATATATTCGTCAATTTTGCTTCGGCTTGGAGCATAGAAGAAAACGTCCTTTGGGATGCGATATACGGTAACATAAAGGGTGTCAATGTTTCGGTAGCGGACGGGTAGCAGGATTTTAGGTGTGGGTGGCAGATTTTCCGGCATCGTAAGCAGTGAAAGTTCCGAACGTGTGATTTTTTCCAGTATGCGCCGGGCGTTATTCCGATAGAAAGTGTCTGTCGCCGAGGCCAATACCTTGTCAAAACACACCTTGCATTGGATGCTGTATTCGTGCTGGACTTCTTCGGATGCTGGCGGGCTGTTGGTCAGATAATAGTATAGAAAAGCTCCTATCTCATAGTCGATGGCTGTCTGCGGACCGTATTGGTTCTCCAAATCCAGCAGCCCTTGCCAGATCGGGCTTTCTGAAGGTTTTAATTCTCCGCTGAATGGATAGAAAAGAAGTTTGCAAATCTCATATTCCAGTAAAATGCGTTGGTTGCCCTGCACGGTATGATATTGGATGGCTTTGCTTAAGGCATTGTAAGTCACCGTATTCAAAGCCCAATCAAAGAGGGGGTGTTGCAGAGCAGTCATCAGAACTACATCCGCCAAGGTCATTTCGGGAAGATAGAGTACGTTGCCTGGCCTGGTGAGGAACTCGAAGTCAGTGGCAGGTATCCGTCCATACTCAAACAATTGTGCGAAGGCAGAGTCGGCATAGCGGACGGCATTGTCGTATTTCTCCTGGTACGACCATTTCATCACATCGCGGATATTATGGACATCGGATTTCAAGCCCAAGGTGGGACGAAGTTTGGAGAGCATCTGCGCTATCAGGAAATGGTACACGCCCCGATAGGGTTGGGTGGATGCGTTTGCCATGGAGTCGGCAAGCCAAATGGCATCAGGCTCTTCGGGGTGGAATGTGAGACGGATACGTTCGTAGTTCGATCGGAAGAGTTGCCGTTCGTCACCCGTTTGTGTTGCCAGCTGCCCGATAGTGTCCAGTTTCCGGAGCGCATCCAGCCGCATGGCTTTGTTTATTTGCGCATATTCTGTCCAATGGAGATCAAAAAGCGAATCGTTCGGGGCTATGTTGTTGTCTGCTTGCGATTTGATAGGAATACTTTGGGCATTAACTGGTTGTATCCATACGGCAAACGGCGCAAGGAACAAACAGAAGAGCAGATAAGAACATTGCTTTCTCATGAGGCTTATCGTTTTATGACAATGCGTCTTGATGTTGTGGTGCCATCTCTGAATCGGATACGAAGGATGTAGATTCCGTCGGCATAGTCGGATAGCGGAAGCGACATGAATTCCGTGTCATTTGCCGGATAAACCCGCAACAGGGCTCCGCGTACATCATACAGCGACATTTCCATCAGATTCAGCCCTTTTATATTAATGTGGGACGATGCTGGATTGGGATAAACTTGTAAGAATTTGTTAGTGTGTTGCTCAATACTGGTGAAACTGTAGTATATGTGTAGACGGATGCTGTCGCATCCGTAAATGGTTTGTAGAGTGTCAATTAGAGTGTCGATTTTGAACGTGATTTCGTGAGATGCAAGATTATAGCTTAGATAATAGATGGTGTCGGTGATTGTGGTGAAAGCCGTTGGATGGATGATGAGGTGGAGCGTCACCGTGCTGTCGCAGCCGTGGATAGTGGAGAAGTTAAAGTTTAGAGTTGAGAGCGAAGGAGTGCCCGTATCAAAGGTGGTGTCAATCTGTCCGTTGACGTAGTGGTAGGGGAGTTCGTTGTCGCAAAGGGTGAGGTATTCGTCGTGGGTTGCAGAGTAGTTGACCGTCAGCTTCAAGGTGTCCACGCTGGCGCAGCCATTGTCGTTGGAGTATGCGTGCGTGTAGGTGCCTGAGTTGGTGTAGGTGTTCCCGTGCCAGGTGAAGCTCTCGCAGGCGGTTTCCGTTTCCACGTTGTGCGTGCCGTAGTGGACGGTCAGTTTCAGCGTATCCACGCTGGCGCAGCCATTGGTGTTGGTGTATGCGTGCGTGTAGGTGCCGGAGGTAGTATAGGTGTGCCCGTGCCAGGTAAATGATTCGCAGGCGGTCTCGGTTTCCACGTTTTGCGTGCCGTAGTGGATTGTCAGTTTCAAGGTGTCCACGCTGGCGCAGCCGTCGTTGTTGGTGTATGCGTGCGTGAAGGTGCCGGAACTGGTATATGTGTGCCCGTGCCAGGTGAATGATTCGCAGGCGGTCTCCGTTTCCACAATATGAGTTCCGTGATTGACCGTCAGGTGGAGCGTATCCACGCTGGCGCAGCCATTGTCGTTGGTGTATGCGTGCGTGAAGGTGCCTGAGTTGGTATAGGTGCTCCCGTGCCAGGTGAATGATTCGCAGGCGGTCTCCGTTTCCACGTTGTGGGTGCCGTGGTTGATTGTCAGCTTGAGGGTGTCCACGCTGGCGCAGCCATCGGCGTTGTAGTATGCGTGCGTGTAGGTGCCTGAGTTGGTGTAGGTGTTCCCGTGCCAGATGAAGCTCTCGCAGGCGGTTTCCGTTTCTACATTGTGCGTTCCGTGGTTGACCGTCAGGTGGAGCGTGTCCACGCTGGCGCAGCCGTCGGCGTTGTTGTATGCGTGCGTGTAGGTGCCTGAGTTGGTATAGGTGTTCCCGTGCCAGGTGAAGCTTTCGCAGGCGGTCTCCGTTTGCACGTTGTGTGTGCCGTGGTTGACGGTCAGCTTGAGCGTGTCCACGCTGGCGCAGCCATTGGCGT
>JAEEQE010000017.1 GCA_016285145.1 Bacteroidales bacterium | reverse complement strand
CGAATCTCTTCTCCGGTGACTACAACGATTTGAGCAACCGCCCGCAGATTCCGCAGATCCCGCAGAACGTGAGCGCCTTCCAGAACGACGCCGGCTACATCACCTCGTTCACCGAGCAGCAGATCCTGACCATCAGCAATGACACCATCTACTTGACCGGCGGCAGCTTCGTGAAATTGCCCACGGCGGAAGGCTTCAGCGGCAGCTACAACGATTTGACCGACAAACCGAACCTCTTCTCTGGCGATTACAACGACCTTAGCAACCGCCCGCAAATCCCGCAGATTCCGCAGAACGTGAGCGCCTTTACCAACGATGCTGGCTACATCACCTCGTTCACCGAACAACAGATCCTGACCATCAGCAATGACACCATTTACCTGACGGGCGGCAGCTTCGTGAAACTGCCCACGGCGGAAGGTTTCAGCGGCAGCTACAACGATTTGACCGACAAGCCGAATCTCTTCTCTGGCGATTACAACGACCTTAGCAACAAGCCGAATCTCTTCTCCGGTGATTACAATGATTTGACCAATCGCCCGCAGATCCCGCAGATTCCGCAGAACGTGAGCGCCTTTACCAACGATGCCGGCTATCTCACTTCCTTCACCGAACAGCAGGTTTTGACCATCAGCAACGACACGATTTACTTGACGGGCGGCAGCTTTGTGAAACTGCCCGCTGGATTTGACGGCAATTATAACAGCTTGACCAACAGACCCACCAACGTAAGTACGTTCACCAACGATGCCAATTATCTTACAGCCGACAGTCTCAACAACTTAAATGACCGGATTAATTCTTTGCAGCATGCCCTTAACGAGTTGCAACAGACCATAAATAATGACCATTTCATCTGCGGCACCAACACCATCATTGACCACGAGGGCAACGTTTATCACACGGTGAAGATTGGCAACCAGTGCTGGACAAAGGAGAACCTGCGCACCACCACCTCGCCAAGTACGGGAACGTATCTCATTCCGGATGCCAATGCATCCAGCACGTACACGGGCAAGCAGGCCTACTGGTACAACAACGATGCGGCGACGTATGCACCGATGAACTACGGCCTACTCTACAACTGGAATGCAGCGATGGACACATTCAACACGGCATACGGGGAAACGAGCGTGAACACCAGTTCTAGCAACGAGGTGTCGGTGAGTTTCAGCGGCTACCGCAGGGGTATTTGTCCTGTGGGGTGGCACTTGCCAAGTTATGAGGAGTGGAATCAGTTAAGAAATTATTTGGGCAGCCAAAGCGAGTATATCTGCGGTGACCACAATATCTATATCGGCAAAGCGTTGGCCGACACAACGGGTTGGGATACCACCCCAACCAGCTGTGCGGTGGGTAACGACCTTTCCGCCAACAATGCCACAGGCTTTTCAGCCCTTCCCGCTGGCGTCTTCTATGGCAATACTTTTGCTACTGGCCTAATCGGCACCAAAGCTTACTTCTGGAGCGCCACCCAAACAGAAAACAGCAACGCCTACGAATTCACTCTAAGTTACGAACATGGCAGAGTATCTATGGCAAATTATAGTAAGCACTATGGGTTTTCCGTGCGTTGTCTCCGCGACAGCACTACAAAAACTGAAGCACAAATCCTCATGGACAGCCTCAACACACTCCAGAACGCCCTCAACGACTTGGAGCAGAATACCCCTACTGTGAACAACGGGACCCTCACCATACAGCAGAACGGCAGCCCAGTGGGAACGTTCACCGCCAACCAGAGTTCGGACCAAATTGTGAACATTACAACCCTTACCACAGCTGAAGTGCAGGCCCTGATCAACAGCAGTTTGGGAACCATGCAGCAGCAGATACAGGCTGATGCCAACTTCGCGTGCGGCACCTCAAAAGTCACGGACTACGATGGCAACGAATATAACACCGTGCGAATCGGCGGCCAATGCTGGTTGAAGGAGAACCTCCGCAGCACGCATTATGCCAACGGCACCGCCATCGCTGCCGGCACTGAACCCTCCACAACTGTTCCTTATCGCTATGCCCCTGGCAACGACGCGAATACGGTAGCCGAATACGGTTATCTCTACAACTGGCTGGCGGCTATGAACGGAGCCAACGACAGCAATGCCAACTCCAACAGAGTGCAAGGCATCTGTCCCAACAACTGGCATGTTCCCAGTCCTGAAGAATGGATGCAACTCGACAATTACCTGAAAAGTCAGAGTCAGTATATTTGTGGTTTGAATACGGATAACATAGCAAAATCACTGGCCTCCACCACAGGATGGACAAATAGTGCCATTGACTGCACAGTAGGCAACACCCCAGAAGACAATAACGCCACGGGATTCTCCGCTTTACCCGCCTGTTTTTATGCCAACAATGGCAGTTACGGGATCATGGGACATTGGGCGTACTTTTGGAATTCTGCAAACATGATCTCGAATCCGGATTATGGTGGGTGTTATATTTTAACGTGTTCAGAAAGTACTACAATTCAAATTAACATCAATAAAAATTGGGGACTCTCCGTACGATGTGTGCGTGACAACAGCGAAGTCTCCTTGGCGGAACAGATGCAACAGCAGATGAACAGCCTTGTAGCCCAACAGCAGCAGCAAATCGGCAGCATGCAACAGAACATTGACAATCTGCAACACCAGGTTGACAGCCTACAGCAAGTGATTGACGATGGGCAGCAGGGTTCCGGCGGGCTTCCGGTGGTCACCATCACCGACACCTGGCAGGGCGACCTGGTGAACTATCCGACCGTGTACGGCCGCATCACCAGCAATGGTATCACGAACAGCCGACCCCAAGAGTTCATCTTAGCCAAGGGCTTTGTTTTCAGCTCCTCGAATCAAAACCCGACACTCCAGAACTCCTCCTTTGTGACAGTGGACACCAACAGTTCCGACTTCTTCAGCACACTTAACATCTATACTAACACGACCTATTACGTAAGGGCTTTCGCCACCAACATCAACGGTACGAGCTACAGTACCCCTGTCACAGTTCGCCGTGGCAACTACTACGCCATCCCACCCACCGGCTCGAAAAACCTCTTAGTATCCTCCGCCAGCGACACGATTTACATCTACACATATGGCGGTCCCGACAGGAATTACGGCAAAAATTTCAACGGCTCATTGACATTGTACCCCTCCTCGAGCAGCAAGGCGGTGCGTATTGTGTCCGCCACATACAATACCGAAAGTAACTACGATTACCTAACCGTGTACAGTGGGTCATCAACCTCGGGCTCATCGCTTGTCCATGTGTCGGGCAGCGGTTCCCTTTCGGAAATCTATCCCAACAATGGCGATCAGGATTTGACCGTTAAGTTCACCTCTGACCCCTCTGTCTTCAACAGTGGTGTGCTCCTCAAGGTGGTGCTGACCGATTTCTGTCCCTCCTCGGTAACGGATGCCACGGCAAACATCAATTACAGTACTGTCCGTGTGAAAGAGCAATGCTGGATGAAGGAGAATCTCCGTGCGGGCAACCTTACCAGCGGCGCCACCATCGGCATACTCACGGATTATGCCACGGGTTCCACCTCGGTTCCGTACCGCCGTTATCCGAATGGAGAACAAAGCAATGCGAGCACATACTCCTACTTGTACAACTGGCCTGCCGTCGCCAACAACAGCAGCACGGTGTCAGACGGAATGAGCGGCTTGTGTCCCAGCGGCTGGCATATCCCCACCCGTCAGGATGTCATGACGTTCGCCAATAACACCACCGCCTCGTTCAGAACCTCGACATCGGGCTTCAACGCCAAGATGGCCGGACGGGCAACCTACACCAACACGACCAGCTACTACGATTTCGGCAATTATGCAAACTTCTGGATGACCTACAGCAATACAGTCTCTTCATTCTGGATTAAAAGTGATGGTACTATACAAACATCCTTCACCTCCGGCGAGGGCAGAGCCCATTACAAGTCTCTACGGTGTTTGAAGGACTAATTATGTATTTTTGCACTTTTAAAAAACCAAGACATGAAAGTACCCGAACGTTACTACGATGAGATATTCCCCTTCGCCGGACAATGGGACATGCCCAGCGCGTGCGGCCTGAAAATCATCCGCAAAGAGGACAAAACCTACGTGATCGTCACGGAATTGTACCAGGAGAACCCCGGTACATCCGTGACGTACGCGGGCAAGTCGTTAGCGCAACAGATTTGCGACAAGAAAGGACTTGACCTTTCAAAAATCCACTATATCGAGTGCAACCCCGACACCAACTCCAAGCTTTCCTTCTACGACGAGGAATATTTCGAGGTGTCGTTTGACGATGAGAGACCTGCCTACCGGCAGCTGTCCGCGGAAGAAGTGAAGAACATACTGAGTTAAAAATTAAAAGTTAAGAATTAAAAATGAGACGACTGGTTCAGACTCTTGTATGCCTGCTGTTGGTTTTGGCCGTCAGCGCACAACCCAAGCCCATCCGTCTGTGGCATGATGTGGCGGGCATGAAGTCGCAGCCCACGAAGCTATACGTTTATCCCGCCCCGAAGAATCACAACACAGGTGTGGCGGTCATCATCTTTCCTGGCGGAAGCTACAGTCACACCATGGGCATCGCCACCGAGGGTTTTGGCGTGGCCGAATGGCTCAACAGTCAGGGCATCAATGCCTTCGTGGTAAAATACCGCACCGGCAACCGGGGTTATCATCATCCGGCCATGATCCAAGACGCCCAATACGCCATCCATTATGTGCGGGAACATGCCAAAGAGTATGGCATTGACTCTAAAAAAATAGGTACAATGGGGTTCTCCGCCGGCGGTCATTTAGTCACCATGACGGGAGCCTTCCACCAAGACAACTACATTGCCAAGGTGGGTGTCAAAGACCGGATACTCCTGAAACCGAACTTCGTGGTGCCGGTCTATCCGGTGGTCTCCATGCAGGACGACATCGTCCACCAGCGTTCGCGGCGCAACCTGCTCACGCGCCACTACACGCCCGAGGAGCAGACCCAGTTCTCCATGGAGCTCAGCATCCCCGCCGACATGCCGCCAACCTTGGTGGTAACCGCCAAGGATGACCCCGTAGTGAAGTATGAGAACAGCGTGCGCTTGGACCGCAGCCTGAAACGTGCCGGCATCCCTCACAAATTCCTGCTATACGAGACCGGCGGCCACGGCTACGGCATGGACGAGAAACTCGCGCCGGAGGCCGGCAAATGGAAATATGAATTCGTCAAATGGCTCAAAGAAATAAAAATACTCTAACCCCGTCTATTCACTAATCACTATTCACTAATCACTAACCCATGATTTTCATCCCCGAAATAGAATTCCAGCCCAAGGAGGTCATCAAGGCCTTCCAAGAAGAAAAGCTCCGCAACCAAATAGCCTATTTGCAGGCCCATTCGCCCTTCTACCAACGCCTCTTCAGCGAGCATCATATCCTCGTTGACAAGATTAAGAGCATCGAGGACCTGCGGCACATTCCGTTCACGGACAAGCGGGATCTGCAGTTGCACAACTGGGACTTTTTGTGCGTGCCCCGCGAGCAGATCATCGACTTCATCACCACATCGGGCACATTAGGCGACCCGGTGACCTTCGCCTGCACGGACCATGATTTGGAGCGTTTGGCCTACAACGAGGCCGTCTCCTTCACCTGTGCCGGTCTCAATCGCGGAAGCGTCCTTCAACTGATGACCACCATGGACAAGCGATTCATGGCTGGATTGGCGTATTTTCTCGGTCTGCGCAAGATGGGTGCGGGTGTCATCCGCGTGGGTAACGGCATCCCCGAACTGCAATGGGACACCATTCAGCGCATCCGTCCCGACAGCATCATGTGCATTCCCTCATTTATCTTAAAACTGATAGAATACGCCGAAGCCCACGGCATTGACTACCGAAACAGTTCCGTGAAACGCATCATCGGCATCGGGGAGGGCTTGCGCGAGCAGAATTTCGAGTTGAATTCGCTCGGACAGAAAATCAAAGCCAAATGGGATGTGGATCTTTTCGCCACCTATTCTTCCACCGAGATGTCGGCCACCTTCTCCGAGTGTGCTTACGGCTGCGGCGGGCATCATCATCCGGAACTGCTCATCGTGGAAATCATCGGCGAGAACGACATGCCCGTGCCGGAGGGCGAAGTGGGCGAAGTGGTCATCACCACCCTTGGCGTGGAGGGTATGCCTTTGTTGCGATTCCGCACTGGCGACATGGCCTGCATTCATCCTGAGCCCTGCCCATGCGGTCGGCAGACTTTCCGCATCAGTCCCATCGTAGGCCGCAAAAACCACATGATCAAATACAAGGGCACCACCCTTTATCCACCGGCATTGGCCGACGTGCTCAACAACACCGGCTACGTGGAGAACTACTATATCACCCTCAAGACCAGCGACGCGGGCACCGATGATGTGATCATCACCATCGGGCTGAAGGGCGACACCTCCGCCGATGTGGTCAAAGACCTCAAGGACCGTTTCCGCGCCAAGATCCGCGTGGCCCCGCAAATCGTTATCGCACCAGCGGAGGCCGTACGCAAGATCAACTTCCCCGCCATGAGCCGCAAGCCCGTCACCTTTTTCGACGAACGCAACCAATAATTGTCCCGCCGTGTTTGAAGATACCCGCCCATATTATGACGAAGAAATCCCCGCCGCGATAGCGCGTGTGGCAAACCACCCTCTTTTCGAGACCATCGTACACCACATTGTCCCCGAGGCCGACATCGAAAAATACCGGCAGGAATTCCTGCGCATCCGCACCGTTCGCGAGTTTCAAACCCAAGTCATGTTCCAAGCCATCCGCAACATCCTGCAAAAGACCTCCGACGGCCTTACCCATGCGGGCTTCGATACGTTGAACCCCAACCAGCAATATATGTTCGTGGCCAACCACCGCGACATCCTTTTAGATGCGGCCATCCTGCAAGTGCTTCTTCACGAGCACCATTTGGACACCTCCGAAATCACTTTCGGCAGCAATCTGATGCAAGGCGGTCTGGTAACCGACATCGGGAAGATGAACAAAATGTTCCGTATTGTGCGCGGCGGCACAGCCCACGACTTTTACCGCAACTCCATAGAGGTATCATCATATATGCGATATGCCATCACCCAGAAGCGGCAGTCCGTATGGATAGCACAGCGCAACGGACGAACCAAAGACGGGTCCGACCGGACTGAAAGCGCCGAGCTGAAAATGTTTTCCATCAGCAGTTCCCTGCCTTTCGCCGACAACCTGAACGAGTTGAGCATCACCCCAGTGGCCATATCTTACGAATACGAGCCCTGCGATATAGCCAAAACCCAGGAGCTATTCATTGCCCAATACCAACCCTATATCAAAGAGCCGGGAGAGGACCTTCGCAGCATCATCCAAGGCATCATGCAGCACAAAGGGCACATCCATCTCGCCGTCATGCCCACCATCACCCGCGAGGAACTTGACGAGTGTGCCCGGCAGGAGAAAAACGCCCGCTTCAGCGCATTGGCAAAAACCATCGACCAACGCATACGCGACGGCTACCATCTGTGGCCCAACAACTACATTGCCTACGATCTCCTGCATCACTGCAACCGTTTCGCCGACCGATACAATCCAGAAGAACGCAACCGATTCATGGACTATATGATGCAAGGGCTTCAGCAACTGCAAGGCGAAGAGGACGAACTCCACAACATCTTCCTCGGTATCTACGCCAACCCGGTCGTTTTCAAACAAGGGTAGCAGCTTCCTCCATCACCATTAACAAACTACTTTTCTCTAATCACCATTCACTATTTTTTGTATTTTTGCAGTTTAAATACAAAAACCACCACCATTATGAATTTAGAAGGAAGAAGAGAAAGTACCAACGTTGACGACAGACGTGGCAAACGTGTCGTGGCCGGTGCCGGCATGGGCATTGGCGGCCTCATCATTGCGGGCATCATTGCATTGATGATGGGTAAGAATCCCGTTGAGGTGATCCAAAACATGGGCGCCACCCAGCAGCAAACAACGGAGACCAACTACCAGCCAACGGCTGAGGAAGAAGAATTAGCCACATTCGCCAAGAAAATCTTAGCCGGCACGGAAGACGTGTGGACGGCGGAGTTCAAGAAGTTAGGGCGCGAGTACGTGCCGCCGAAATTGGTGCTGTTCTCCGGTTCGGTGCAGTCGGGTTGCGGCGGGGCCACTTCCGCCACGGGTCCGTTCTACTGTTCCGCCGACCAGACCGTCTATATTGACCTTTCTTTTTTCAGCAGCATGAAGAAACAGTTCGGCACAGCAGGTGACTTCGCTTACGCATACGTCATCGCCCACGAGGTGGGCCATCACGTGCAAAATCTGTTAGGCACTTTGGGGCAGGCACATCAGCAGATGAGCCGCGTGAGCAAGACCCAAAGCAACCAGATCAGCGTGCGGTTAGAGTTGCAGGCCGACTTCTACGCTGGCGTATGGGCACATCAAGACAACGCGATGTTCAACTCCTTGGAAGAAGGCGATGTGGATGAGGGATTAGCCATCGCCGCCCGCATTGGTGACGACTATCTCCAAAAGCAGGCCCAAGGGTACGCCGTACCTGAGTCCTTCAACCACGGCACCTCCGCCCAGCGATCCAAATGGCTGAAGAAGGGCATCAACACAGGCGACATCCGACAGGGCGACACCTTCTCACCGGCCTACAACCAACTTTAATCAAGAGGAATATCTGCTGAACAGAGGGTATGATTCAGGTCAATGCCAAAGTCCATGACAAATTCTCCATCGAGTTCAAGATCGGATTTCGGGGAACGCAAGATGCTGCGGCCAACGATTTTGCCGTCAACACCTGGATATTCATTCCCAACAGCCTGAACATCAACGCATCCACTTACGGGAAAGAGCTGTTCTATCGGGATGTGAAGTCGAACATACGGCTGATCACCCCCGTCTTCACCCTCGCTGATTTGGCTGACAGGGAGTCGTATCCTTATGACAACCTGCGGAAATCCTTAGACAAATACCTTCGGGAGCCCAGCAACTTCTCGTTGCGGGAGTTTGAGTTCCACGTCAAAATGTTCGCCTCCATCTGCAAAAGCGCGCTGCGCGATGCCGTCCGCAACATCGTGGATGTCAAGGAAATCCCGGAGAAGCAAAAGGCCATAGTCCTCTTTTGCGAGCGCATCCGGGCCATCACCACCGAATACCGGGCGCTGGCCAACCGTTTTGACGGCAACAACCCGTCGGCGCACAACATCTTCCGTCACGGGGACGAGTTTCTCAGCCACATCATTAACATCCAGGCGCTGAAGCTGTACCTAAGCATTGATCCGAATCATTATACAGCGGAAGAACAGCAACTTATCCGTCTGCTTCAAGACGAATACCAATACAAAGCCGCCCAGGGCTACAGTCGTGCGGACAGGAGTTCGGACTCCAACGACCAGCTGATATACCAGCACAGTCTGCTCAAGAAGTATGTCGAGAGCGTACTCTACCTCAAGGTCAACAGCTCGCCGGACGGGAGTGCCGTGAAGCAGGTCACCTTCGGTTTCGCCGCCGGTATTGCCATGATTCTCTCCACCCTCATCGCCCTACCCTTCCAGCGGTATCTTGGCAGCTCACCGTTCATCATCTTCATCGTGCTGGTGATTGCCTACATGTTCAAGGACCGCATCAAGGAGATTGTGCGCAACCAGTTTGCCTACAAGCTCAAGAAGAAATACTTCGACATGAAGAGCCTGCTGGACTTCCGCGGGCAGCACATCGGCTGGATCAAGGAGGGGGTGGACTTCATCAACGATGCCAAGACGCCTGAGGAGGTACTCCGTCTGCGCAACCGGTCGCCATTGGAGGCCGACAATCACCTGTTCGAGGAGAGGACGCTATTGTACCGCAAGCATGTCCACATCGACACGGGCGTGCTGCACGACCAGAAGGAGTACCCGCTTACCGGCATCAACGACATCATGCGGTTTCACATCCAGCATTACACCCTCAAGATGGACGATCCGGACGTGCGCATCGAGCAGATGGAGCCCGACGGCCACATCCAATTTACCGATGCATACCGCATCTACCCCTTGTACATCATCATGAGTTTTGATTTCGAATCGAGCACCGAATACCACGCCTTCCGCATCATCGCCAACCGCAACGGCATTCTCCGCTGCGAAGAGATGGTTGATGGGGAGATATGATGTTATATAATTAATTCCCTATTGGAATGACGAGTTGCCTGCCAATCACAACTTTCCACATTCAATATGGTTTATGACCCATTTTTCGGATTATGGCTAAAAGATTTATAATGTAATTACAAGAGAAACACACCGAGCCTCATAACAATGACCATCGACCAACTACAGAATACTTTCTGCCAATCGGAAATACAGCGTATCCTTTCCATGCTTGCCATCGGGAGCAGTTCATCTAAAGTCCTGTCGCTGACAGGGCTTGTCGGCTCTGCCTACCCGATGATAGCGGCCAAAGCTGTCGCCGGGAGTCCACAATCGCACCTTTTCATTCTATCCTCCAAAGAGCGGGCGGCATTCTTCTTCAACGACCTTGAAAAACTGCTTGACGACCGCAACAAGCCGTTGACCAGCAAGCGGGTACACTATCTACCCTCCTCATTCAAACGGGCCCACACCACCGACGAGCTGGACAACTCCAACGTCAAGCTGCGGTCCGAGATCGTCAACAAGCTGACCCGCCAGCCCGACAGTCCGTGTGTGATTGTCACCTACCCCGAAGCACTCGCCGAAAAGGTGGTCACCCAGCAGTTTGTCAGCCAGAATTCCTTCATCATCAAGCGTGACAGTGAGATTCCCACCGACATATTCCTGAATTTCCTCTACGAGTTCGAATATCTGCAGGAGGATTTCGTCTTCGAGCCGGGGCAATTCGCCTGGCGCGGCAGCATCTTCGACATTTTCTCCTTTTCTGAAGAATATCCATACCGTATCGAGTTAGACGGCGACCGTGTGGAATCCATCCGTTATTTCAACCCCGAAACCCAGCTCTCCATCCGGGAGGAAGAAGAGATCCACATCATGCCCAAAATCGTCTCTTTAGACAAGGAAGAGCAACGGATCTCCATGCTGGACTTTCTGCCTCCAAGCACGCTTTTCTGGACCGACAACCCCAAAGACATCGGTTCGCAGATTGGAGCGCTCTTCAAAAACGTGGAGAATGAGTTTTCGCTTCAAGATTCTGAAACAGAGAGCTCTCACCCGCACCGCGCCGAGGACTTCTTCATCCGCAAGCACGACTACGACAGCGCCCTTGCCACACACACACGTTGCCTGATCAACACCTCGGATGTAGCTTCCTCAGACTTGACCTTGGACTTCGGCATGAAGCCGCAGAACAATTTCGGACGCAGTTTCGACTATCTTTTATTGGAATGGATTGACAACCTTGAGAAAGGCATCAAAACGGTTTTCTTAGCTGAAAACCAGTCGCAATTGGACCGTTTGTTCAAAATCATGGTTGATTTGTTAGGCAAATACAACCATCATAACGACACAAGCTACGCCATTGACGCCCTCTATCTGCCCATCCGGCAGATTCTGCACGAGGGATTCCGCGACGAGCGGCACAAGCTGGCGGTATATACCGACCACCAGTTCATGGAGAAACACGAGCGGGTAGTCATCCGCGACCGTTATAAGAAGAGCGAGGCTTTCACGCTGCGCGAGATTTACGACCTGCAACCCGGCGACTTCGTGGTCCATATCGATTACGGCATCGGGGTTTATCAGGGTTTGGAGAAGACTGAAATCAACGGCAAGGAGCAGGAAGTCATCAAGTTAAGCTACAAGGACGGCGACATCTTGTACGTGAGCATCCACTCGTTGCACAAGATCACCAAATACATCGGCAAGGAGGGCACCGCGCCCACGTTGCACCGCATCGGGTCGGGCACATGGGACAAGGTCAAGGAGCGTACCAAGAAGCGCATCAAGGAGTTGGCCATCGACCTCATCAAGCTTTATGCCGCGCGCAAGGCCCGCAAGGGGTTCGCCTTCTCGCCCGACAACTACATGCAGACCGAGCTGGAGGCCTCCTTCATCTACGAGGACACGCCGGACCAGATCAAGACCTTGGCGGACGTGAAGAACGACATGGAGAACGCTCACCCCATGGACCGTCTCATCTGCGGCGATGTGGGCTTCGGCAAGACGGAGATTGCCATCCGCGCCGCCTTCAAGGCTGTGTGCGACAACAAACAGGTGGCCGTTCTTGTGCCCACCACCGTGCTCGCCCTGCAGCACTACACCACCTTCCGCGACCGCCTCTGCGATATGCCCTGCCGTGTGGAGTATGTGAACCGTTTCAAGAGCAACAAACAGATCAAAGAAACCTTGGCGCTCCTCAAAGAGGGCAAAATCGACATCCTCATCGGCACACACCGGCTGCTAAGCAAAGATGTCGTTTTCAAGGATTTAGGATTACTCATCATCGATGAGGAGCAGAAGTTCGGCGTGGCCGCCAAGGAGAAGCTGCGCGAGATGCGCGTCAGCGTGGACACGCTGACCATGTCGGCCACGCCGATCCCGCGCACCCTGCAGTTCTCGCTCATGGGAGCCCGCGACATCTCCGTCATCACCACACCGCCCCCCAACCGGCAGCCCATCCAGACTGAGGTCCACGTGTTCGACGAGGACATCCTGCGAGATGCCATCCAATTCGAGTTGAGCCGCCACGGACAGGTTTTCGTGGTACATAACAAGATTCAAGACATCAAGGAGTTGGCAGGACTTATCCAGCGGTTAGTGCCCGGGGCACGCGTTGTCATCGGCCACGGGCAGATGGAGGGCGAGGAGTTGGAGAAGGTCATGACGGACTTCATCAACCAACAGTATGACGTGTTAGTCTCGACCACCATTGTGGAATCCGGATTGGACATCGTCAACGCCAACACCATGATCATCAACGATGCGCAGAACTTCGCCCTCAACGTGCTGCACCAGTTGCGCGGGCGCGTGGGGCGCAACAACCAGAAGGCCTTCTGTTATCTCTTCACCAAGCCTTACGAGTTCCTCAACGACCAGGCCCGCAAGCGGTTGCAGGCCATCGAGGACTTCTCCGACATCGGCAGCGGCATCCAGATTGCCCTCCGCGACCTCGACATCCGCGGAGCCGGCAACATCCTCGGCGCCGACCAGAGCGGCTTCATCAACGACATCGGCTACGAGATGTACCAGAAAATCCTGAGCGAAGCCATCTTAGAGATGAAAGACGCCGACTACCAAGATGTTGACATGGCGGACAACTCCGGCATCCTCACCCGCGAATGTGTGCTGGAGACCGACATTGAAGCGCTGTTCCCTTCCGATTACATCAGCAGCGTGTCGGAGCGCATGAGTTTCTACAAGGAGTTGGAATCCATCAAAAGCGACGAAAAATTAGAGGAGTTCCGCAAGAAAGTGGTGGACATTTTCGGGCCCATGCCCAAGCCCACGCAAGAGCTTCTGCAGACCATACCGTTGCGACTGTTGGCTGGCGAACTGCATTTTGAAAAGATCATCCTCAAAAAAGGCACCTTCACAGGCTATTTTGTCGGAAGTTCCTCCTCTCCCTACTTCCAATCGGATGCTTTCGGCAACGTGCTGGCCTTCCTGCAGGCCAACCACCCCGCCATCCAATTGAAGGAGACACACAGCAAACTGCTATTTATCATACATAATACGCCAACAATCAAATCAGCAATGCATTGGTTAGAAAAAATGAATTATTTTTGCAACCAAAATCATATACAATGAAAAAAAAATTTTTACCCCTTATCATCGGCATCTTGTCCCTTTTCACCCTTCCGACAAATGCCCAAACGAATCCCATTCCGAACAACAGTTTCGAAAATTGGTCAATCGGACAGGGAGACACCATCATGAACATGCTTCCATTGTTCAATGACTTCGACTATCCCGCTTCGTGGAATTATCTGAAGTACCCGGTTAACGAGAGCATCAACCTGTATGGGATACCCATCACCATCAACACGAATATTCCGTTGCTCAAAGCCAGTGCCGAGACCGGCAGCGTGCCTGATGGGCAGAAAGCGCTGAAGATTGAGAGCTTCATGCTTTCCGACATCATCACGCAAACAGCCTATCCGCTTGTCAGCGGCTATTTGGACAGCTCACTGACCAACATGGTCTTCCCCACCCTGCTTTCCACGGGTGAAACGGACCTCAACAAGGTCATGCTCCTTTTGTCCACCATCATCGAAAACATCACCAACGAGAGTCTCCTTATGGCCGCCTTAGTGAATTTGGATGTCAACGAGTACATCAGCGGCGGCATCGCCCTCAACGGTCTTGTTCCGGCGCAGCTGAAAGGAAGC
The DNA here is from genome assembly GCA_016285145.1 of Bacteroidales bacterium. Taxonomy (GTDB): domain Bacteria; phylum Bacteroidota; class Bacteroidia; order Bacteroidales; family WCHB1-69; genus F23-D06. Next base: position 41,381 of record JAEEQE010000017.1, on the reverse strand, counting down.
TACAAGTACCAGTCCGGCACCGGCGGCGACCAGGGCGGCATCATATACTTCGGCACCAAGTACAACCCCACGACACATCATCGCGAGGTTGTCGGCGGGGGTGGTGTCCTCGACCTCTCCGATGTATCCACCTACCAGCCGTTTTCCATCGATTACACCCCCCTTCACGACATCCTGCCGGAGCAGCCGCTCACGACCCCCGATTCGTTAGTCGTGATTCTACTCTCCTCCGCATCCCTGACAGCACAACAGGGCTCGGCACTGTTTTTAGACAATCTGATGCTGACCAGTGCCGTTCCCGAAGATCCGGACACCTGCTTTGACATCCAGAACATCACGATTACGGACATCACCGAGCATTCCGTCACCCTGCGTTGGGAGGATGTCTCTAACCTCTACGAGGGCGAATACGGACCTGCGGGCTTCGTCATCGGCACCGGCACCACGCTGAACCTGATGACCAACACCACCACGTTGACCGGGCTGGCTCCCAACACCGACTACGGATTCCACATCCGTGCCGTGTGCGGCGACAATCTCTTCAGCAACTGGACATCCACCACGTTCCACACGTCGCAGGTGGGTGTCAACACCTATCGTGGGGAGACGGTCACCGTTTATCCCAATCCTGCACGCGAGGAGCTTCATGTGCGGGCCGGCAGCGAAGCCATCCGCGAAATACGTGTCTATAGCATTGACGGCAGATTAGTGGAGGCTATCACCCCCAACGCTGCCGACATCACCCTGCAGCTGCCCTATCGCGGCATCTTCATCCTTCAGGTGGAGACCGAGAACGCCGTAGAAACCCATAGAATCGTACGCCAATAGTCTTGCTCACAAACGCCGCCACCCGCCGATTCGTCACCGAACATCAGGATGAGGATGTCCGGCGGGTGGCGTTGCGCGGCTGTACAGACCCGGAAGTGGATTTCCATTGGGCACTTCAGCAGATTGAAGGCCGGCAAAAGGCACGGGAAAAACTGCCCGACTTCTACGCCCATGACGATATTGTATTCCCTCCGACGGTCTCCATAGAGCAATGCTCCTCCAGCGCCACCGCCGCCTACAAGGCCTCCCTCTGGCAGGGCGAAAGCCTTGCCGATCTCACGGGCGGATTCGGGGTGGACACATTCGCCTTCGCAGCCCGCTTCAAGGAAATCGACTGGGTGGATCCACAGGAGAACCTGGCCGAAATCGTCCGGCACAACGCCCATGCCTTCGGCATCTCCAACATACGATTCCTCACGGAGACCATGGAGACGGCTTTGTCGCGCTTGCCCAACCACGACTGCCTCTACATAGACCCGTCACGGCGCGACACGCACGGCAACCGCGTCGTGGCATTAGAGGATTGCCAGCCCAACATAATAGAATGGAAACAGCAGCTTCTGGACCACGCCCGCCAACGCATCATGGTCAAACTGTCGCCCATGATTGACCTCCGGCAGACGATGCGGCAACTGCCCGAAACAGAATCCGTACACGTGGTAGCTGTGCGCGGCGAATGCAAGGAAGTTCTTTTCCTGCTGGCACACACGCCCACAACACATCCCGTCATCCACGCTGTGGACCTACAGCCAAACGGGATACAACACTTCCAATTCACCATGGATGAGGAGGCCGATACCGTTTTAACGCCCCTTGATAAAATCGGAACCTACCTGTATGAGCCGAATGCCGCCGTGATGAAAGCGGGAGCCTTCAAAAGCATCGCTCATCATTATGCCGTCGCAAAACTGCATCCGCACAGCCATCTATATACAGGTGAGAAGATTGTAGATGATTTTCCAGGAAAGATTTTCAAAATAATAAAAACAGTTCCCTTTCACAAAAAAGAGATTCGTCAACAACTGCAATCCGTCACACAAGCCAACATTTCCGTACGGAATTTCCCGCTAAGCAGCGAAGAACTGAAGAAAAAACTCAAGACAAAGGATGGCAGCCACCTCTTCTTGTTCGGCACCACGCTGTGGGATTCCACGCACGTCATCATCGTCGCCGAACGGGTTTAAGTTGGCTATTGGCTATTAGCTATTGGCTATTAGCTATTGGCCATTAGCTTTTGGCTTTTGTGCATGGGCCTTGGGGGTTGGGCTTTGGGGAGTTGACAAATCGGAAATCGAAAATCGTAAAACACACGTCTACCGGCCGCTTTCTGCGGTCTGCATAGCCTGCCGGATGGTGGTTTTCAGCTCCGGATCGTAGGCGTACACATTAGCCTTTTTAAGGTATTCCAGGGCCTTGTCCATTTTTTTCTGCTGCAAGAAGCCCAATCCCAATCCGCTTAACAGCCGGGCATTGTTGGGAAAGAGGCTCACAATATCCTGTTCGTACTTCAGCAGGGGAGTCCAGTCGTCGAGTTGCTTCAACACATAGCAGTAATCATCCCAGACGGCGAACACGGTGTTGTCGCGCGAGAGCGCCTGTTCGAAGAAGGGCATGGATTCCTTGTATTTCTTTTGCACCACGTTGAGGCTGGCCTTGTAGGCATAGCCTAACGCCATGTCAGGGTGCGCCTGCATGAGGGCATCCGCCAACTGTTCGGCCTGTCGGATATCCTCCTGTTTCTTATTTTTCACCGCTTCACTCACGAACGAGTGCATCGGGGCCGTTTTCTTCACAATATCTGCCGAGCCGTTGCGGAAAAACGGCAGCAGACACTCGAACTGTTTCTGCCGGTTGCCCTGCTGTTCCCAGTAGTTTGCCATCGCCACACACACATCCGCATCATCGGCACGCAGTTCCATAGCCTTCTCATAATACGAGAGTGCCTGTGGCATCATGTTGTTGCTCTGATAGATACGACCAGCCTTCACATAGTATTCCACATTATGCGGAAAAAGTTTTATCAGCCTGTCGTATTCACCCACCGCCTCTTTCACCTTATTCATATACAGCCAAAGTTGCACCTTGGCTTGAGTGATTTCGTCATTATGCCCGAGGATATCCTCCATCCTCGAGTAGGTGGCAATCACCTTCTCCGGCTTCTGCATGTTCAGATAGCACTCCGACAGGGCGTAAAGATAGTACTCGTTGTTATTCTTCTCCTTGCAGATGGCCTCCCATAACTTGGCGGCGGCAGCATATTCACCCTTCTGCATATAGATATCCGCCAGATCGATTTTATACCAGATATTTTTCTTATCCATTTTAACAGCCTGCAAGAGAGCCTGTTCTGCATCATGGTACGATTTCTGGTCGGCGTATATTTTTCCCATCATATAATAAGAGGCATCATGGTTGGGATTGTCCAGGATGATACCTTGAAACACCTTCATGGCCTCATTGGGACGGCCGGAGTAATAGGCTTTAAGGCCGTCGGTATAGGTGGCCGAAATCTTGCGAGCCAGTATCGACGACGGATCCATGGCGGCGGTGTTACGCGTCTTCTTCGTCTGGGCGGAAGCACCCGACAGCAGCAACGAGGCAATCAGCAGGAGGAAGATTCTATTCATCATGATTCTAACAGCTTATTTACGACCACTATGACCGAATCCGCCGGCACCGCGCTCGGTGTCAGAGAGGGCTTCTTTGGATTCCACCGGCTGGAAAACAACCTTGCAGAAGCGGGAGATCACCATCTGGGCGATGCGTTCGCCGTGGCAGATCTCGAAGGGTTCCTGCGAGAGGTTCACTAACAGCACCTTGACCTCACCACGGTAGTCGGGATCGATGGTGCCGGGCGAATTGAGCACGGTGATGCCATGTTTGAAAGCCAAGCCGCTGCGCGGACGGATCTGCGCCTCACAGTCGGCGGGCAATTCCATATAGAGGCCCGTGGGCACGAGCACGCGGCAGCCGGGCTGCAACACGATGCTCTCGGCCAGATTGGCACGCAGGTCCACACCTGCCGCCAACTCGGACGCATACGCCGGCAAATCGTTGCCGGACTCATTATAGATTCTGCAAATACAGTCGTTCATAGATTCATTTATTTGAGGTTGCAAAAGTACAAAAAAAAGGCTCCCTTGCGGAAGCCTTAACGTATATATTGGTTCAATATTGTGCTTACTGGGCTCTTTGGACGCAGCGCACGCTGAAGTCCATGCCCTTGTCTTGCTCGGTGTTGAGGAGCATCGGACAGGTGTGCGTGATGTAGCTGCACTTACCCTTCGTGATCGTGGTGGTGGGTTCGGAAGACCAGTAGTAGGCCTCACCCAACAGGTTGTAATACTGATCCGTAGTAGGATCGTAGTAACCGGAAGCCACCGCGCCGAACTGGGAGCCGTTGGTGCCTTGGGCACCCGGCAGCCACTTGGAAGCGTCATCCGACTTCACATCGCTGAAATTCGCGATGCTGTTGGCCATGTTTTGATATTGAACATTGGTAGGCACTGCCCAGCCGTTCGGGCAAACACCCTGAACATACGTGTAACCACTGACAGGATCCGTCTGCGTGGACGGGGTTGTATTGTCGTCACCCTCCGGAACCTTCATGGCAGAATACCAGGAATAGAGGCGACCGAAGTTCTCGATGTTGGCATTCTCATCCGGATATTCGCTGCAGACATAGCCGTTAGCCACCGGAATCTCACCGCCACCTAGATTAGAAGCGTAGGTCGTGGATTTCAGGTTCGTGGTGGTCCAGCATTCGCAACCGATACGGACACTTTGATAGACGTTGCCGTCGGCATCCGTGGCCGTGCCGCATTCCGGATATTTCACGACGATGTGCTGCGTGAACGTGCGCGTGTTGCCACACGGATCCGTAAGTGTCCAGACAATCGTGTTGTCACCAGGAACCACGCGACCGAGGATGGCACCGCTGTTCGATGTGCTCTTATTGTTGGCGAGGGTCAGCAAGCCGTCGTATTCGGCAATGGAGGTGGTGAAATCAGGAGTGACGATGTTCACCAGCGTGTCGCAAGCACCATAGAAGAGCGTGTGCTCGATGGTGGGCGCGTTGAAGACGAGGTCGGCATCATTCACGATGCTCGGTTTCACGGTAGCCGTCACGGTGAACGCGTCGCCGTCGCAGGCACCATTGGTCGGGACCACATTATAGACAACCGTTTGGGAAGCCGTAGTGGTATTGGTGAGCGTGCCGAAGCTGAGAGCCGACTGATTGTTCTGCGCCGTGGCACCCGTCACACCCGTATTGGACAGGATTGTCCAGGTGTATTTCGTGCCCGTCGGCACCGTACCCGCAGGCGTGGCTGTCAGATTGTTACCCGTGCAGATCTCCTTTGTAATATCGCTGATAGCCGGCGTGGCGTTGTATGTAACCGTAACATTTGCATTCTTGGAGCAAGCGCCTACTGCCACCACCACCCGATAATTCTGGGTAGCCGTCGGCGTGACCACCACCTCATTGGTGTTACCCACATTCGGGGTCCACGTGTAGGTGGCACCGGCAATCTCCGTAGCCGTCAGCGTAACACTTTCGCCCGTGCAAACCGAGGTGGCTGAAGCGGTGAGGGTCACATTCGGCATATTCTTCTGAATCTTCACATTGTAGGTCGTAGCACCGTCCTGTACCTCGATAGTCGTATCGTTGGCGAGGAACGTAAGGCCGGCAGCCGGAACCGTGGCGGAGGCGGAAAGAGTGCCACATCCATCCAACAAATCATTAACAGCACTTATAACATCCGAAGCGGCAGGTATGGTGCTGCTGCCACAAGTAGTCATCACCAATTCAGGCTGAGCTGCCGTATAGGTCTTCGAATCCGTAGCCGTACACTGGTTACCATCCGTAACCGTAATGGAAACCGTGTGCGAGCCAGAACCCGTAACGGTGGCAGAAGCGTTCGAGCCGGAGGCATCGTCTCCCCATGCGTAAACCATCGTTCCTGTGCCGCCGTCCACATTGGCCACCACCGTCTGCGTGCAGGCGTTGAGAGCGGCCCCCGTGGGCACTGTGATGCTAACCGTAAGCGCGGCACCCGGCTGGTCAACCGTGGCAGTCTTTATCAACGTGCAACCGTTTGCATCCGTAAGGGTGACAGAATAGGTACCGGCCGCAACATTCGTGGCTGCATCCGTGGTGGAGATACTGTTGGTCCAAGTGTAAGACACTGTACCCACCGCATTGGCCACGTTGCTAACCGTAATCGAGCCCGTGCTTTCGCCATAGCACTTCACATCCGTGGAAGCGATGTCGGCGGTCATGGCGTTAGCCGGTTCTTCAATGGTCTGGGTGGCCGTAACCGTACAGCCGAGGTCATCGGTTACCACAACCGTATAATCGCCAGCCTTGAGCGTGCTGGCCACAGCGGTATGCTGTTCCGGATTGGAATTCCAAGAATAGGTGTACGGGGACTTGCCGTTTTCAACCGTAACTTCGGCGGAACCAGTGAGGGCGCCCTTACATTTCACATTCACCACATTGATAACCGAAGCCGTCATAGCAACGGGAGCGGCAATCTCCACATTGTCCATCTGAGCCGGACAGCCGTTGGCATCCTTCACATAAACCGTGTAGGTGCCGGCGGTGAGGGTATTCAGCACATTGGAAGCCTGATAGTTGGTTCCATCAATGCTATAGGTGATGGCACCTGTACCGCCTGTGGCCGTAACCACAATCTTGCCGTTGTTGAGCAGACCGCTCTCGGTGGTAGCGTTGGCAGCATTACAGCTCGGAGCCGTAATTTCCGTGTTGGTAATAGTCAGCTGGGCAGGCTCGGTAACCGTAGCCGTAGCGTTGACTTCGCAGCCGTTGGCATCCTTGACGATGATGGTGTAGTCACCGGCCTTGAGGTTCTTCACCGTGTCGCGACCGGCAGCATCCATCGTAATCTTAGTAGTGTCGGTGCCAAGAGCAGCCATTACCGTGTAAGGCAGCGTACCACCGTTGGCGATGACAGGAACATAGCCGTTGGTCTCGCCGAAGCAGGCGATATTACCCACCACGCCAACCATCATGGACAGAGCCTGAGGTTCGGAAACGCGGATGGATTCCGTTTGAGCCGGACAACCGTTGTTATCGGTGACCGTAATAGTATAGTTGCCAGCGGCCAGGTCCGTGATGGTGTATTCACCAGCGGCAGTCAAGGTGTACGAGCCACCATTCCATTCGATGGTGTAACCCTCTGTACCACCTGCCACAACCACCGGGATTTTGCCCGTGGTGGCACCGTTACACGTCACATCCGTCACCGTACCCGGCGTGATGACCAGTTCGTCGATTTCTTCAATCGTCACATTAGCCGTGGCCGTACAGCTGTTGGCATCGGCGAGGTTCATCGTGTAAGTACCGGCAGTGAGGTTCTCCACGGTGTTGTCGCCAGCCACCAGCGTCATGTTCTGGTTGTTGTACGTCAACGTGTAGGGAGCCGTACCACCCGCCACCGTCATCACCACGGTACCGTTGTTGCCATCCTTGCAGGAGACCTTCGTAGTCGTGCCAGCGGTCAGGGTCAAATCCTCATCCGGTTCGGTAATCGTGATCGGTTCGCTCTTCACACTGCCATTGGCATCTTTCACATAAACCGTGTAGCTATTGGCCGAAAGGCCGTTAAATGTATTTTCATTCTGATAATTGGTTCCATCAATGGAATAGGTTAACGGAGCCACACCACCCTCAGCGGTCACCGTGATGGTACCGGACTGGTTGCCCTTACAGGTGAGGTTGGTGGAATTCACCGTCATGGTCAGTTCTGTAGGCTCGCCAATAGTCACGGGCTTGGAGGCCTTACATCCGTTGGCGTTCTCGGCCACCACCGTATAGTTGCCGGCGGTCAGGCCCGTGATGGGAGATGTGGTGTAATCATGATCTGCAACCGTGTATTTCACAGCGCCGGCGGCAACCACTGCAATTTGTCCGTCGTTGCCACCATTGGTGGTGACATTGGTCGGAGTGGCGCTCGTGATTGTGAAGGCGGCGGGCTGGTTCACCACCACGCTGTTCTTGGAGGCGGTACAGCCGTTAGCGTCCTTTACATATATATTATAGGTACCCACAGCAAGATTCGTAATCATAGAGACGGAATCGCCGTAGGTCTGGCCGTCCTTGGAATAGGTGTACGGAGCGGTACCGTTCTGCACCGTCACGCTGATGGAGCCGTCGGCGTGGTTGCCCTCGTTGGAGGTGTGGCAGCTCACGTTGTTGCCAGTGGCCGTAATCGTCATGGCAGCCGGTTCCTCAACGGTCACCGTCTGAGTGGCGATACATCCCTTGGTGTCTTTCATCTTGAGGATATACTGGCCGGCATCGAGGTTCTCGAATTTGACATTATTTTCAAAATTGTTGCCGGAGATGGCGAAGGTGGCGTCACCCTGGTTACCAGCGTAATCCGTCACTTCCACCACGCCGTCGGCGTTGCCGCTGCCCTTACAGCTCACTGGCGTTACGCTGACCGTGTTGATAGTCATCGCAACAGGTTCGCCCACTTCCACCGAGTCGGTGACGGTACAGCCGTTCTCATCCTTCACCGTGACGCCGTATTTGCCCTTCGGCAGGCTGCCCAGCACATTGTCGGTGTCGAAGTTCGTGCCGTCGAGGGAGTAGGAAACCGTACCGTTATTGCCCGTCACGGTAACCGTAATCGTACCGTCGGCGTGCTGACCTTCGTTGGCGATGTTACAGCTCACATTCGTAGCCACCATGCTCGAGATGGCGATGCCCTCCGTCGGTTCGGTGATTTGCTGCGGGTCAAGTATTTTTTCGCAACCCTTCACATCGGTGACGGTCACCGTGTAGGTGCCGGCAGTCAGATGGGGAATGGGATAGTTGCCGGGGCTCTGCATCACATAGATGTCATTGGGACCGCCCCAGGCGATAGTGTAAGGAGCCACACCACCGCTCACGTTCACCGGCAGGACACCATTGTCACCGTTCTTGCAGGTCACATGCATCGGGTTATCCAATGTGGCAGTCAAAGCGGTGGGTTGGGTAACTTGAAGGCCATTCACTTCCGTTTCGCAGGTGTTTGCATCGGTAAGGGTGAAGTTGTAGGTGCCGGCAGTGAGGTTTTTCACGATGCTGTCGCCTTCGGCATCCAGGGTCATCGTCTCATTTCCGTAGGCAAGTGTGTAGGGAGCCGTACCGCCGCTCACCGTGAACGGGATTTGTCCGTCTTCATCACCGTTGCAGGTTACAGCCTTGGGATTGCCCATCGAAAGCTGCAACGCATTAGGCTGTTCAATCGTGCCGTCAGCCACATACTGGCAGCCGTTGGCATCCGTCACGGTAACGGTATATTGGCCGGCAAGGAGGTTCGGGACCTCCTGCGTGGTGGCTTGGTTGCTCCAAGCGTAAGAGTAGTCGGGCGTGCCGCCGGTGGCCGTAGCCTTCACGCTACCTTTGCCGCCATTGCACGTGGCATCGGTAACCGTGACAGAAGCCTCCATATAGGGATTATGGTCGATTTCCACGGAATCCTTGGCCACACAGCCCTTGTCATCTTTCACATAAACATATTGTTTAGCGGTCACGGAGAGGCCCGTCAGCACGTTGCTGGTCTGGTATCTGCCTCCGTCGGCAGAATAGACGTAGCTGCCGGAACCGCCTGTAGCCACTAATGTCACCGTACCATCGGTATGGTTACCCATATTGTTGGCCGCACAGCTCACATTGGTCGGGGTGGCCGTGGTGATTCTCACGGCATCCGGGGAGCCCACCGTAATATTGTTCTGGAAAATGTAGCAGCCGTTCTCATCCGTAACCTTCACCTCGTAGGTGCCGGCCATCAGGTTCTGGAACTCGCCGTTGATCCACGGGTTGTTCGGCATCTCCACATCGCCCTTGTAGAGCATATACGTGAGGGTGCCCGTGCCGCCCGTAGCGTCGATGGCGATCTTACCGTCCGTCGTGGTACCCTCATTGGCAGGGTTACAGCTGGCGGGCGTGGTCAGCGGGTTATTGAAGCTGATGGCATTGGCAGGTTCTGCCACCGTCACCGTCGTATTCGTCTTACAGCCGTTGGCATCCATCACATACACAGTGGCAGTAGCAGCCGCAAAACCCGTAAGCGTGTTGCTCTGGCCGTAATAGTCAGGATTATCCGTCTTGGCATACATATAGGGGGATGTACCACCAGCCACGGCAATGGTGACCGTACCGTCATCCGTGGTGCCCTGGTTGGCGTGACAGCTCACCGGGGTGGTAGTCGTTCCCGTGATGGTTAGCGCAGCTGCCGGCTGGGTGATGGTCACTTCCGCTTCGGCCGTACAGCCGTTATCATCTGTTACCGTCACCTTGTAGGCCGTGGTGCTGGCGGGAATATAGTTAAGATCCTCCGTCGTGGATCCTTGTTCGTCATTCCAAAGATATGTATAGGGGGATGTACCACCTTCAACGGTGAGGTCGGCAGCACCAGTGGACTCGCCGTAGCATTTTACGTTCGTGCCTGCGATAGAGGCCGTAAGCGTATCGGGTTGGTTTACCGTGAAATCCTTCGTGGCCGTGCAATGCAGAGAGTGGTTATCCGTAACCACCACTGAATAAGTGCCTGCTGTCAAACTGGTCAGGTCCTCATCCGTGCGTTGGGTGTTCCACATATAGCTATAGGAAGGTGTGCCGCCTTGAACCGTGACATCAATAGCGCCCGTGTTTTTACCATAGCAATCCACATTCGTAACCGTGCCCGAAATAATGATTTCCGGCAGAATGGTTACCGTAACCGAAACCGTGTAGGTGCCGTACTCGCTCGGAGTAGGGTAGAAAACGTATGTAAAGGTGCCTGCCGCATCCGTAGCGATGGATGACACCGGCTCATTGTTGAGTTTCCAGGTACCGGGCACAGGAATATCATCGCTGGATGCCGTGGGCAACTGAACTTCATCTGCACCAAAGCAATAGGTGGTTGCAAATGAGAATGTGGGCTCTATCAACATCTCGGCGATATAGACGTAACCGGCAGCACCGGCACCACCAGTCTTTTGATTCACGCCCCATTGCTCGCTGTGATGACCTCCGCTACCGCCTGCACCATACGGATTACCCGCTTTTCCTACTGCATCACCACTAACGCCTGCTCCACCTGCCCCAGCATACGGGCCTACACCATCTCCACCTTTCCCAGAACTTGAACTCGTTCCTGTACCACCGGTGATTCCAGATAATTTTGTATCATATACATTCGAAGTTTCAGCTATTCCTCCTCCACCACCAGCACCAGTACCCGTTCCAGTTTTACCTGTTCCTCCACTTCCGCCATTGGCATTACACAAAGTAGTGGAAGAATATTTGACAAAAGAAGCCCCGCCAGCCCCACCATTACCAGCTGTATTTTGACCTGCAGAACCAGCAACACCAACTGTAACAGATAAAGAGGCACCTAAATAAGTTTCAATATCCGAAGAAGATAGAATTCTTTTAGTATAAGCTCCACTACCTCCACCACCTGCATAACCGAATGAATTAGTAAGCCTAGCACCGCCGGCAGCGCCGCCACCACCGCCACCACCGGTACACTCAATGGTGAGCGATTCGGCGTACTGCGACACCGTGAAGGTTTGTGTACCTGAAGAATAGGTGTATCCCTTGGAACTTGTCGAAGGGACTTGTGCCTTGGCCATGGATGCGATCATCAGGCACGAGGCAAGCAGCAGAACACACAAGGAGCCTTGCCGCGAAAATGTAGTTTTTACATTCATAGTGTTAATGTTTTTTGTTATTATTTTATTGTATTTATACTATTATCGTGTAATTTCTTTCAATTCTGGAGACGCGATGAATCGCGTCTCTACATCATCCATCCACTCAAAATCGTGTCCCACATAATCCTCCGCACATCATAACCACGCCCCTGACTTTCTCCACCTTTTACGCAATTTGGCACAAAAGTAGCACATTCGGAAGCGCCAAGTTTCGAACTGTGTACATTTTATGCACAGCGGACTGTTTGTACGGATTGTAACGTAAAAAGTTACATTCCAACATTTTATACCGCCTTTCAACCCCACATCGAGAAATACCGTTTTTTTATTTTCACCCTCTTTCGCGTCCCCTAAAATGGCATTTTACATCCAAAAATTGGAAAAACAGGCCACATTTAACTGTAAATCGGAGCATTATCCCCAAAATCCCTCAAAAAACGTTTTTCCCATCTTTGCATCCTCCAACATGTTAACCAACGTTCCAAAACAGGTTATCCAAAAAGCGGGCAAAAATAGCAATTTAATTCATACATTCGGCAAATGAAAATGTATTTTTTTGAATATTAGAAAAATAAAAATGTTAATGGATGTTAATGGCAGGTAATTAGCTATTAGCCGTTAGCCGTTAGCCGTTGGCTATTGGCTTGGGGATTAGCTATTAGACGTTGGCTGTTGGCCGTTAGCTATTGACACTATACTCTGTTCTTTAGTCTTAACTCCTTAACTCAAATCTCAAATCTCTAATCTCTAAACTCTAAACTCTAAACTCTAAACTCTAATCACTATTCACTGACCTCCATTCACTAAATTTAATATTTTTGCAACACAAAAACACATCCTATGCGCACACGCCCACAAAAGCACAAATCTCATTCATTGACAAAATATTGCAAAAGCATACCGCAAAGCCTTACTCTGATTTTGTGTATCTTTTCATGTATGATGCAAGCATCGGCACAGAACATATCCGGCTACTGGGAAGGCGTATTACACATTACGAAACAAGATTCCCTTACCATTGGAATGATGATAGAGCAACGGGGCGATTCGCTGTCGGTGGTGATGGACAGTCCCAACCAGTACTACATGGACATCGCCACCACGGCACGCGACTGGCACGACAGCGTGCTGAGTTGGAAAGTCGCCGACATCGGAGCCTCGTTCAAGGGCAAGCTATCCGCTGACGGTCAGCATATTACAGGCACATTCCAGCAGAGTGGAAAATTGCCGTTGACCTTTGAGCGCGGGCACGAGCGGCGCGTCATCCGCCGTCCGCAGACGCCACAGCCCCCCTACCCTTACACGGAAGAGGAGATCCGCATCCGGGAGAAAGGCGGGCGGTACTCGCTCATCAACGGCACGCTCACGCTGCCCGCCGGCACGCCCAAAGCCGTCATCATCCTGCTGTCGGGCTCGGGCTGGCAGGACCGCGACGAGTCCATCATGGGGCACAAGCCCTTCCGTGTCATCGCCGACCACCTCACGCGCCAAGGGTACGCCGTGTTCCGCTACGACGACTATCCCAGAGCCGTCTTCGCCAAGTCCACCACCTTCGACTTTGCCGACGGCGTGACCATGATTCTGGACTCTTTTGTCTGCCGCGAGGGGCTGAGAGGCCTGCCCGTGGGATTGCTGGGCCACAGCGAGGGCAGCCTGATGGCCGAGATCGTGGCCGCCCGCGACCCGCGCGTGAGCTTCGTCATCACGCTGGGCGGCGTGGCGCAGAAGAGCACCGACGTGCTGCTCTACCAGTTGCACGCCATAAGCGAAGCCGACAGCACATTGACACCCAACGAAATAGACAACTCCGTAATTCTCTCCGCCCGTTTGTATCAGGCATTGCAGAAGGCCAAAAACGAAAAAGAGGCGGCTGACATCCTCAACCGCACCTGGACACAGATTTCCGGGCGGCTCACACCCGAGGAGCAGGAACGGTACGGTTTCACCCCGCAACGCAAAGCCGCCGTCATCCAGCAACTCGTCTCCCCCTGGTTTTTCACCTTCGTCCAATTCGACCCCAAACCCTACATTAAAAAGATGCGATGCCCTGTTCTGGCCATCGGCGGGGAAAAGGATTTGCAGGTGGATGCTGCTGCCAACAACGCATTGTTTGCCAAGTATCTGAAAAGGAATCCGCACCACCGTTTCGTCAGCATTCCGGGAGCCAACCACCTACTGCAGCCATGCACCACCGGTAGTCCGAACGAGTACGGGGAAATCGAGGAGACGATGAAAACCGAAGTGCTGGAAATCATCACAGACTGGTTAGGAAATATATTATAAGGAGTGTAATGCATTAGTTTTACAAGATTCACACCTCACAAAAGCATATTATTGTTTTTAAACATATCTCCCAATACATAGTCTGCCTGTTTTCCATTTTTCAAAAATCACATCCGCAATGAAAAAGATTTTCGTTTTCACCTTCGTAATGCTGGCTATTGGCGCCAACTTGCGAGCACAGAAAGATTTCACCTCCAAAATCGACAAGGCCACCGTCTATTTGCAAGGTGCCGCGCTCACGCACACCGCCGCTGCCTCGCTGAAAAGCGGCAGCTATGATGTCATCATCAACGGATTAAGTCCCGACATCGAGGTCAACAGCCTGAAAGTGACCGCCAACGGCGTGCTCATTTCCGCCTCGGAGTTCTCCAACGACTTCATCACCCCCAAGGAGGAGAGCGCCCGCATCAAGAAGCTGCAGGATTCCTTAGAGTTGTACAAACGGCAGTTGCAGGAGGCCAAAGACGAGCTCACGATGCACAACCATCTTTTGAAGATGCTCACCGACGGGACGCTCAACAACATGCAGCAGAAGGAGGGCACCGTCTCCATCGCGGACATCAACGCCAACATGGAACTGTACAAATCGAAGGCGGGGGCTTTGCAGCGCAGCATTGACCAGGACAACCGCAACGTGACCAAGTTGCAGGAAACCGTGAAGCGTGTGCAGAAGCAATTAGACCAGGACATGACACAGGACAAGCAGCGCACGGGCGTGCTCCGGCTTTCCGTGAGCGTACCGCAAACCATCAACACAGAATTCACCATCACATATTTCACCAATCTTGCCTCATGGGCTCCATGCTACGACATCAACATCGCCTCCATGGACAAGCCCGTAGTGATGAAAGCCAAAGCCCGGGTGGCGCAGGTCACCGGCCTCGACTGGAACAACGTCAAGTTGACGCTCTCCAACGCCACCCCCAACCGCACGAAGGAGGCTCCGGTGTTCAGAACCTGGTTTGTGGACTTCTACACTCCCCGACAGTATTCACCCGCACACACATCGGCAAGAAGCAACTATATATCGTCATCAGAGGTTTCCTCCAAATTAGCCTCCTTAGAGGGAGTGTCAGCCAAGGACGGACAGATGACAAGCGTACGCGGCGCAAGCACACCGTTGCTCATGGACGACTATGTGGACGTGGATATGCAGGAGGTGCATGTGAACTACAACATCGCGGTACCTTACGACATCCCCGGCAACGGCAAGGAGCAGCTCATAGACCTGAAGAGTTACAACATCAAAGCGGAATACAAATACTACAGCGTGCCGAAGTTGTCGGACGAAACCTACCTGGTGGCCACCTTGTCGGATTACGAGCAGTACAACCTTTTGCCCGGATATGCCACGGTGACCTTTGACAACACCTTCGTGGGCAAGACCATGTTGCGTCCCAATGCCACGGAAAAGAACATCTCGCTCACGTTGACCACCGATCCGAGAATCACTGTCAAGCGAGAGAAACAGAGCAATTTCTGCAGCACGAAGCACGTGGGCAGCAGCACTACCGTCACCCAATCCTACCTGATCACCGTAAAGAACAACCAGACCAAGACGGCCAAGCTGACCCTCAAGGAACAATATCCCATCTCCAACAACAAGGACATCGAGGTCAAGGTGGTGGAGGTGAGTCCGGAAGCCACCTACAACAAGACCGACATCGGTGTGATCACGTGGGATGTGGAACTGAAAGCCGGCGAAACGCGCACCTTCAGCGTCACCTACAGCGTGAAGTATCCGAAGGATAGAAATGTGGTTTTGTAAAAGTTTAGAGTTGATAGTTTAGAGTTTATAGTTGGCTATTGGTCTTTGGTCTCTGGTCTTGGAATTTGGAATGGATTTTTAAGATTTATAAACACGGCTTTTTTATAAAAAAGATTATTTTTGCACCTCAATTTCATAATTATTGAACACAAACCTTTTTAAATCAACAAAAATGAAGAAACTGTTTATCTTAATGGCAGCTGCATGCTGTCTGACGTTCACCGCCTGCAACAACAAAACCGCTGATCAACAGGGTGAATGCACCAAAGCGCAATCCGAAGAAAAAACCTGCTGCAAGGAGATGACCCCAGAGCAGAAAGCCGAGATGGAAGCCTGCAAAAAGGCTTGCGAAGACTGGAAGAATTGGGAGAACATCACCGAAGAGCGTCGTGTGGAACTGCTCAACGACCGCAAGGCAAAATACGATGAAATGCAGGCCATGAAGAAAGCTCAGGAAGAGAAGAAAGCGAAATTCGAGGCTGCCATGAACAACTGGGACAACCTCACCACAGCCGAAAAGAAAGCCGCTTTCGACGAGATGGGCTGCTGCGGTGGCTGCAAGAAAGGCGAAGGCCACGGATGCTGCAAAGGCGGCGACAAGCCAGGATGTCCGAAAGACGGCCATGGTCCGAAAGGATGCCCCAAAGACCACAAATGTCCCAACGGCGAGCAAAAATAAAAACGCTCTGCACAATTGGGCAAAGAGTCTCATTTAAAAAGAAAACGCACCGGAGTTCAGCTTCGGTGCGTTTTCTTTTAACACGTACAATTCTCCATGGAATCGTTTTTCTCTACTGGTTCAAATCCTCGAATGGACATTGGCCTATTTGCTCCTCACTTAGTCCGGTTGCCTTAATCACATCAGCAAGGGAAATGCCTAATTCCAAAAGGTTCTTAGCAGTTTGCAGGAGGGCTTCTTCTCGGCCTTTCTCTATACCTTTTTCTATGCCTTTTTCTATACCTTTTTCCAGGCCCTCCTCTCTTCCCTTCTCCAAACCCTTCTCCAAACCCTTCTCCATGCCTTTCTCAAAGCCATCCTCAAAACCCTCCGCCTTCGCCATACGGCGATTGTATGCCATGGCCTCCTTCACGTCCTCGTACTCCAATATGCTTTTCTCGTACTCCTGTTTTTCCATATCTGTCAGTTTTGTCAGTTTGCATTCCTCATACAACTCGTGGAAGACCGCATTCTCCGCCGGTATGTCATTCTCCCCCATCTGCCACATGTTCTTGATCGCGTAGCACCACTTCTCCCGGTCGTCCGCCAACTTCACGAACCGTTTTCGCGCGGCAAATTTACTCAAATCTATCAACAAAAACGACATCTTCTCCGAAAAAGATTCTTCTTGTACTGCTCGGTGCCGAAGATGCGCTTGAAGCCGAAGTCCGTCAGCAGGTTGATGTTCTGGGGTTCTATATTCCTATTCATGACTTTTAGAGTTTATTGTTACCCCGCAAAGATACAACACCCCGAAGGCGAAATCAAGACCTTTATAAAATTATTTTATTGAAAATCAACATAATAACAATCTACATATTTGTAGAAGAAAAGTGCAGATAACCCTCAAAAAGATGCAAAAGTGCAAAAAACGGAAAAATCGGCATTCCCGCCAAGGCATGGGAAGGCAGACGAAAATTTCGGAGTTTTTCGAGGATTCTGACGCAAACATGGAAAAAGGAACATGGTAGTTACGTTCTACGGACGGAGATTCCGCCGCCTCCTGCCGTCGCCGGCGGAATGGTGCGTAACGCAGCCGACAAAACAGGAAGATGGGCGGCGGAGTACGAACAATGTCAATTAATGCATCTGCCCCGCCGCCCATCTTCCCCATCTTCCCTGAAAGGGCCGCACCATTCCGGTGGTTTTTGCAAGCAAAAACCACCGGAATCTCCAACACAACCAACATACCATAAACAAAGGGCGCAGCCCCCACGTCCACGCCCCTTCACTGATCACTATTCTCTGACTACTCATCACTGCTCAGTAGTCGCGAAGACAACGGACGGAAAGGAGAAAACAATAGAATTCCCTGTTCGTCAGATTTTTTCCTCATAAAAAACAAAACCCCAGGGTTTGATTGCTCAGGGACCCCAGGGGATAACGCCGCAAAAATACACTTTTTTCCAACATACAAAAATATTTTTAAAATTATTTTTGAAAAAAAACTATTTTTGCATCCCAAATCTGAAGACTATGAAATACGAAGAATATGAACACGCTTTCTCTGCGGCTCGATTGAACAAATATTTGCATGCTTGCGATGACAACAAGGATAAAGCGCTCCAATTGTACAGGTTGAATATCAAACTTTGTCAAAAATTATACGGAGTGTTGAACGTTTTTGAAATTGTACTACGGAATGCGATTAACGAACATTACAAGTGTATTTTTTCTGACCCGGATTGGATCAGGACTCAATTGTTGGAAGGAGGAATGTTAAGTTTAGCACCTAAAAAAGCAGAAGTAACCTCTATCATTCGGAATTTGGCTGATTCGGGAAAATACACTTCAGACAGGGTTGTTTCTTCCTTGTCATTCGGTTTTTGGCCACACCTTTTCACAAAGCATCCTTTTTCCAAAGGTGGCAAAAGCATTTTAAGAATTTTCCCAAATAAATCCAAACCACTGGGGCAAAGAGCAGTTTTCAACGAACTGATGAGAATAAAGGAATTCAGGAACAGGATTGCACATCATGAACCGATTTGTTTTGACCAGAGAGGTCATGTTGACACGACCTTTGCTCGCACGCACTACATGCTGATTTTGCGTTATTTGTTCTTTCTCGGATATAAAGAAGAACAAATTTTATATGGATTAGACGTGCAACCAACCAGCATTTTCAATAAGATTGATGAAATTGCTTGATCGTTTGTTTACGAATCGTCACATCAGACTTTGTACATAACATTCAGAATTATCAACAAACCACACAACAAAGGGCGCAGCCCAACCCACGCCCCTTATTCTAATTCCACATTGGATTAATCGCGGAGACAGCGGACGGAATGAGCGCGATCTTTATTACCTCCATTATTAGCTGCCGATTCATTTCCAACAGTAGCTCTGTTATAAGACAAGTCACGGCTATACGCACCATTTCCATACTGATGACAAGAAGTCCAAAACCATGCAGCTTTTCCCAAATCATAGAATATATTGTGAAAATAACCAGCTGGTGACGCATTGAAACCAATACCATTGTTTCTGTAACTTTCGTAACCAGGTGAAGACAGTGTGGTTGATTGTTCCCAATTATCCTTCGTTGCCAACCCCTTGGCAGGGTATGATACCAACTGGCTTGAGCTTAAAAGTTGAGCCCACTCTTCGTCATGTGGCACGTGCCAACCATCTGGACAGACACCTTGACATTTTTCATGAGTATGGTAACCGTCGTTACCACCATTTCTTACTGCCGCACGCCAAGTATATAAAAGGCCATATTTCGACTTGTTTTCGGAGTTATCGTTTGGATAAAAACATCCAGCTCCTATCCCAATGGTTTCACCATCAGCATAGTGCTCAGTGCGCAAGTTCTCCGCCATCCAACACTGGTTGCCTATTTTCAACGTGGGATAAACGTTGCCGTCAACATCCCTCACCGTTGCGGCTCCGGCGCAGGGAAGGGCACTTTGGGAAGAGGTATTATCTACCACCACCTCAACCTGCTCGCTCGCCTCGCATCCGTTATCATCTTTCACATGAACTGTATAGGTGCCTGGTGACAGCGAAGTGAAGACGTTGTTTTGGGAATAGCTGCTTGAGTGGTTCTCCAAATAATACAAATAAGGGGCTTTGCCATTTTGGCCCTCAGCCTCAATCCTTCCACTGGTTGTTGTTGTTTTAAGCCAAAGGCCTATACAAGCAAGACTAGCGACACCTCCTTGAGAAAAGTCACCCTCTACATTATATGACTTAGTGGCGACACAACCATTATTGTCCGTCACCTTAAACTCATGGGAACCGACAGCCGGCATATCATAATACTTAATAATGTCACCTCCCAAACTCGTACTACCCCCACTACTAACCTGAATAACGTTCCCATCCATTGTATAAGTGATTGGGGCTGTGCCGTTTTGAACCTTGAGTTCCAACTTGTTATTGTTCGATGCAGGATTAACAAGCAGCTGAAGGGTAGAACAATTGTTTGTTTGGGATTGGGTTCCAGGTTCGTAGGCGGTAAACGTTATCGGCGACTCCTTTATGGTATTGGCATGCCCCTGGTCGTCAAAAACATAGGCAGTCAATGTATGGGCTTGTCCGTTGAACGGGCCGGGTGTCCATATTATCCGGGCAATACCTTCCGGATCGGTTGTTACCATATTATCATTATCACTAACAAAACCGCCGTCTGCCGGCAAGAAATAGACCGGAACATTCTCAACGGGTTTGCCATAATTATCTATCACCCTCACGCTGATTTGCGACAAAGAGGATCCACTTGCACTAATAGTCTGATAGTTGCCCTCGTTGAGTTCAACTTTATACGGATAGATACGCCCACCTGAATTGATTGTCCAATCTTTTGAGCAAGTCGGCAACTGATTGATAGTTTCCGCACTTTTAACACTTAAATTCACACTCATATCTGATGTCTCCATTCCTTTCCAACCCTGAAAGTTGCCTTGCTGATTTTCAACACAGTATATCTTATCCTTTAGAACCACCGTACTACTAGTAAGATGCTCGCTGCTAAAAAACATCACATCATGCTTGGCTTTTAACGACAACTCCAGATCAATTGACTCTTCATTCATAAGAAGACTACTTGTGAAACTTTCACCCGTAAAATAACGCTTTGAAGGCAGAGGATCCTCTATATAACTACGGGTATTCTCATCAAAACGAATAGCGTAGGTGAATGTAGTCGCGGCCTTAAATCTGTGTGTCTTTGAAGTTCTAATATTTAACGACCCTTTCACATTAAAGTCAAGCTGAATATTCAGGGTACAATGAATTGGGATTCCTTCGACAACTTGATCACACTCCACCACCAGATAACCTAATCTTATGCCAGCATAGGGTATCGAGCCATTGGCCGAAGGCGTTATTTCACATTTTCCCTCCCATTCGCATATTGCATTGTAGAAACCTAATTTAAGGTAGCGATATTCATTCCAGGCCAACCCATTGCAATACTCCAATTGGGGAAAATACAACTTTAAAACCGTTTCTCCAAAACGGATACCTGCGATATCATTGAGAGTAAGCAAGGACGGATTTTTGTATTCCCAGTGATCTCTATCCACTATGGTTATAGGTGCATTACTTCCTGTTCCTCTTTGCGTACCTCCTCGAGGCGTAAGATTAACTCTGCTGCCGTCTTCTCTTACAAATTCCATACCCATCACATACATTTTGCCGTTCATTTCCGGATGCTCACGCAGTTCCTTGCGGGTGGGGATATGGTCGAGGAACTCGATATTCTGCACCGACGACGTGTTCTGCATCGGTGCGTTTCGCGGGGTGTTCTGCGCCGGTGTGTTCTCTACCGCATTTTCCACAATGCTACCACCCCCATTATCTCCACTTGAGATTCCTCCGAAATTAATCACACCACTTTCCATAATATCGTACAAGGTGGCCTGCGTGGTGTACATGGCATAGGTGGAATCGTTGGCCATCGACCAGGAATCCACCTTGCGCAGGAATCCGCCATTGACCAAACTGACCAAAATGGTGGAGTCGCCAATCACGATGTTCGAATCACTGAAGGAAATCACATAGTAGCCATGCGCCAGCTGTGCCGAGTCGCTGAAAATAATGTCCGTGGTATCCACAACCACCACTTTGCTGCTCACCTTAGGCCGCACATAACGTACATTGATATCGTCGGAACTGGTGCCGCAACTGTTGGTCAAAGTCCAGCGCAGGCGGTAGAGCGAATCCGTGCCGTAGAACTTGGAGGCTGCCTCCGTCGGGGTCTTGAGGAGACCGTTTGCGCCTTGCAGGATCTGCCAGCTGCCAGTTGCATTCTCTTCCATATTGGCCTGCAGATGCAATGTGTCGCCAATATTAGCCGTACGCGAAATGCCTGCATTGGCCGTCGGGGTCTTTTGCAGCAGCTTCACCTCCGAATGTTCCGGCGGACAGTTGGCATACGATACCTCCGCCCGCACAAACTGCGTCTGTTCGGGCTTATAGACCAACTGCTCGTCGAAGGCATTGGGAATGTCGAACCAGGAAATGGTGTCTAACGAATATTGCCACTGGATGCTGCCGTACTGGTAGTTGCCCAAGCTCAACTCCACGCTATCGGTGCCCGCACAAATCAGGTAATTCGGACCCAATGTCGGCTGGGCGACTGCATTCGTGTCGGTGGAAGAGCACGGGTTGGGCATCATCAGACTGTCCGTTGGGATATCCGTGGTGGTAAACGTCATCTCTGCGCCGTAGCTGGTGCCAACGCTGTTGGTGGCGTATGCCCGCACATAGTAGGTGGTATGATGGGCCAGATTGGATACATGAGAGGTGAACGCACTCACACCCAGGTCGTTCTCCGTATGCGCATCCGCAATAGTCGGGAAATGATGCGTACTCCAGCACACGCCGCAGGCGGTAAGCTGCACACTACCGTCACTGGTTACCACACCGCCACACAAGACGGAAGACTGTGTCACCTCCGAGGGGACCGTCGTGGTCACCGTGGGCGGCAGATTCATCGTGACATAGTCCGGAAGGCTCGCCCATCTGGGGACGCCGTTCTCCATGGTGAGTACCTGTCCCGAGGTGCCCGCAGGCATCATAATCCATGTGTTGGTACCGGCATCCCAATACATAATGTCACCAGTCTGCGAACCCGCAAGACCCGCCGGAATGGAATCCTTGGTGATGTAGCCCGCATCGTTTTGCAACTGGCTCACATTGGTGGGTACCGCCGCCTGCGTGATGTAGCCTGCATCGTTTGTGAAAGCGCTCACGTTAGTGGGCACCTGCGGAATCTGCGGGCGGTTGGTTAAATCATTGTAATTACCACTGGTGGCCACCGGGGCCAGATTAGGTTTGCCTGTCAAATCATTGTATTCCCCACTTGTCGCCACGGGGGCTAAGTTCGGCTTGCCCGTTATATCGTTATACGAGCCTGTAGTGGCTACGGGAGCGAGGTTTGGTTTGTTGGTCAGGCTGTTGTAATCCCCATCAAAGCCGACGGGCAGTTTCACAAAACTACCGCCCGTCAGGTAAATGGTGTCATTGCTGATGCTCAAAATCTGCGATTCGGTGAAAGAGGTGAGGTACCCGGCATCGTTGGTAAAGGCACTCACATTCGTGGGTACCGTCGGGATAGCAGGAACAGAATCCATCGTGATGTAGCCTGCATCGTTCGTGAAAGCGCTCACGTTAGTGGGCACCTGCGGAATCTGCGGGCGGTTGGTTAAATCATTGTAATTGCCGGTTGTGGCCACCGGGGCCAGATTAGGTTTGCCCGTCAAATCATTGTATTCTCCACTTGTCGCCACGGGGGCCAAGTTCGGCTTGCCTGTTATGTCGTTATACGAGCCAGTAGTGGCTACAGGAGCGAGGTTTGGTTTGTTAGTGAGGCTATTATAATCCCCATCAAAGCCGGCGGGCAATTTCACAAAGCTGCCGCCCGTCAGGTAGATGGTGTCGTTGCTGATGCTCAAGATCTGCGATTCGGTGAAGGAGGTAAGGTACCCGGCGTCGTTGGTAAAGGCACTCACATTCGTGGGAATATTGGCGGCTTGCTGCACATTAGCCACCGTCACATAACCCGCATCATTGGTAAAGGCACTCACATTCGTAGGGATGGAATCCTTAGTGATATAACCTGCGTCATTCGTAAAGGCACTAACATTGGTAGGCACCTGCGGAATCTGCGGGCGGTTGGTCAAATCGTTGTAATCGCCGCTGAATCCGTTGCCCGCCTCTTTCGCGTACAGCGCGTAGGGCACGCTCATCAGCTGCTGCACACTCTCAATCGAGTAATTGATGCCGCCCGTGGGGTCAATCTCCGATTTCAGGAAATAGGGGCCATTGGCCCAGTCGATGTTAGCGAAAACGCCCGTCGTGGGCGCGCCGCCGCCAATCTCCACCGTCATCAAACCGTTGTCATTGGTCGTTGCCGTGTGATTCTCCACATACACAGGTGCACCCTGCGTGGAACCCTGCAAGATGGATAATCGCACACTCACGTTCTGATTAGCCACAAGGGAGTTCCCGCTGTTGCGTACCACCGCCTGGTAGGTCATCTTCTCCGGTGCCTGCGCCATCGCAGCGCATACACCCATCATCACAAAGGAGAGCAAAAGGAATAATCTTTTCATATCTATTTTTATTAGTACATAATTAGCATAAAACATCCAGCCGTTTTCTTTGAAACAGCCCAACCATCCTCTCACACAAAACCACACTCCCCTACTTCACCGTAACCCGAACCGGATCGGAGATTTGGGAACGCTTGCCCTTACCCAAGAACATCTGAATAGTGTAATCCACCTTCTGTCCCGACTTTATATTGCAGTCCAAGAATTTGGTCTCGCCACGGTGGAAACTGCCGCACGCGTACGCAGGCCCATCATCCACCGACTTATAGACCACCCCGTAATAGTCGCTTTTGGAATCATACTCATACGAGAACTCCAAATCGGTACAGGTTTTATTCTTGTTGAGGGAGGCCTTCAGTGTGAGCGGGATGTTGATAACGGAAGCGCCTCGGAAGCGTACGGTGGTCTGGCCTGTCTTGCCCGAAGAAAGACGACTGTTGTCGAATACTTCTATACAATAATTGTAATTAGTGGCAGAAGGAGCGGGATAGTCGGTGAGCTGGATGAGGCTGCCCGGTATCAGCTCGTCGGGAGTGATAATGCGGATGGTTTTCCACTGCTTCTCGTTTTCCTTCTTACGATAGACCACATACGCCACCACATCGTTGGAAGTGCTCTGCAACCAAGTAAAAGTCACCGACTCGTCGGTCTGGCTATAATCCTTGAGCAAGGCCAAGCCCGGTGGAACGATGTCGGGCACAGGAATGGCCAACGTGTCAGACGGTTTGGAGAAGTTGTGGCTATTGTCTTCGGCCACCACATAATAAAAGATGTATTTGGTAAGCGTATTGAGAGACAAGGTGTCCCAGAAATGGGCCTCACTGTTACGGCGGCCCGTCTTCTGTATAAAATCGTGGTCGGGCTGGTTGGCGAAATAGACACGGTAGCCCAGAATATCCTTTTCTGTATTCTCGTCCCACTGCAGATAGACCACGCCGGCAGTATCCACCACGCCAGCCAAACCTTTGGGAGCGGAAGGTGGCACATCATCCTCTATGTTGTTGATCTGCGACAAGGAATAGGAAACGTTGCCGCTGTTGTCGGTGGCGAATATACGATAGTAGCCACGTCCACGGTCATGACCATTCTTGTCGGTCCATGTGCGGGTTTTGGGCGGCAAAATATCGGTAATCTTATTCCACGGGCCCGAAGGGTCGTCGGAGAAGGTCACCACAAAGCCCTTGAGATCGTCATCCTGCTTGTCCACTGTCCATTCCAATTTGCAGATATTATTGTCTTCAGGGATAATGAACTGCAACACCGGCACGGTGGGCGGGATAAAGTCCGCCATCTCGAAGGGATCCGACTTGCGTTCGGGAGCATAGTCGCCAAACGCGTCAAAAGCCTTCAAACGATAGACGTATTTCTTGTTGAGTAGTAACGAATCCATATAGCCAACATTCTGCTCCAGTATTTCTCCAATCTCCTGTCCCAACACTTCGTAGGTCTCTTGGTCAGGTTCATAGCCGAAGATGGGGGCATCATTCAAGGCGGTCCAATGCTTGCCGTTGTCGTCGCTGCGTTCCAGATAGTAGCCGGAGAGCTTGTTTTTGCCCCAGTAAATGAATGCCGTGTAAGGTGAATTCTGGTAGAAACTGATGGCAGGGATCACCTCATCGTAGTCACGTTCAAAAGGCTTGCATCCCACATCCATCACCTTTTTCGGCATGGGGGCAATATCATCCGGAATGAGGCATTCGAGGATATACGTATATAATTCCCCTTTCTTCACCGTTTTGTCCACGAAGCGGAGGCCAAGGGCGTCAGCGGCATCAATATGGCCTTCTGCCGCCGTGTAGGCCATCGCCTGTCGCTGGCTCTGTTCCTGATCGCGGCGGAAGATGTAGTTTTCCATCCCTTCCGACTCCTTGGGATTGAAGAAGGACTGGCCATAGAGAGCCTGTGCCGCCACACCCACATACACGTGCGTGGTGTCGTACTTGGCCTTCATCTCATCCAACGTCAGCGGTTTGATGGGTTTTGCGTTCAGTTTTATCTCAATGGAACTGTCGGCCGGGTTGGCGGCCAGTTCCTCATCGGTTTTGATGCGATAGAGGTTCCATCCGTAGTGGTTGGCCAGCATCCACACGCCGGCATTCTGCGGGGCCCAGCGCAACACGATGCTGTCGCCGTAACTGCGTGCCACCAGCACATAGTTGTAGAGTTCCTGTGACGGGGCATCGTTTTCGTCTGGGGCGCCTTTATCCTCCTGCGCGAAAGCCGGCATTGCCAGCAGCATCATCCATCCGAAAATAATCCAAAGGAGAAAACTATTGTTCTTTTTCATTGTAACTCTTTTTTACTGTTCTTAATGGTTTTCATTCATATTCTTAATCCCCATACGTGTCATACGAGCGGAAGTTGTTCAATTTATTGTATGGTTCAGCTAAAAATTTGAAGAGCACATCGTGGATTTGAAGTGTGCCTGGGATGGTATATTCCAACTCATTCGAAGAGGTATTCAGAATCTTATTCGGATAGAAGACCTTGGTGGACTGCACGGAGCTGTTCTTCACAGCCTTCGCGATGTTCATCAGCTTCGTGGAAAAATCGGGAGCCTGTGAGGTAAGGAAATAAAGCTTAACCCGCATGGTGAACGGCTTCCGAACCGGATTATACGGGCCGTGATAGGTACCGTCAACGGGCTTGTACCAGCTGCCAAGCATCGTCGCCTGGCTTGTATAGCAATTGTGTCTCTTGCCGTCATAACTCTGATCACATATCATACTATAGTACTTCGTGTTATCCTTGTAGAAATAGAAATCCCTGTCAAAACCGTTCTTGGCCACATTGGTACTCTGGCCGTTCGAACTCCACCAATACTTGGCCCAATATCTGTCCTGCAATTGCAGATAGGAAACCGGAATATATTCTTGATCCGCATTGATAATCTTGTACGTTTGTCCATTTGAGGTCGTGTAGTTTTTGTTCGGCTCCATATCCTGTAACGCGCGCATATAATGCACCACGCGATAAATCATCGGCATGTCGAACGGGAAGTTGCTGTAGGTCATAAAGGCATTGAGCATACCCTCACTGTAATAAAGATTGAAAAGGGAACGTTTACCGCTCCATTCGCGCTTGTTCAGCGATTGGGCGTGCATCTGATTCTCATACATGAATCGTTGGAACATCTGCATGTCTTTGGCGATGGCAGGTGTGGCATAGTCGCGGACCTTCCATCCCCACCGGTACTTTCCGTCGTCGCACTTAAGCAACGGTGACATATTGGCGTTGGCCACATCGAAGTACTTCTCGTCTAACGGTTTCCTCACTTGCGAGCCATAGCCATAGCCGTGTTCGAAGTCCAAAATACACGGCATATCCACTGTGGTGGGATGGTAGTTGGCAGCCGTGCACTGGGTAAAGTCCGTGCCGCCCTTGATACGCCGGTCAATTCTGGGGAATGTAACGCTGTTATTGTGATAAAAACCGCCCTTCAAGATATTACGCAAGTCGGAGGCATGTCCGCCGGAGGCATACACGGCGTTGTCATCATACCTGAGTTTCCCGTCCTTCACCCGGCATTTGAAGGTCGTAAGCAATTCCGTCTGCTTGAAATCCCTTTCCATATTCACAAAATGCTGGAAGTATTCTTTATGCAGATTCACCAACTCGCCATAGTTGCGGTCCAGCACCAAATAGCATACGGGCGGCATCTTGCAATTGGTATTGTATAACGTCGCATCTGCCGGGTCATAGGAGAAGAAGAGGTATGCATACCAGTCAAGCACACCGGGATAATAGTCGCGGTTCTCCCCGTAGAGATACACACTTTTCGTTCCTGCCGCTGCATCCACTTTCGCCGTTCTCAACTCATCGGCCAAGTCCTTTTGGTAAATGGACCTGGCGGTTGATCCATACACCCGGGAGGTAAGTTTGTTCTCCAGCGTGGAGCCCGATGCGAACCAGGTCCACTTGTAGATTTGCTTGCCGATGCCGGCACTGATCTTGTAACCCTCTTTCAGCATGGTGCGGATATAGTTCATGGAGTCCTTGCCCACGTCCTGCTTGTTCTCGTAAATCTCATCCAGCATCTCATCCTGGATGTTGAGCTTGTTGCTGACGCCGGTGATGTTCATACCCGAACTGGCAAATGAAGCAAGCGCTGCCGCAGTATTTGCCTTCTGTTTTCCGGAGGAAGTGCTACTGACGGTGCTGGCAGCCTGCACAACACGTCCCGACAACGATGAAGAGCTGCCCGAAGAGGTTATCGTGCGCACACCCGTGGAAAGCGTCGTGACACTCGACGAGCTTAACAGCATCGCTTTCTTGCCGCCGGATGACACTGCACTTCCGCCAGATATCTTCGTTCCGCTGGAATACGCGACACCACCGCCGGAGCTTGACGATCCCAACGAACCGGCAAGACCGGAGATGGTTCCACTAACAACAAGACCGCCTGAGGATCCGCTCTTGCCGTTTTTACGGTTGTGGGCCGCCTCCGCCTCCTGATAGGTCTGGTCTGTGATACGACTGCTGTATTCATTCTGCTTGCGGGTCATCTCCGCCTGCTGCTGGGCAGCGGCCATGGCGTTATCGTAAGCGCTCTTGTCCACCAAGAGGAACTTCAGCATGTGGGCACCCTTGCCGGTTTCCTGGCTGTACTCCTTCTTGGGCAACCTCACCTGCACGTATGGCACTGTTGTATTGGGATAATATGTATATGTACATTCTGCAATCTCACCCTCCTCCAATCCGTTTTTCAACAGATAGATTTTCAGTTGCTTGCCTTCCGATTCCAGCTTCTTCTTGTCGAACAGATTGTCATATTTGGTGTACAGATAAAGGTTGCAATATGGGGTGCCATCGCTGGAATGGACATACTCCATAGTGGGGAAAAAGCTCTCCCCGTTGTATGGCCATGAGAAGACCACACCGTTGTTCAAATCATCATCCAAAGAACGTGTCTGGAAATAGAGTGTTGTATCCTTCTTGAAAGGTTTCACAATCAGCTTCTTCGAATTCTCATCATAGAAAGTGGGGTCATACCATGAACAATACGTTGTATTGTATGAGTTCGTGGGAGTTCCTGTACCAATGTAATAATACCCATCCATGTTCTGTTCATTATTCACACGGAGCAAATCCTTGCTGTTTTGCAAAGACTTGCGGTATTCGAAGCCGCGGGCCTGAAGCGTGATCTGCTGCACACTGCCCTGCTCGAAACCACCAGCCTCCGTTTCAAACAAATACACATTAGCATCGCTATTGCTCGGCGTGAAACGCAATCTGCTGCTGCCAGTGGCGTCCACGAATTTGTTCCCGGACTTGGTAGCTATCTTGCAATTTTTCTGGACGAGCACAAAGCGGAACTTGCGGGCGTTCTTGCCCTCTTCATCACACAATAGCACATCGCGTTCCCAGGGCATATTGGAGACAATGGTGCCGATCTGCAGGGGCGACTGGATGTTGTTCTTGTTCGTGGCATTCTTCTCGGTATCGTAGCCGGGAGTCACGGTCTCAAAGAGTTTAACATTGGCCAACGGATCGCCGGCGCCAGGCACGCACACGTCACCCAATGTAAAGTCGCAGGAGGTGCTGAACTTGAGCAGACCACCCAGGAGATTCACCTTGAAACGGAGCATACCATAGCAGTACGACGGGTTGGGGCCACCGCCCTGCAGGAGTGCACCCACACCAGCCTTGAAGAGCGAGAACTTGCCCTTCCAGAAGCCGAGGTTGAGTTTGAGACCCACATCACCCTGCAACGCGGCATAAATGCGTCCGAGAGCGTAGAAGTTATGCTTGCCGATCTGCGGGTGGCCGGGACATCCCACGCCGTTCACATTCAGCAATGCCACGTCAAAACCGAGATCGGTAGTCACATCAATATAGAGGAAGAAATCCAAGCTCACATCGGCATGGAAAGTTGAACCCATGCAGAAGCCGCCGCCCTTGTCAATCTTCAACCAATCATCATTTGCAATCTTACGACTATCCTTCACCTGATTGGAGTTGGCATCCAATTTCTTGTCACCACCCGACAGGCCGAAAAAGTCTTGCAATTCCTTGCTCAACGGGGGCATCTCATACGCGAAGGCGTTGCCCGTCTGCATATAGAACGTGAATTCAGCATTGGCAGAACACACCACCATATTCAATTTGGCAGAGAGCTGCACCCGTTCGTCGTACTTAGGCTTACCAATGGCGAAATACCAATCGGTGGTGCCATTCTTGTGGCCTTCGTATGATTTCTTATAATGTTTCAACTCAAAATCAATGGGTATCTGTGCCGCCACATCAAATGAGACCGCTCCTGCTGAGCCTGAAGACGAGTTGGCCGCCTGGTTACGGTCTTTCTCACCATGTGAGGTGAGACCGGACGCAGCAGCGCCATTTCCGTTCCCGTCTCCTACCAATTTCGTCAGTGTGCTGGTAACATTGCTGCTGGTAACTAATGACGTACCCGCATGGATGGCGGCGGTCATCTGGCTGCCCAAAACGGTAGAGCTCACGCCATCCAAAAGGTTTGCCAAGTCAATCTTGGCCTTCACCGCTATGGAGAGGCGGAAATAGTCGTATTTGTCGCAAGTCTCAAAGCCCATGATGGCCTTGGCTCTGAGCAACGGGCTCTTGTTGTTGGAGCCGTCGCCCGGCGTGGCATCCTCATCCATATTGGTCAGCACGTAGGCGTTCGCATCAATAAAGATGCCGGAGAAGTGCTTGTCCACGATACGCAACGACACCAGTCCATCGGCGTTCAAGGTGTTCTTCGCACCCGTGAGAATCATGCTGATACCCGCATTGGCCACCCAGCAATTGCGCTGCGGGGTGAAATCCATGCCGGATGACAACATCTTGTCCGGATCCTCGTTCTCCGCCGCCTTGGCAAGCAGGCCCTTGGCACTGAACCGGCTGTCCGTAAGACTGTATTTGGATTTCATGTTATAGGCAAAACCGCCGGAGAAACCCGTGATGCTGACCGGACCTATCGGAACGCCCGGGAACTTGCAGGCACCATCAAAGAACCACCAGGAGAACTCCCCTTTAGAGTCTTTTTCCTTTCCGAAACCGGCTCTCATCTTCAGCGTCACCTCATTCATCACCGTGATGTCAAGATTGCCTGCAAAGCCTGTAACATCCTTGCAGGTGGGGCAAGCGTATTTAAACTCAAGCTCGCCATTCATCTTGAACACTTCAAAATCAACATTTTCCAGCGAAATCTTATCCAGATGGGCCTGCACATCCTTCACTTTAAACTTGTTTTTGGTTTCCGTCACGCCCCAAAGCGAGAATCCGGTGGTGGCTCCAAGGTCAGTGCCATCGGTGGCAAACTTCATCTGTCCCACCACCTTGACACCCAATTTCAAATCGTCGCCATTGGCATCTGCTATCGGTTCAATCTTCTTTAAACTGAAAGTGAAACCACAGAAGGACACCGAACCCACATCATTGGTTTGTTGTGACTCGTCCACCTGATCCGTCGAGCCTCCGATATATTTCTGCGGCGAGGCGAACGACCAGTTGCCGATGGTGAACTCAAACCCTTTGGCAGAAGCCGTTCCCTCCTTGGGATTGGCCAGATTATAATTACGCATGCCCATGCCTTCGAACTTCACCGCCTTGAAATCGGCAGGCAACCCGATTTTACTACCCTTCACAGTAATATATCCATTCAGCGTCAAATCCACGCGTGTATTGCTCTCCTTGTAAATCTTCTTAATCCGGAAATAAGAGGATTCCTTATTGAAATTAACATCCGCCGCCCACAGGTCAAGAGCCATGGTGTCACTCTTGGCCTGCACATTGAACAGCAAGCTGTCGGCACCAATGGAGCAGTCGTATGCGAAGCCGCCCTTGAACAAAGGCACACCGAAACCGCCCTTGATGACACCCGCCTTGTATTTGTTCTTGATGATTCGAACCGTTATCGTGTCCAAGGAGAATGCCCAGCCGCCACCATCCGTGGTGTTGGCCCTGAAGATGTCGCGTGCAAAGAACTCCGCCGAGAATCCGAAATCATCGATCATCAACCCCTTGGCGCCAAAATTGATACGGGAGCCGGGATAGCTGTAATGCACTGAATCCACAACGGTATTGTTAAGACCATATTTATATACCACCATGGAATCTTTGGGCTTCTCTTCATTGGTGAAGGTGTTGCTGATCTCATCCGAGAGGAAGACCGTGAGCTCGTCCCAATAGAAGCCTTTCCACTCCTTCGTGGCTTTTGTCAGCTTTTTCTTGTCCTCCTCCTTCATTTCCTGCGGAGGCGGAGTGCCAAACAAATATTCGTATGGGAGTGACACCTCCTTGGGTGTTTCTTTCTTCGAATGGTCATAGTAGATGCCCCTGCCTGTCGGGTAGAACGTGAAGCGGTCGGCACCTGCCACGGCAAACGGGTCCATGGAGATCTTGGCCACCCAATCGCTCCAGCTCCTGAACTTGACAACCAAGTTCGCATGCACCGTCTTGCCCTTGCGCGGCGTGCCGTCCTTCTCGATGCCAAGGACGTCGTTATTGTTCATGTCAAACTCGATTTCCGCCGTGACATGGTTGAACTTGCCGGAGTCGATGGAAAGGACAGTGCCGTCCTTCGGGTCTGCAAAATTCGAGGAAGCCTTAAAGCGCATCTTGTAGCCGTCCTTGATGTCAAACTCATAACTGCGTCCCATGAAAAGATCGATGTGCTGGTCCGCCTTGCCAAGAAATCCCCGCTGGTCCATGCAGATGTTGTTGGCTAAAAACGGCACGTAGGCGTCATCATCCTGCGCGGCGAAGATAGCCCAAATGTTCATCAGAGCCGTGACGGGAGAGAAGAACATATTGTTGATGGTGAAGATGATATTCTCGGAACCGGTGATTTCCTTGTCGGTGACACTCAACGGGAATGTCATCACCTCGGTGGCAATATCCTCACCCACTATGGGACCGAGCAAACCACCATATTTCTTGGCATACTTCTCACCATAACTATTAAACTTGTCGTAGTACTTTTTGATTTGCTCTATTTCACCCAATTGTGAAACAATATTATTTATATCGTCGTTCGTCCATTTGTCCATTTCCAAATCCGACACCAACGCATCAAAATAGGTGGCGCTGTCGGTGGCGATACTGACGGCGGAGCCTTTGATAACCTCAAAGTTCTTGTTAATCATGATGGAGTCGAACTGCACCTTCAGTCGCACATCCACACCTAACGGATGCCAGATCACATAGCCGTTGCCGTTGTACACCTTCTTGGTATTGTCATAGGTCGCTTTCTGCATCACTAACGGAAACTCGCCAATCTTGAGTTTGACACGGTTCTTCACCAAACTGTCAACCTTTGGAGCGATGGTGTCTTTGCTGATGTCCTTGAGTGCCTGTGGCGAACATTTGAGTTTGGTGCTGACATCAGCCTTGAACGCCGGCGGGTCCACGAGCTTGAAGGATGCCATATGCGACTTGCCCTTATGGAGCATTTGGTAATGCTGGGAGGTGTCGGTGAGTTGCTTGATGTGCGCCTCTAACACCGCCACGTACTGTCCGCCCGTCTTCAGGCTGTCAAACAGCGCCGTGTCAATATACGTGGTGGCCGCGATATGGTCCTTGAAGAAGAGCGTGTCCTTCACCTGCTCCGGTTTTTTGCCCTTGGGCAGCTTGGCCACCCGCAGACTGTAATAGACGGAATCGCCATAGTCCACGCCGCTGGCCGCCTTCCACCGGAAGCTGAAACTTTCGCGCTTGGTCACTTCCGGCAGGTCCCAACTGTCGTCATTCAGGTCCTTTTTCGTCAAATCCACAGGATAGGTGAACTGCGGTGGGGTCACCTTGTCCAATGCGCCGCTGTCCACGCCCCAGGCGAACACCACATCCGAGAACAACTCCGACGAGGCGAACGCCACCGAGGTCACTACACTGTCGCGGTCCTTCGGGATGTTGTGGATGTATTCGGTGATGGTATAAGTGGTTTTTTTCTGGTAGGAATAGAAAGTCTCGGCCTTCAGATGCAGCACATACTTGTAGCCCTCCTCCATCACATCGGTCCAGCCGTTGGTGGCCACACTCATCAGCTGGCTGCCATTCGGACTGAAATCATGCGGCGACTGCACGGTGACGGAAGCCGTCTTCAAGGGAAGACCGATCATGGCATTGCTGACGGCACCGCCGTTGTATTCGTATAATTCTGTAGTATAAACGACTTTGATGACGGAATCGCCGCACACGGGCATCCATTTCGCGCCAATCGAATCGGACACAGGCACCTGATAATAGGGCGAATCGCCGGCATCCACATCCGTGACATACGGGAAGCTGCTGCCGGATTGTACCATTGGAGCCTGCGTCTTTCCAAAGGATTTCAACTTATCCAACACGGGCTTGTCCTGACCGGGATTCACAAAGTATGGATTCTGAATCTGTTGCAACACCTGCTCGTGGTTATCGCTGATCACACTTCTAATCTGGGATGAAGTGTTCTCCGCCTGCTCAATCGGCACATCCTCACCCCATACGAAGGTGATAATCTGACTCTTGCCCTCATTGCTGAGCTGCACTTCGGTCATCAGCGATTTCTTCAGCACCGCCTGTACCTGCGCAGCATACACATGACCCGGAATCAGCCGGAAATGGCGGTTGGCGACCGTATCGTGGATATAAACAGTCTTCGACTTGTTGTTGTATGTGGTCAATGTCCCGTTCCGGTCAATGGCCTCCTGCACATTCTGGTTGGCCATAACCTCCACAATTTTAATGACATAATCAAAATCATTTACAGCCAAACAGTTGGAAATCACACCTGTCCAATTGAAGATCAGCTGGCGCGAGAGCGGAATCCGCGTATAGACATCGCTCTGGCGGTTGTCGGAGGTAACGCCGCCCATACGTCTCGGACCGTCAATCACCGGGCGCGTACCGCTTGGAAGCGGCCTGCCCTCAGCCGTATTACGGGTTGGCGACAGCAGGTTGTTGGTTGGGTTGCTGTTGTTAAGATTGCCGGCACTGAGGCCGTTCACCGGCGTGGTGAACTCAGGTGCCGAACCGGTGTAGCAGATGGAGAAGGTAATACACTTCTGTTCACCCACCTGCGTGGGGTTCGGGTTGTTGTAACCGTCCCACCGGTAGGGCGTGATGCAGAAGCGATACTGGCCTTCCGGCAGCGTCATCAAATCACTGACCAGATTGTTCAGGTCGTAGTTGGTCTCGTAGGCCGAGGCGTTGAGATGCCCGATAATCTGATCGAAGATTGGCCGGTTGATCAGCACGGGTGTCAACCCGACCGTCAGTCCGTTGTGCGGCTGGATTTCCTTTTTGGTCCGCACATAGTAGTTCTGGTTCGTGGCCGTAAAGTCAGCCGTCAGTTCAATGGTGAAAAACACATCCATCGGGGTGCCCGACGTATTGATCATCTGGATGGTGAAATACTTTGCCGGGTCGTCCATGTAGCTCAACCCCGTGGATGGGAACACACTCACCTTAGGGGTTATGGTAGTTACAATCTGATTTTGCGCCCACATCAAGTGGCTCACAAGCAGAAGAGTTAAAAATAATAACAGCTTTTTCATCTTATATAAGTATTTATTTTTCCAAAATGTAAATATAAACAAAACCATCAATCTTCCGTATCCCGGTTAATAGGTTTGCTTACAGATTTCTGCAATTTACGATTGGCCCGGTCAATGCGGTCCTGTGTACGCTCCATCTTGGTTTTCTTCTTGATGATGCGTGCGGCAAAAGAGTATGAATATGAGAACGTGAATCGGACATCCAAATCGGTATGTACTCGTTGTCCGATACGTTCCAGATTACTGAAGTTGCTCAATGAACAATACAGCGAGGCCGTATGTCTCTTGTAGTTGAAATTGCTGCCAAGACTGTTGCTCAATGAGAAATCGTTGTCCACGCCCTCGTCCTTTTGGATGTTGTACGCCACATAACCGTTGTAGTTGAGCGTCCAGTTCAATTTCTCTTTTTGGATGATACGATAGTTGAGGCCGACATTCAGTCCGTGGGAGTTGTAGTGCGAGTATTGCGAGGATGACATGGAAAAATCGTAGCCGGCGCTGATGCCAAGGCGGATTGCGGTCAGGTCAATATTGTAACTTCCCCCGATGGTCATCGTCTGCACATCCGCACCGTTTTTGTTCAGCGGATTCAGGTTTTTATTTTGTACCATGTTAAAACTAAGGCCGATGGAATGTCCGTTTGCCTTCTCAAAGGAGAAAGAGGGCGAAACGGAAATTGTGTGTACTATAGAATTAACTCTCAACGAATCAATCACATGGAACGTACCATCATACTGATTCTGTTTGATACCGCTGTACATCAAGCCCAAGCCAAAAATATTGCCGATGGTGCTGTTCCAATTCATCGAGTAGGTGGCCACCTGGTTGGTGTACATCTGCTTCTTGTCCATGTTGTCGCGCTGCACGTAGCCCACGAGACCGAGGTTTGATTTTCCCTTGAACAAGGTGAAATTCAGCACTGTGCCGAGGCTGTGGGCGTTCTGATTGAAATTCTGCGCCCCGAGAGACACGTAATCGGGCTGGACGAAACGGTAAGTAAGACTGCCGTTGAAGCTCTTGAACATGAGGTTGACGGCTGCATCGCCGGCGAAGCGAAGCTTGAATGCATTGCCAGGCGTGAACAGCCAGTTGATATAACGCTCGTATTTCTGATACTCCGCAATACGAATGGAGTCGCGCAGATCGGGGTTGTAAAGGCTTGCTCCCACGTTGGCGGTGAAAGAGAACCAGTGCCGGATGGCGAAGCGTCCCGACAAACCGATGGCCACATTATCCTGCGGGGCAATGGTATCGCGCCACTCCTGAGGCAGGCTCTTGACCCTGTCTTTTGCCTTGAAGACACTGAAATCAATGAAGTTGCGCTCATTGCCAACACCCACCTTGAAGCCGCCCGCCAGACGCATGTACTGCGGCAACGTGGATTCGGGGACATTAAGTCCCAACAGCGAATCGGCCAACTGCTGGATGGCGCTGCGGTCGTCATAGCCCCGGGGCTTGCTGGCCCGTGAAAGCATACCCCCAAACACACCCATACGGAACAACTTGCCCTGATACTCCGTACCAAGCCCCATAAACGACAATCCCGAATAGGTGTAATTGGAAAAGTGCATGCTACTACTGCCGATATGGAACTTCCAATTGCGCCACGTGGGCATGAAGCCTAAATGCAGCGTGGGCAACTGCGGATAAGTAAACGAAGTGGTGTTGTTTGCAAAATAAAAGGCGAACGGCAACTGGAAACTGTAAAACGAAAGATTCAAGCTGGCATAAATATTAGAGGAAAAAGGCGTGCTGCCAGGCGAGTTCGAGTTGTACGACACCCCCAGACTGGCACCCACACTGCCACTGATGGCAAAAGGATCCGCCGACTTGATATCATTGATTCTGTTCCGGATGCTCTGACCGTATAGCGGCGGCATCAGAAAACACAAACAAAAGAACACGATGACAAAAAAGATAGATTTATGTTTCAAAAGCATCAGATTTAGTTGATATTCAATTAAAAAGAAAAAACAAAGGTGGCTAATCCACCACGTATGAATTAGGCCCTTGCAAAAGTAGGAAAATACCCTTTATCCCAAAACACTTTATTGTAGCCATTTTCCAATTTTTATCAACAATTGTTCATAACTGTGAAACTGCACTGAAAGAACTCCTAACTTCTTAACTTCTTAACTTCTTAACTCTAAACTCTAAACTCTAAACTCTAAACTAACAAAAAAGCCCGGCTTCCGCCGAGCTCTTTTTTTATCGGAATGACGACGATGTTTAGTCGCCCAATGTGGCCACCATAACGGCCTTGATGGTGTGCATACGGTTTTCGGCCTCGTCGAAAACGATGGAGTTTTCGGACTCGAAAACCTCCTCCGTCACCTCGATGCCGTCCAGACCGAACTGTTTGTTCACATCGCGGCCCACCTGGGTTTCCAGATTGTGGTAAGCGGGCAGACAGTGCATGAACTTGCATTTCGGGTTGCCGGTGAGTTTCATCGTCTCTTTGTTTACCTGATAGGGCTTGAGCAGTTTGATACGCTCTTCCCAAACCTCCACGGGCTCGCCCATGGATACCCAAACGTCGGTATAGAGGAAGTCGCAGCCCTTCACGCCCTTCTTCACATCATCGGTCACCGTCACGGTAGCGCCGGTTTCCTTGGCAATCTCCTTGCATTTCTTGATGAGGTCTTTGTCCGGCTGGAGAGCCTTCGGGGCCACAATGCGCACATCCATGCCCATCTTGGCACCACCCACCATCAGAGAGTTACCCATATTGTAACGGGCATCGCCGAGGTAAGCGTACGTCACCTGATTGAGGGGTTTGTCCACATGCTCGCTCATCGTCAGGAAGTCAGCCAGCACCTGGGTGGGATGGAACTCATTAGTAAGACCGTTCCAGACGGGAACGCCGGCAAACTTGGCCAGATCTTCCACGGTGGTCTGCTTGAAACCGCGGTATTCAATGCCGTCGAACATGCGCCCGAGTACACGGGCAGTGTCGGCC
Organism: Bacteroidales bacterium; assembly: GCA_016285145.1. Lineage (GTDB taxonomy): Bacteria > Bacteroidota > Bacteroidia > Bacteroidales > WCHB1-69 > F23-D06. Next base: position 3,058 of record JAEEQE010000017.1, on the reverse strand, counting down.
ATGGATTCCTTAATGCCGATTTGGGAACCGGAAGGGCCCAGATAGGTGACATGCGCACCCTGGTCGTAAGCGGCCACCTCGAAGGCGCAGCGCGTACGAGTGGAGGTCTTTTCGAAAATCAAGGCAATGTTCTTGCCTTTCAGTCTGGGTTGCTCGGTGCCCGCATATTTGGCGCGCTTGAGGTCGCGTGCGAGGTCCAACATGTATTGAATTTCCTTCGGGGTGAAATCCAACAATTTCAAGAAGTTTCTGTTTCTCAAATTGAAAGCCATAAATAATTCGGTTAAAAGTTGTTAAATTATTGAATAATAAAATTGGATCATACACTCAAATGAGGGCGGCAAAGATACAAATAATTTGGCAATATGCAAAAGGAGCGTTCTGTTCCCCCACCCCATCATCTATTTCACCTCAACTCCCGCAGCGACACCGCAAAACCGCCACACGGAGCCATGTGCAGTTTCAGCACACTCTTCGCGTTGACTTTTTTCTTCGTAATGGTGTAGGCCTGTGGATTGTATTTCAAGGAATTGTGATTGGCGGTTAGTGAAATGTCATTGAGGAGACCGCAGGCATCCGGAGCATCCGCATATATGGTGGCCTCGTATTTCACTCCAGGGTTCAGGAAATCCAGTTTCACGGACACGTCACGGGCATTCTCATCGGTGATGCCGCCCACATACCAGACATCGTGCGGGTTTTGTAGAGACGCGCCATGAAACGTCTCCACGGTGTCAGGAATCGCATACACAAACCGTGTCGCATTGGAAATCACGCCTTTTTTCCCATCAGGCAATTCACCAACGCCTTCCGCCGCCTTGTTTAACGAGGAAATCTTCGGATGCCGCGCCGTCACAATGTAGGCGCCAGGCTCCGCCATAATGTAAATACTGGTGTCCCAATCCACCGCCACATCCTTAATAAACTGAAAGGCATCCATATAGGGCTCGTAATGCTCGGGAAAGTCGGCAGCCATCTGCAAAGGCGAGTAGAAGGTAACGTAAAGTCCCAACTGATTGCATATCGTGATTTTCATAAGTTCCTTGCTCCAAGGGGCGTTCTTGCTCATATCGGGTTCAAAGATACCGGGAGTGTAATCCATCGGACCGCCCTGCAGCCGCGTGAAAGGCAAGATGGTGGCATGGCCTGGATAGATGCGGCCCCGGAACTCAGTACCCATGGCACTCTCGTTGCCGATCATGTTAGGCCAGGTGCGGCACAACCCCGTCGGACGCACCGCCTCATGGGCATTGACCATGATGTGGTGCTTGGCGGCCTCCACGATGGCATAATGATAATGGTTGTTGATGGGCTGGCTGTAGTGTCCCTCGGCAAAGGGGATGATGGTGCCCACGTAACCGCTCTTCACAGCATCATAGCCATACTGATTCATCAGATTATACGCTTTTTCCATCCAGCGTTCGTAATTCACGGTAGAGGCGGAACTTTCGTGGTGCATAATCAGGCGGATACCCTTTTCGTGGGCGTATTTGTTCAGTCCGGGCAGGTCAAAGTCGGGATACGGCGTGAGGAAGTCAAACACGAACTCTTTCTGTTTGCCGTACCAGTCCTCCCATCCTACATTCCATCCCTCGATGAGGAGGGCGTCGAAGCCGTTGGCGGCCGCAAAGTCGATGTAGCGGCGCACATTCCCGGTATTGGCGGCGTGGCGGCCATGCGGTTTCGCCTTCGTATAATCAGTCTCGCCAAGCCGCACCGACGGATAGTCACTAGTGTAGGACCATGTGTTCTTGTCGGAGATCATCTCCCACCAAACGCCCATGTATTTCACAGGGTGAATCCAAGATACATCCTTCAGGACACAGGGTTCGTTGAGGTTGAGAATCAGACGTGAGGCAAGCACATCGGTAGCTTTTTCGCAGACCATCACAGTACGCCAAGGCGTGTGACAGGGTGCCTGCATACGGCCTTTGTATCCAGCTGCATCCGGACTAAGCCACGCACGGAAAGTATAGGCGTTGGAATGTTGGTGGGGAACGGAAGCTATGGTGTCCCACGGGTTAACAGCCAAAGAATCCAGAAATTCGAGATGCATGGTCGGGTAATCGAGCGTGGCGGCTTCGTGGATGTTGACGTAGAGGCCGTCGTCGGTTTTCATCTGTAAAGCCGTTTGCACACCGGTTGGGGAGAAGGCCGTCCACGGCCAACCGCCATCCTTGTGGCTCACCTTCCACAATTTGCGGATTTCCGACAACCGCGATTCTGTGTAGTTGTACTCCTGTGTGTCCAAATCGCCGGGAATCCACCAAGCGGTATGATCTCCAGCCATGGCAAACTCGGTCAGTTCCTCCTTGAACCAGAAGCAGACGAGGGCATTCTCCATCGGGAACTCGTAGCGGAAACCGAGGCCATCGTCATAAAGGCGGAAGCGGACCTGCATCACCGTGGCCCTCTTCTCAGTAGAATGGTCCATGCTCTGTACGGAACCGATAGGCTGTTCGAGGGTCACGACCAGTTCGTTGTAATGATTGCGGATATGTGCCTCCTCACCCCATACGGGTTCCCATGTCTCGTCAAAGGTATGGTAGGTCTTGTCTTTGAGGACAAATGCGTGCGCAAGGTCATCACGCCATTCAAGGGTAAAGCCCATGCGTGATGGCAAAACCACGGGCTTGCCGTTGCGGTCAAGCGAGTATTGTGGCACGCCACCTACCACAGCGAACTTGAGTTCCAATTGGCGGTCAGGACTTTGCAGCGTCAGCGCATCCATCGGCATGGCGAGAGCCTGCGGGCAATGCCGTGCTAATGAGGGCAATGCCAAGAATGACACAAGTATTCCGAAAATAATACCAATCTTATTCATAGTAAAAAAATTTCCGTCCGCAAAAATAACAAATTTCCAAACCAGAAGCCACAAAAAAGGGCACCCGTCATCCGACAAGTGCCCTTAGGTTATTTTCTATGGGATTGTGCGTTACTTCTTCTGCACGCAGCGCACGCTCTGGCCGCGGACCTTGAGCTGCTCCTGGCTCACGATGTCAGGACACGTGTGCGTGATCACGCTGCACTGGCCCATTGCGGAGTCCGGGGCGGATTC
>JAEEQE010000046.1 GCA_016285145.1 Bacteroidales bacterium | reverse complement strand
CATCTCGTGTCCGGGGGTAGCGGGCTTGCGGATCACCACGCAGTTCTCTTTGTCGCGCTCGTACTCCAGATGCAGCCGCTCGGCGAACTGGCAAAGGTAGTCGGCGATGCGCTCCTCATGGTGCGAGGGACGCGGAATCCGGTTCAGCTCACGGAAGATGCTGAAAACGCGGTCGGTATTGATGTTGTCGGTTGTCATATTTTGGGGGGATTAAAATGATTTTCCTATTATACGTTGGGTTAATTATTTTTGTTGACTATAATGAACAAAATGGAAAATTTTTGATTTTTGTTCATTATGATGAACGAATTTCAAGGATTGGTTAAGACATTTGAGCAGCTTCGTCCACAAGAGAAATCAGATGTTTCCATTTTTCTGATTGCCTCAAACAGTCCAATGTAAATTCTTCACTGTCTTCTATTTCCAAAAATAAAGCTCGGATTTTTCTACTTAAATCATATTTTTCTTTGCTTATAAGATGATTATTCAAGAGCTTGTTTAGAGAATCGTCGTGTAAAAAACTAGTAGCCCCGATATTGAAATCCTCAAAAACCATCATCTCAATAATATCATCAGGATAATTGAATATGTGACTTCCGCATTGATGTAAGGTGTCCTCATATAATTCATACAACTTGTCAGGTGATATTTCTTTCATAAGACATAGTTTTAAATTATGCACATTCATTAATTGATGTGAAAACGGTTCCTTTTCTTTATTTTATGATAGGTTGTGAAAAAATTGTATTTGCACTATTATCCGTGAAGATTCGCATGATCCATGGAGATTTTATTTCCCGCAGACTGCGCGGACGAACGCAGACTTTTTTGCACAAAGCCACGAATTCTATTTCCAATATTTCGCCCGATTTCTCTGAACGAGAATCGGGTGGTCTTCGGTGATTCGTATGATTTATTTCAGCTTCATCCCGTCCTTGAAGGCCTCGCCAACGCGCTGGGAGACAAGATAGTAACCGTGGGTATAAGGGTCGAAGGCGATGGCCTTCAGGGCGTCGATATCCACTTTTCCGTCCTTCATCTTGTCGGCCTCCACGGAGGTTTGCAGCACCTTGCCGATAACGCCCAATCCTGTATCATCACCCTGGTATTCAATAAATTCGCACTCCATCGCGATGGGCAGCTCGTTGATGACGGGAGCATCCACCAAGGAGGATTTGGTGGCGGTGAGACCGCTCTTGGCGAACTTGTCTTTCTCCTTGTGGCCCGAGACCACGCCGAAATAGTCGGCCTCCACCACGTGGGCGGCGTCGGCGATGTGGACCACAAAGCCCTTGCGTTTCTTGATGTTCTCCACCGTCTTGTGGGTTTCGGTGAGGTTGAGGGCCACGCGGTCGCGGTCGAGCATCGTGCCCCAAGCGGCGTTCATCACGTCAACGGTACCGTCCTCGTTGTAGGTGGCGATGAGCAGAACGGGCATCGGGAAAATGGCTTCGGTTGTTTTAATCGGTTGTTTCATAATGGATTATATTTTAACTTGTGACTACTTTAAACCTTCATTGGAATTGAAATGCAAAAGTAGAAAATCTGCCAATAAAAAAGCACAAAGAAATCCCATCCAAGGAAAAAATCGTCGGAATTCTATAAAGTCCAAAGAAATAATTTGCCGAAATCAGACAAAATCCAAGGAAATCCCTTATTGGCTGTTGCGGAATTCTGTGGGACTCAGGCCCGTCTCGCGGCGGAAGTAGCGGCTGAAAGTAGCTTGTTCCTCGAAGCCCAACATGTCGGCAATGGCCTGCACCGAGAGGTCTTGGCGGATGTGCAGTAGCATCCTCGCCTCCACCACAACTTGGTGATGAATCCAATAGGCAGCTGTGTGGCCCGTCTCCTGCTTGACGACGGCGCTGAAATGTTTGGTTGACAAACAAGCTTTCTCAGCGTAGAAACCCACATCGCGATGCTCGCGGAAATGCTGCGCGAGGTCGCTGTGGAAACGTGCGGTGACCCGCTTGTCGGCGTGAGTCTCATTCAACTTGTTCTTGCGATAATGACTGAGCAGACGCAGGAGAAATTCCAACAGGCGCGTCATCAGCATCCGGTAGTCGGGAAGTTGGAGGCGCGTGATTTCGCGCATACCCTCCACCACACTCGTAATCATCTTGTATTCATGCCTGTCGAGCTTCACGTTGGGGTGCGGTTCGTACCGGTAGCGTAGCTGGTTGATGATTTGCAAAATGGGGTCGTTCAGAAGCGAGGCACCGACAACAATCAATGTGGCACTATAGTCATCAGTCTTGTCCACTTTCAACAGTCTATGATTGGGGAAAATGACGCCAACAGTGTGCTGCTCCGAATAGTCGGTGATATCGTCGTACATCAGCTCGATGCGTCCCCGATGGCCAATGCAAATGACATAATCCGGCGAAACGAAAGGCTCGTCCCCAGAAGGCAACCCCTTCACATTGTCAAATACCACAATACCTTCCTCCTTGATTTTCTGGGGATAAAGGTTCATCGGGTGAGTATCAAATGGTTTCTTTTTCATGATGCAAAAATACGGATTTTTTATATATTGTATTAAAATCGGTATTTTTGCCAAATTTTAGCGTTGATGTGTTAACCGGTGTGACGGTAGCGATGTTAATTTTGCAGTCGGAAAAAATTTTTAACAAAAAAAATTCATTGTATGAAACGTACTGTTCTCTTTATCTGTATGTTATTTCTGACAACCTGCATTTTTGCACAGACTCCGGGCAATAATACTGTAGAAGTCACCTATAGCGGCACAACGGCAACGGTGGCCGTCGCCGACAACGTGTCACAATATCTCACCGTCACCCAGCAAGGGGCGCACGTTTCCATTGTTCAGAGTGATTCCCTTGCCAGCGAAATCACCTACAAACTGAGCGGCACATCGTCCGACGGCGAGTTTTATATGTCAGGGTCATATAAAGCCACCATCGAGCTCAATGGTCTCACGTTGACCAACACCACTCCCGTATATAGCGGCGCTGCCGTACACATCCAGAACGGCAAGCGCATCAACGTGAAGGTCATCACCGGTACCACCAACACGCTCGTCGATGCGGCCAGCGGCTCGCAGAAGGGATGTCTCTACGTGAAAGGGCACGCCGAGTTCAAGCAGCAGGGCACACTCAACGTGGTGGGCAACGTGAAGCACGGCATCAAGGCCGGCGAGTACATCAGCCTGAAGAACGCCACCATCAATGTGACCTCCGCCGTGGGCGACGGCATCTCATGCAACCAGTATTTCCTGATGGAAAGTGGAGTCATCAACATTAGCGGCACCGCTGACGATGGCATCCAATGCGATCTTGAGGGCGACACCTCAACAGGCATCACCACCGACCACGAGGACGAAGACTCGGGCAACATGTACATCAGCGGCGGCACCATCACCATCAATTGCACGGCCGTTGCCGCCAAGGGCATCAAATGCGCAGGCGACATTTACATCACAGACGAACCCGTCATCACGGTAACCACCAGTGGCAAAGGTGCTTGGGATGAAGATGATTTGGAAACCAAAGCAGCCTGCGGAATAAGTGCCGACGGTGACATCAACATCAGTGGCGGCACCCTCAACCTGACCTCTACCGGTTCGGGTGGCAAGGGCATGAAGTGCGACAGTGTGCTGACCATCAGCGGCGGCAACATCACGATTACCACTACGGGTGGCCTCTATTACAATAATGGCACCACGGAGAACACCAACTATACCGGCAACACCGACCATGTGAGCAGTGATTACTACTCATCGCCAAAGGGAATCAAGGCCGGAGTAAAGACGCAAGTTGGCAATAGTTATACGTACGGAGGTGGCATGGAGATCAGTGGAGGTTATATCAAAGTAACAACTTCCGGCTACAACGGAGAGGGTATTGAGAGCAAAAACTATCTCAATATCACAGGTGGCGAGATTTTTGTCAACGCTTACGACGATGGTATCAACTCGGCTCAGAATATGACTATCAGTGGCGGCTATATATATTCCCGTTCCAACCACAACGACGGCATCGATGCCAACGGTAACGTTTATATTAACGGCGGCTTGGTTTATGCCATCGGTTCTGGAGGAGCCGAGATGTCCATAGACGCCAACTCCGAGGAGGGGAAGAAAGTCTATATCAATGGCGGTGTCATTATCGCTGTGGGCAGAATCGAGAACGGCAGTAGCATCAATCAGCCCTATATCCAGCCTTCATCCGTCAGCGGTAACAGCTGGTACACGGTTACATACGACGACAACGCTGTGGCGTTTTATACACCCTCCATCAGCACTGGTGGCGGTCCTGGCGGTGGTCCTGGCGGTGGTCCCGGTGGCGGCGGCTCATCCACTTTCATCTCCGCCCCCTCAACACCATCGCTTGCCACTGGCAACAACGTCAACGACGGCACATCCTATTTTGAAGGGAACTGTTTTGTCAGCGGTTCCGGCGGCGACGACACCGGTATCAACAATGTTGATACGGAGAACATCGTCGTAGTATGTCAGCACGGCAACATCATGGTTAAAGGCTGCGACAACTGCGAATTGAGCATATTCAATATGGAAGGCCGTCGTGTAGGCAGCAGTGGTCTCTCCACCGGCGTTTACATCGTCAAAGTCGGCGACCGCCCGGCGCGGAAAGTCGTCGTGAACTAGAGGGCGACGCTTAGAAGCGTCGCAACAATCTGCTTCCAAGCGTCGCAAAACCCCATCCACGCACCGAAAATCGATTTCTTCCGTCGTGTGAAAAAAAACGTATTTTTGCCGCCGTGAAGAAGACACGAATGAGACAACTGGTCGCGTGGGTGCTGCTGCTCGCGTTCTGCGGCATGACCGGCACCAAAGCCCTCCACCATCATCATTGGACGGAGGCGGAAGATGTTGTCTGTCCGTTGGACGGTGTCACCATGTCGCACCACACCCTTGCGCACACGGTCCTTCAAAACTTTGACGATGACGACAGCAACTACTGCGCCATCTGCCACTTCACCGTCACCAAGGTCGTCTTTCCGACCAGTCTGCACTTTTTCAACAACGACCAAAAACTATTCCCCCATCTTTTCTTTTTCACACTTTGCAAACTATCCAACCTGCAGGGTGTAAGCTTGTTACGTGCACCGCCTGTTCAGTCAGTAGTTTGAAGTTTGTAGTTAGTAGTTTGCGGCAACGTTGTACTTGCCGTACACTATTCATATTCACTAATCACTATTCACTAACAAGCAAAAAAATGAAAAGACATATTTATTATGCCCTGACGTTTCTGTTCGGGGCGATCGCCTTTGGTGCGGGGGCTCAGGATTTGCCGCACCATGACCACGACACCTTGCACGTGGATGAAATCACCATTTCCGCAAACCGCGAGCAGACACTCCGTAGGGAGGCACCGGCCCTGATCAACATTGTCACACCGCGCACCATGACCGCCGCCAATGCCGTCTGCTTAGCACAGACGCTCGATTTCATGCCAGGACTGCGTGTGGAAGACAACTGCCAAAACTGCGGCTTCACGCAAGTGCGCATCAACGGACTTGACGGCCACTATTCACAAATCCTCATCGACTCCAAACCTATATTCTCCTCATTGAACGGCGTTTACGGTCTGGAGCAGATTCCGGCGGAGATGATTGGCCGCATCGAGGTGATGCGCGGCGGCGGCAGTGCCCTCTTCGGCGCGTCGGCGGTGGGAGGCGTCATCAACATCATCACCAAGGAGGCCACGGAGAACGGCGGCGGCTTCGGCCACACCGTCAGCAACTTCGACTTCACCCGTTCCTTCGACAACACCACCCACGCCTATGCTTCGGCTGTCACAAAGAATCGCAATGCCGGTCTCTACCTCTTCGCGCAGGACCGCCACCGTGGCTCCTACGACCGCAACGGCGACGGTTACAGTGACATCCCCAAGCTGCGCAACCTCTCTGTCGGGGTGAACGCTTTCGTGCGGCCCACGCAACTGTCGAAACTGAGTTTTCGTTACAACATCGTCAGCGACGAGCATCGGGGCGGAAACAACCTCAGCCTGCAACCCCACGAGTCGAATATTTCCGAGGGTGCGTCGCATCTTGTCCACAGCGGCCACCTCGACTACCACATTGATTTCGGTCACCAACACGTGGAGGCCTATGCCGCCCTGCAGCATATCCACCGCGACAGCTACTACGGCGGCATCGGCGAGGGAACGCCCGAAGAGCGGTTGGAGGCCTTGAAAGCTTACGGCTGCACCCACAACCTGACACTCGCCACCGGTGCATTGTGGCGGTATCGCTTTGAAAAACTGTGGTTTATGCCCGCCTCGCTGACCGTCGGGGCGGAATACAACTTTGACCACTTGACAGATTCGATCCCGGGTTACGCGCAATATCTGCACCAAGACGTGCACATTGGCAGTGTGTATGCGCAGAACGAGTGGCGAAACGAGCACTGGTCGCTGTTGGCCGGCGTGCGCATGGACAAACACTCGCTCATCCGCCGGCCGATTTTCTCCCCGAGGGTGAATATCCGCTACAATCCGAATCGAAAGATTTCACTGCGAGCAAGTTACACCACTGGATTCCGGGCTCCGCAAACCTATGACGAAGACCTGCACGTCTCCTTGGCGGGTGGCGAGCGTATCGTCAGCACCCTCGCCCCGGACCTCAAGGAGGAACGCTCGCATAGCGCCTCTCTCTCTGCGGACTTCTGTCTCTACAAAGGCAATGTAGATGTGGACATTACAGGCGAGGGGTTCTTCACCTATCTGAAGGACATCTTCGCAGAGCGGCGCTATGAGGATGCCGCCGGCAACGAAGTGTCGGAACGTTACAACGCCGACCGCGGGTATGTGGCGGGCGTGCACGCTGCGGTGAAAGTGAGCTGGAGCCGCTGGATCTCCGGACAAATCGGTGCCACTTGGCAGGTGAGCCGCTACAGCGAACCCGTGGAGTGGAGCGAGGATGCCATCCCCGAAATCCGAATGCTCAGAACGCCGGATGTCTATGGTTTCCTTATGTTGGAAAGCAACCCGTGGCGGCACCTGACCCTGAATGTCACGGGCAACCTCACCGGTCCCATGTTAGTGCCCCACGAATTGGACGAGCCCGTCCTGGTGAAAACCCCGACCTTCTTTGTCCTCAATGCGCAGGTTTCCTACGATTTTCATTTCAAGATTCAGCGGAAAACCGAAGCGAGGATTCCCGATGAAGTGGTTTTGCGCTTGACGGCTGGCGTGCAGAACATCACCAACGCCTACCAACGCGACTTAGACTACGGGGTGTTCCGCGATTCGGGCTACATCTACGGTCCGAAACAACCGCGAAGTGTCTATCTTGGGGTAAATGTGCAACTTTAATAGAAAAAGCATGACAAACCTCGAATAAGTGATGGATTTCACCGGCCCATACAAGCCCCTCTCCGACAAAGACTTCGGAATTTCGTTTCCATAAATGGATATTTGGAATAAAACCCGCCCAACAAAACACATCAACGAAAAAACAGGAAGGTGGCAATCTTCTTGAAGGTGTTATGAGATAAGACAAAGGGGCGAGACAGCATGACAGTTCGATGAATAAATATGAGCACAAAATCACAAAATTTCTTTTTATTCACGCAGATCCGTTTGATCCGTGGAGATCACAACTGGAACGTCACCGGCACCTGGTAGAAGTTGCGCACCGGTTTCCCCATGTTTTTGCCGGGTTTCCACTTCGGCATGGACATCACCGCGCGCACCGCCTCCTTATCGCATTCGGGGAAGAGCGGGACTTTCACCTTGGCGTTGGTCACCTGTCCGTCCTTTTCCACCACGAACTCGACCAGGACCGTGCCCGTGATGCCATAATCCCTCGCCACCTGAGGATATTGAATCTCCTTTGCCAAAAAGGCTTGCAAAGAATCCATTCCTCCGGGAAATTCGGGCAATTCCTCCATAAGACCCATTACCGGCGGTTTATCGTCATCCACTTCCCCCTCATAGTCGTCACCCCAAACGGGCACATCTGTTGAAACACAAAGACCATTTTCCACAATTTGCAGAATTTCCTCTTTCGGGGCGGGGGCGGGCCTGTTGCCGTTGGTCGGTACATTTGCCGGTTCGCCGGCAGGTTCGGGAGACGGTTCAGGGGAAGATTCTGCAGCTTGCGACAGCGTGTTGACGGGTGTGGGCTCAGGTTCGCTGCCAGCGGGCGTCGCGGGCGTTTTCGAATCGTGGCACGCGCCCATCATCATGGCGGAGACGGCGATGCCCACCACGGTGACGGCCTTGCCGAGTGCCCGGCGTTTGGAGAGTTCCCGTTCCAAGTAGCACACCTCCGATTCGCAATAGGGACACGTGCCCCGGCAGTCACCCTCGTGCGTGCATTCGCGTTCCACCAACGGGATGTCATTCTCTTGTGCGATCTTCCGCCGCACATCCTTCAGGATTTCGCAAGTCCGTTTGCCCCTTTTCATAATATAGAATGACGAATATTGAATGCAAAGATACACTTTTTTAGAAACAGATACTATGAAGTACAACATAAAGAGAAACGGCGACCTCCCCGTTTTATACGATTCGGAAAATATCGTAAAGCGTACCTCGTGGCGTAACAGCGAAATTCAGGTGGCGGGAATGTTGCACCTCACACCCACGTATGTGGCCAATGTGGTGAAACAGGTGACGGGCAGTACCGCCGGCGACTGCATCAGCGAAATCCTGATTCGGAAAGCTAAGTCGCTATTGCGGACCTCCACGCTTTCTGTCCAGTAGATTTCCGACCGCCTCGGCTTCCAGAACCAGAGCCACTTCGGCACCTTCTTCCGCCGCTCGGTCGGCGTAGGTCCGAAGGCATTCAGAACAGGGGGAGAATAAAGCGCAACGAAGGCGTTTCCCCGCTTGCGTTTAGGAAGAGTTTCCGATAATATTCTCGTCCCATTTCAATACGATTGTACTATACCCGAGAAATCAGGTCAGTACGCCAACCGTATGTTGTCAACCCACAACACATTGCCTGGACAGCCAGTGAAGGCTTCCTGACAGCCGGCGGAGATCTGCAGAATCAGATGGGTGGGCGTCGCATCCGCTTTATAGCCAATTTCTTGCACAGGAACCATCTTCCCTTTTGAATTGCGGGCCATAAAACGGTCTTTTGACAATTTCTCCCAAGACTTGTGGTTTGAGGTCTTGGTTATGTTCCCATAGCGTATGGGCACGCGATGGTTGTTTTTCCACTCGGGGACACTTTTCATGATGCGTTCCGATGCCGTTCCTATGCGATAGGCGAAGATGTTGCCGTCGGCATCTTCCCAACGGTGCTGCAAAAACAGTATGATCTCGCCCGCATCCTGCCCTTGAACAGCGGTCACTTTGGTGGATCCCGTGGCCCGTACCATTGACTTACCCTGATGTATAACAGCTTTGTAGTCAAGCATCAGAGCCGTCGGTCGTTTTGTGAACGGAATGCCCATGTCAATGGCTTTCATCGGCACTTTGACCCCTTCCAAAGTCACAGGGTCGAGCAGGCGGCCGGTATAGATGCTGCCGGTGGCTAATGCCTTGAGGTCGATGCCAACGGCTTTGACGGTCTGCAATGTGGTCTCCAACCGGCAGCAGTAGCCCTTGCCCCGTCGCTCCGGAGTGACCGATACGGCGGCTTTCTCCACTCCGCACACTTTGGCGTAGGCATTGCTTGTGCCCCACGGAGAGCCATTCCTGCCGTAGGGATAGGGCTTGTTCTGACGTAGGGTGTCAGTCTTTGCGATGACATACAGCGCACGGGTCTTGCCGCCCAACAAAATCGACTCCTTGATGTAACGCACCGTCCAAGAGTCCATCTTGCCGTATGGCAGATATTCGATCTTTTCCTGCGCATGAAGAGTGATCATGTAAGCCTGCGCCAATATGAGGATGATTAGAAGTCGTTTCATATTGTCTTTCAGTGTTTTAGAAAAATAGTTTGTATATATTCCGTGAAATAGTAGCGCCAGTTAATCCATGTGTGTCCGCCTATGGAGGGACATAAAGTGTGGGTGATGTGCTTGTGTTGTAATTTTTTTAGGTATAAGATTACGTTGTAGTGGAAAAGATCGCCATTTCCCGCCCCAATCCAGATGCGGACATGGCTGTCTTTGGGCAGTTGCCTATGGTTCAAAACAGGCGAAAAGAGTCCTATGGTGCCGAAGGTGCCGTATAAGTTGCTAATGTTAGCGGCTTGTTTTGCTCCAGCCGAAAGACCTGCCACCGAGCGGAGGTCGGGACGAGCAGATACCCGGTAACGCAATCTAATGATACTGTCAAGTGTGGGGAAACTTCGTTCAAACTCCCGTCTTCCCCATGCAGGATAAAGGAGGATGTTCTTGAAAAGACCCGTTTTTTTAACCCGGCTAAGCAATTTGTTTGGATTGGCGTTGGGCATGACCAACACCATCGGCACAGCACGGTTCTGGCAAATGAGGTTGTCAAGAGCTTGCACGGCATGGCCGCGGTTGTTCCAGGCCTCCTCGTTGCCGTTGATGCCGTGCAGCAGATACAGTACGGGCCACTCCAATGTGTCTCTTGCGTGATAGTTGGGCGGTGTATAGACGAGTACTCTCCTTGTCTTTTTGTCAGAAATATAATCTAAGGTATCTATATGTCCGTGCAGCGAATCAGAGACATAAAGGTCTGCTTGAGGGGTGCCCGTAACAACAAACACGCTCCTTTGACTCTTGTTCACTTGGATTGAGTCGGGGTTGACGGGGTCTGGAATGGTGTGATTCTTGACACGAAAACGATAGGTGTAGAGTTCTGGAGCAAGGGGTGGGGTGCTGTAAGTCCAGTTTCCACATCCATCCGATTGCATGCGTGCTTTGTGAAGGCTTTCTCTCTTTATCACGATTCTTTCGTGTTTTAACTTGCAGTCGCACTCCACTTTTACTTTGCGCACATCAGCATTGTAATAATGAAAGGTAGCCGAGCGGTCATCATTTAGCTGAATGCCACTTTTGTCCGGAATCTGAGCATTTGCTAATAGAGGCAATCCGCAAAACAGGAGGATTAATATTTTGAAATGCCTATAAATGGCTGCCATTATCCTCAATCTCCTCGTTCAACATCTCCTCGAACATTCGCACCGAGTTGGCCAGACTGTACTTCTTTGCTGCCACACGGTAAAGTTCTCCCATATATTCCCGCTCATTCGGATGATCAAGCCAGTAGTCGATGGCGCGAGCGAGGTCCTTGGGGCTGCCGGGCTTGAACAGGCTTCGGCCGTCGAGGGCGAACTGTGGCGTGGCGCTGACCTCCGAATTGGCGATGACCGGCACCAGCCCGGTGGCAAAGGCCTCGATGCACGAGATGGCCTCGCTCTCCATATCGCTGGCGTGTACGTACAAGTCGCATTGCAGCAGTAAGTCAATCAGTTTCTGTTGCTCGAGATAGACAAATTGGGGCGGATTTTTCAACTGCTTCCCAAGTTCCACATAACGATCGTACTCGGGACCTTTTCCGGCAAAAATCAACTGTATTTTGTCGGCATATTTCGAATATTGCACCGAATTGATGATTACATCCTGCCTTTTCTCCTGAGAAAGACGGCCGATCATGATGATTGGAATTTTGCCCTCAAATTCAGGCGATTTGGCTGGCCTGCCATGTTGATGGACAAGATGTCCGGCCTCAAGGAAAGCGTCTTGGATACCATTGGAAATGACGTGGATTTTGGCAGTGTAACCTCGTTTCTTGATCTCGTCGGCCATGAATTGTGACGGGGCGTGGACGTGGCGGAATTTATTGTAAAGAAAAGTACGGAAACTACGATAAGTGCCGTCCTGAATCCAATCCACCTTGCCCAATCCTACCGATGACCAAAGGTTTTGCGGCTGGATGTGGAAAGCGGCGGTTGAGGGCTTCCCAATCTTGTCGGCATAGCGTTTGGCTTCCACCTCGATAGCGAACGGGAGGAAGCAATGTATGATGTCAGCCCATTCAACGGCCTCCCGAATGGTCTTTTTTTCACTATAGGCAAAGTTGAAGTTGTGTTTGTCCATCAATGGCTGGAATATGGGCATCTTGTAGGTGGGCAAGGCAAAACGGTCTTCACCAGGCTCTCCGGAAGTGAGAATTTTCACCTCGTGCCCGCGTCGGCGCAATTCGGCGGCAAAACGCTGCGCCGAGATGCTGGTTCCGTTGTTGTTGGTGTCGTAAGTGTCTATGACAAAGAGAATTCTCATAATGGATGGAATTAGTGAAAACAATTTTGCAAAAATACATCCGTAATGCGGTATGGCAATGTCCTCATGACAACAAAATATGTTCTATTTCATATATTTGATTTGAAAAAATTGTATCTTTGCCGAGTTTTATTAAGGACTTAATTGTTCTTATTCTAATATTTATTGTTCTAAACCCAAAATCAAAAAACATTCGGATATAAACTATGAAGAGCGACAAAAAGAGAAATGACGACCTGCCTGTTATGTATGATTCGGAAAAAATCATAAAGCGAACCTCGTGGCACAACAACGAGATTCAGGTGGCTGAAATAGAGAATTACATAAGTGAGGAAACGCCTGAGTACTTTCGCGCTAATCATTATGCGATCCTTTTCATCACGCAAGGCACGCTCAGTGCAATATTCAACCAGGTTGGCATCGAAATGAAAGCGCCGGCTGCAGCATTTATCTTCAATGACCACGAGCTGCATTATAACAGCAGCAGCCCGGACTTGAAGATTCGGCTGCTCTCCTTTTCGCCTGTCATTGTGGAGAAACTGATGCTTTCATTGCCATACGACAAATTGCATTACGCATACGTCCGCCCCGCCTCTCAGATTGATGCTCCCAATATGCAGACGATAATGCTCTATCTTGATCTCGTAGAGGAACTGATGCGGAAGGAAACCCCGAACCGGCAGACAACGATTCTGCACCTTATCCGATCACTCGTCTCTTTTCTTTACGGATTTTTCACCGACAATCTTGCGTCGCAGAAACCGCTTTCCCGTGCTGAGGAATTGACGGGACGATTTCTGTCTTTGGTGGATCAATGTTGCCACGAGCATCACGACATCAAATGGTATGCCGACGAACTGCACCTGACGCCCACGTATGTGGCCAATGTGGTGAAACAGGTGACAGGCAGTACCGCCGGCGACTGCATCAGCGAAATCCTGATTCGAAAAGCCAAGTCGCTGTTGCGGACCTCCACGCTTTCTGTCCAGGAGATTTCCGACCGCCTCGGCTTCCAGAACCAGAGCCATTTCGGCACCTTCTTCCGCCGCGCGGTCGGCGTGAGCCCGAAGGCATTCAGGACAGGGGGAAAATAAAAGACCTTTCTGTTTTATCCAAAATGTGTTATGGCGTGCTATGTCGTGTATAGGACAACCACTAAGAAGCCACCACACAGGATTGCCAAATGCGTTATTTATCGTATTGTGAGCCCGTTGATGGTCTCCTGCAGCCCGTTGAGGAAGCGGGCGGCCTCGAAACCGTCCATTTGGGCGTGGTGGAACTGGAAAGAGATGGGCAAGGTCGTTTTGAAGAGCCCTCGGCGGTATTTGCCCCAGGCCAGGAAAGGATTGGTGAACAGTTCGGAATAGACGCTCGCCACACCGTCAATCTCGCATTCCGCCAACGTCGAAGTGTCAACGGCCATATATTCGTCGCCGAGAAGATGGTCTTCGTTTGTGTCGTGCACCTGACGGGTCAGTCGCAGATAGTCCTCGTCGAACTGATGAATATCCTCCGAAAAGGGAATATCGCAGAGGCGGACAGTGCCGTTCACGGTCTTCACAACGGTATTGACCGCCAGACGATCGTATTGCCACAGATGTCCACCGGCAGGCAGCGTATAGAACTCCTCGATAGGGCTTGCCGCCTTTCCGATGCACCAGCACATCAGCATGTTGGTCTTCATCCCGCTCCGTTTGGCGACCTTGATCAATCGGGTGATATCGAAGGTTTTGAAAATCGTCACCTTCGGCATCCCAGCTGTTTTCCACAGCTCGAAAGCAAATCCGCGTGGCGAGTCTTTGGGGTTGATTTCGTGTTTCATAGTGCATTAATTCCAAATTTTCCACAATAAACAACTTTATGCGAATCGAATCCTCTCCGCAAGTTGCAAGAAATAGTCGTTGGACCAGATGTCGAGAGCGTGAGGATCTGCAATAAAATCAATCACGTCCGCTTTCACCAAGTTGATGTCAGCGGTGGCCAACTTGTCGCGTAATTGCAGGAGAAAAGATTCTTTGTCAACATCTTCTCCGTTGAATTCTTTGATTCTTGCTTGCAAATGATTGAAATCTAACGGAACACCCTTGCGAACATACCATTCGAAATCGAACCAATCGCGTCCCTTGATTCTCCTTTGCCATGCCCGATATACAAGCGCGTGCATTTTTCCAGCATACAGGTCGGGCAATGTAAAACATCTTGTCATGAACGAGAAAGGCTCCAGCAATAGTTTCTGTTCCGTATCAAATTGCAAAGGAGGATCCGTGTCCAATTCTATTTTGATCTTAATGGTCTTTTTAGTCTGAAATTTGATTTCGTAAGCCTCGGTGTTCTCTTTCAAAAATGCCGACTCTACTCTGCCGAAGCTTTTTTTGTCTTTCTTGGTAATGGTTACGGAAAGGCCACACAGCTTGAATTCGTTCACAATCGCCGGAAAGTAATTCTCCAAATGAATATCTTCGCGTTTGGCGACTAAAGAAAAATCCATGTCTTCTGAGAAACGGGGAAGTCCATGAAAAATCCTCAAGCATGTGCCGCCGTAAAACGCCGCATGATCGAAAAAACCACCGCGATAAAGGCCACCCAGCACTATTTGTTGCATCACTTCATGAGAGGAATTGGGTGTTGATATGCCCATTCTTTGCACCTGATTCTCAAGCATGTTTTCGTATATCGTCATCGTTGTATAATTTTTACTAGATTGTCCAGAATTGATTTTTTCCCGCCTTGTTCCGCACAAGATTCGATGATTTTCACATCAAAATTCGCCAACTCATCCATGTCCAGTCGAAGGTCCTCTTCCAAATATTGAAGCAAACCTTTCAAGGAACGATTGGGCAGGTAGCTGTCATAAAGTATGAAATCGCACAATGCCTTTTCAGGAGTGGCCATTATGAACGAAACCCCATCTTCTTGGACGATTCTCAGTCCGATGCTGAAATAGGAGGGTTTTACCTGATAGTAATCGAAAAAGCCGACAGGGGTCTCGAATGACCGCGAGCGCTTGATGGTGGTGGAGGTCATACGGTGTACCTGTTCGGGTATCAGCCCATACCAACGCAACGCCCACCGAAGCGAAACGTATGAAGGTCCGTAGATGTGGTTGGCACATAGCGGAGCACTGATGGGCTTCCCGCTGATTTCAGGATTCACCACATACAGTCCGCGCTTCAGTCGAATGAGTTCGCCGTCTTTCTCCAAAGACTGAATCTTCTTTGAAGGCACACCCAATTGCTGGTAGTCTGATTCTATTATTCTACCAAATACGGGGACATTGCCATATTTCAAAAGAGGGCTCTTCTTCATAGCATCATTTTGCAGCCGCAAAAATACAAAATTTTACATAGAAAACGAAATAATTTTTCCTTTTCTATGCAGAATTTTGAATATGCCGCTGTTGCAGGGGTGTGGAAGTAAGGGGCAAGGATTATCACATCCCGACCAGCTTGAAGGCGTCACTGAAGGGAATGGGTTCGGTGTCTCCGACGTGGTCTTTCCAGGCGGGTTCCTCATGGCTCATTTTCGAAATGGCGCGCGAAGTCATGTTTTTGACTTTCGCACATACTTCGTTGATTATCGTCATCTCTTGCTCGGTAAAACAGCTCATGTCCGCTTCACCCGCTGCTTCTAACGACACGCATTCCTGATTCTGGACCAGCCTCAACCTTTCTACCACTTCATCGAACGCACTGTAAACCCTGTCCCAACGTTGCGGCACGGGACCGAACTCGATGGCATTGTAGGCGAGGCCCGAAATGGCCATCCCGCGCTCGCGATAGGATAGAAAGTCGATGTAGAACAACACTTTGTTCATCTTCGTCTGGTAGGTCTCGCCCATTTGTCCCA
>JAEEQE010000069.1 GCA_016285145.1 Bacteroidales bacterium | reverse complement strand
CAGGATCGAACTCTCCATAATAATTAATGTCTTTTATTTTTTGTCTGTCCTGACTTCATCGCTTGCGAATCTCAAATTCCTCTCTCTTGAGTATTTGCTACATTCCTTCATTCTTTCAATGAACATTCCCCTGTTGACAACCCCTCTTTCCGTTCGCCCCGTGTCGTTGTCGTTTGGGATTGCAAAAATAGAATTTTTCTCACACATACGCACCATGCAACTCACTTTTTTTAAATTTTTCTGCATTTTCTTTATAACCAACTATGTATCAATGAAATAAAGTTTCATTTTTCTTCTTAGGAAGCCTCAAAAACACCCCTTTTTGACCCGTTTTTGGCCTCCTGAGGGCACCCCTGGCCGGAAAATTTCGCAGATTTTCGGCCTTCTGGTGCAAAAATCGAAAATCCGGCCCTGTTTTTCAGCATCATTTTGTTGAAAAATTAACATATTACACTATGAATCAATATTTTACACATTTTCATCAATTGTAATTTATTGTAAATCAGAGATTTAAGTATTTTTACGGCGATCTGTTCCAGAAACATAGGATATACATTATTATTATATATACAATAAATTTATAATTCGAGAATTATCGGCGGGAAAAGGCTTTGCAGACTTGGTGTTAGTTCCTCGGCACAATGTTGATGTGCCAGCGATTGTTATCCGTGAAAATTGTTTATCCCAAAATCTTTTGTATCTTTGCCGTTTTAAGGAATAACCAACGTGCAAATGAAAAATAGGCTGCTGATATGGATTCTTTGCGTATGCTCCTGCGCAGTTTCGCGAGCCCAGGCCACTTTGCCCGACAACATGGTGGCGGCCGACTGCGCGACAGACGCCGTGGAGCAGCCGTGGGACGCGCAGGTGCTGCACTCCGTCAACGACATCCACTGCTACTTTGTGCCGATTGTGGGCGACATCGACGGCGACGGCATCGTGGAAATTGTGGCGGGAAAGGCACTCACAAACACCCACTACACTACAGAAATAGGCATCTATAGAGGTACCGATTTGCAGCAAATCGGCACCATCAACGTTTCTCAGCAAATTTACGCAGGTTTCACCGGGCCGACCGCCATTGTCCGCTACCCCGACGGCAACGGCGGTATGCAGGGCGCCATCATCATGCACTGCTACGACAATAAGCTCCGATCCTACGACGTCCATGGGAATCTGCTCGCCACCTCCGATGTGAACACCCCTTGCGAAGGCGTGGTCTCCGTGACGGATTTCAACTACGACGGCTGGCCGGACCTTTATATCGGCAACACCATCTATGATGCCGCCACACTCAAACGCCTCTGCGAAGGACCCGCCAACGGCAACATGGGTCGTTCTTGGAGAAACGATGTCTCGGAGACCGGTCGCTGTGCCATGCCATTCGCCGCCAATGTGCTTGGAGACAGCATTCCCGAACTTATCTGTGGCAACACCATCTACAACGTCAACATCGTCAGCCGAACAACCCCCTCGCTCAACAGTGTCACCGAGCTGAAAACAGTCGCCATCCCGTCTTACATCCCCCAAGACGGCAATGTGGCGCTGGCGGATTTTGACAAAAACGGACAATTGGACGTACTGGTGATCATCGACGGTTCGGGAAGCAACATCTACGACACGGCACATATCTATGCTTACGATCCTGTAACGGAAAATCTACTCTTTGTTCACGGCCATTATGCTAGAACCATCGGTTTCCCTCTGGTGGGAGACATTGACGGCGACACTGATCTGGACATGGTTTATATTGACTATCAAACTCAGGTCAGCAATTCCCGCATCACCGCCATAACCTACAGTCCGACAGCGGGTTTGCATACCAAATGGCAGGCCTCGCACGGCGACCAGTCAGGTCAGACCTCCATGACCCTGTTTGACTTCAATCAAGATGGAATTATGGAGATTGTCTATCGCGATCAAGAGAACCTGCGAATCATCAACGGCAGCGGAAAAAGTCACAAAACAGGCAACGACACAATACCATTCTACAATCTTTACACCAAAGCCATGTCTGCCGGAACATGGAAAGAATACCCTGTGGTGGCGGATGTGAACGGCGACGGGGCAGCCGAGATTGTGGTGTGCGGCAAGGTGGGCAGCGGCCTCGGATGGGTCGGCGGGCAACTATGGGTCATCGGGGGCATCCACCCCTGGGCTCCGGCACGGCCTGTTTGGAATCAATATATGTACAATGTAACCAATGTCAACAAAGACTTGACGATACCCATCCCTCTGTTCGACAACGCCACGTCATTCACTGACCCACAGGGCATAGTGCGTCGTCCTTTCAACAATTTTCTGCAGCAAGCCACCACTTTAGACCAGCATGGGAAACCATTCTCCCAACTTATGAACGTTACAGTCACCGCAGACACCACCGTAATGTATGAAAACGGCATTTTCACCTACACGTTCACATTCTGCAACAACGGTGGGCAACCTCTGGACAACCCTTTCAGCATCACCTATTATGCGGACACTTATCAAGGCCCTGTCGTCCGCACAGAAGAGATATATGCTTCCCTGACAGTGGACAACTGTTTGACAATCACCACTCAGTTCTCAGACGCAGAGCTGAATGCATTTCCAGGCCTGGGGTCTATCGTGGTGGCGGTCAACGACAACGGCACGGGAGTGGCCCAGACCGGCGGGCAGCAGGAGGAGTGCGACACCACCGACAACTTCTTCTCCTTTCCCGCCGACCCCTGCAATATACCCAGAGACACCGTCGAGGCGGACATCTGCATGCGCGAGACCTATTCTGACGAGAACTTCGACATTCCAGCATCGGAAACCCAAACGGCGGGAACCTTTTTCTTCCAACGAGTATTCCAGGTCGATAACTGCGACAGCGTGATTGTGTTAAAATTGCGGGTGCACCCCGAATATGACCTGCATTTCACGGAGACCATCCCCGAAGGAACGAGCTATGACAACCACGGGATATTCCTGAGTGAAAGCGTGTTGGAAGGGGCAAACCGCATCGACACCGCCATAACCCACCGGACTGCGTTTGGCTGCGACAGCATCGTGCATGTCACG
>JAEEQE010000016.1 GCA_016285145.1 Bacteroidales bacterium | reverse complement strand
GCTGCGCTTCGTCGTCATCGCTGTCTCCGCAGTTCGGAACCTTCTGCTTCTTCCAGCCCCACACTGCGCTTCGCTTGTGTGGGGTTATTAGCGCTTCGCGCGTCTTGCCCCTCAGGGGCTGCTTAAGGAAGTGGTTTCACCCCCCTGCCCTGCGGGCATCCCCCCTAAAGGGGGGAATTGGGGCTCTTTCGCACCATCATTCTTCATTCTTCATTCTACATTCATCATTCAGCATTCATCATTCAGCATTCAACATTCAACATTCATCATTCATCATTCAGCATTCATCATTGATGGTGCCGTCGAGGAGGTGTACGATCCTGTGCGCGAAGCCGGCGTCGTGGGCGCTGTGGGTGACCATGACGATGGTGGTGCCGGCGGCGTTGAGGTCGCAGAGGAGGTGCATGACGTCGAGACCGTTGTGGCTGTCGAGGTTGCCGGTGGGCTCGTCGCAGAGGATGAGCTGCGGGTTGGAGACGACCGCACGGGCCACGGCGACACGCTGCTGCTGCCCACCGGAGAGCTGCTGCGGGTAGTGGCTCGCCCGGTGGATGATGCTCATGCGTTCCAGCACCTCGTTGACCTTCGCCCGCCGCTCCGACTTGCTGAGACCGAGGTAGCGCAACGGCAGCTCTACGTTCTCGAAGACGTTCATGTCGTCGATGAGGTTGAAGCTCTGGAACACGAAGCCGATGACCCCGCGCCGCAGCTTCAACCGGTCGCGCTCTTTCAAACCGCTCACGTCGCGGCCATCGAGGAAATAACGACCCGAGTCGGGGGTGTTGAGGAGACCGAGGATGTTGAGCAAGGTGGTCTTGCCGCAACCGGAAGGGCCCATTATGGCTATGAACTCGCCCTTCCGGACCTCCATATTTACTTGCTGTAGCGCTTTCGTCTCCACCGTTTCGGAGCGAAAGCTTTTGCTGATGTTCTCTAATCGTATCATTGTTTCGTTCTAATTACCCCGCCCTTCGGGCACCCTTTCTACAAGAAGGGGGAGGGACGGCTCAAGGAATATGTTTCCAAAACCGTGCCAAAAGGGAAACGCTACTGACTATCAAATTATTACGGATATCACAACATTCGCCAAACGTCAAACATTCGGACAGCGGTGTATGAATAATAGACAATCTTATGAATCTACCCGCCGAACGTCATCACGAATGTGGTGTTCGGGGTAGTATGCAACGTGAGGGTGCCGCCCGAAAGCCGCATGATCTGACGGGAGATGCTCAGCCCGATGCCGGAACCCTCCTTCTTGGTGGTGAAGAACGGGATGAAGATACGCTCCTCCACATCGGGTGGAATCGGGTTGCCGCTGTCGCCAACCTCAATGACCACATCCTCGCGTTCGTTGAGGAAGGCGCGGACTTCCACCCAGCCATTATCCCCCTCGACTATCGCCTCCACAGCGTTCTTCAGCAGGTTGTTGAGCACCCGCCCGACAAGGTTCTCGTCGGCGTGCAACAGCATGTCGCCGGGCTTCACCGACCAACGGAAGTCGATGCGGGCGTTCTCCGGCACGGACTGCACCAACTGCACAGTGCGGGTCACCAACTCCCGCACGTAAAACAGGGTCGGCGCGGGCGTTGGGATGTGCGTGAACTGCCGGTACGACTCCACAAACCCTTCGATGCCCTTGCCCGTGGAGTGGATAACATCCAGTCCCTTGTAGAGTTCCGACGAAGTATCGGAAACCAGCGTACGCAGACTTTCGCTCAGCGAGGTGATGGGACTTACGGTGTTCATAATCTCGTGCGTGAGTACGCGGGTGAGCGAGATCCACGAGTCAATCTCCTTGTTATCCAATTCGTTGTGTATATCGTTGACGACCAAGATACGGATGTTGCGGTCGCGGATGCGGCTTTGCGAGACTTGGATGGAGAGTTGGTGGGTGCTTTCGCCGTCATGGAGGGTGAGCGTGCGGGTATCACCGGCCGCTGCCACGAGCAGCATGTCCGCCAGACCGCCACTCACGCGGTCGAGCTGACGGATGTGGGTTAGCACGGGCAGTCCGAAAAGCGATGCTGCCGCGCTGTTGGTCTGCATCACGAACCCCTGTTCGTCGTAAGCCACGATACCGGTGCGCACATTCTCAAGAATCAAGGCATAGTAGCGTTCTTTGTCAATGGTCTCCTGGCGGGTGCGGCTGAGCATGTCGCGGATGCGGTTCAGCGACTCGGCCAGCACGCGGTCGCTGTGCCGTCGGTTCTGCTCGGGGAAGGTGAAGCTGAAATCGCCGCCCGCCACCGCCTCCGACAGGAACTTGATGCGGTTGTTAATCCATCGGTTACGCTGGATCAGCAGAAACGTGGTGAGGAGCCACGCGATTATTACTGTTATCGTTATTATTACCATATCTGTTCGTTACTAGCTCACACTGCGCTTCGCTTCGACCTTATCGCTGCTCCCGCAGTCCGTACTTTCTGTCTCTTCAAGCCCCACACAAGCGAAGCGCAGTGTGGGGTTATTAGCGCTTCGCGCGTTTTGCCCCCTAATACTACCCCGCCCTTCGGGCACCCCTTCTAAAAGAAGGGGAATGAGCTGCTCAAGGAAGTAGTTTCAATATATTGGGCTCTTTCGTTATATCTGATTACTAATCACTAATCTCTGTTCACTGTTCACTATTCACTATTCGTCTTATATCCCATACTTTTTCATCTTGTTATAGAGAGTCTGTCGGGTGATGCCGAGGGTGGCGGCCACGGTGGTGAGGTTGCCGGCGCATTTGGCGATGCACTTGCGGATCATCTCGGCTTCCATTTCATCCAAGGTAGTGACTTCCTGCACGTTATCCTTTTGTATCGGGGTTGTGAGCTTGAAGTCTTGTTCGCAAAGTTCGGGGCTGTCGCTGACGATGACCGCGTGCTCCACGGCGTGTTCTAGTTCGCGGATGTTGCCATACCACGGGTGGTCGGTCAGCTTGCGGGCGGCTTCAGGACTCATTTTGAGACCGTCTTTGTGGTATTTATCCGCAAAAACCGTCAGGAAATGTTTTGCGAAAGGCAGGATGTCCTCGCGACGGTCGCGCAGGGGCGGGATTTCCAGATGGATGGTGTTAACGCGGTAGTAGAGGTCCTCGCGGAACTCGCCGCGCAGTACCTTCTCGCCAAGTTTCTGGTTGGTGGCGCAGATGAGCCGGAAATCGACGGGGAGGGCTTTGTTGCTGCCCACCCGCGTGACCGTGCGCTGCTGGATGACCGTCAACAGCTTGGCCTGCTGCGGGAAGGCGAGGTTGCCGATCTCGTCGAGGAAAAGGGTGCCGCCCGCGGCCTCTTCGATTTTGCCCGCGCGGTCGGTTTTCGCATCGGTGAATGCACCCTTCACGTGCCCGAACAGCTCGCTCTCGAAAAGCGTTTCGGTGAGCGCGCCCAAATCCACGGTCATGAAGGATTTGTTGTTGCGGGCGGACAAACGATGTATCTCTTTGGCCAATAGCGTCTTGCCCGTGCCGTTTTCACCCGTGATGAGGATGGCGGCGTCTGTGGGGGCGATTTTCTCCACCATCAGTCGCAGTTCCCGCATCGACGGGCTATCGCTCCAGAACAGGGTGCATTCGTCCTGTGATTTCCGTTTCGGACTGTTCTTTTCGGGAGTACAGGCGCGGATGAGGGTGGCGATGAGGCGGTCGTTGTCCCACGGCTTCACCACAAAGTCGGCGGCGCCCTCCTTCATGCCCGCCACGGCCAGCTCGATGTCGGCGTAGGCGGTGAAGAGCACCACAGGAAGCTGTGGGAAGAGCCGTTTGATCTCGCGGAGCCAGAAGAGGCCTTCGTTGCCGGTGTTGAGTCCGGCGGAGAAGTTCATGTCGAGCAGCACGACGTCAGGGCGGCACTGCTCGATCTGCCGTAGCAGGGTGTTGGGCGACGGCAGCGCGACCACCTGCTGGAACTCGCGCTCGAGCAGCAGTTTCAGCGCCGCAAGGACGTTGCGGTTGTCATCGACGATGAGGATGGTGTTTTTCATTTCTTTTTAGGTTTTCGCCCCCCGCATTGCGCGATTTCGTCGCTTGTGTGGGGTTATTAGCGCTTCGCGCGTTTTGTCTCTAATACTACTCCGCCCTGCGAGCACCCCTTCTAAAAGAAGGGGAATGGGCTGCTCAAGGAAGCAGTTTCAAATATCGCGCCAAAAGTAGGAAATATATCCATAACAGAGTGTTGCCAGGAAACGAAAAGTCGCATTGTGTCCAAAAATAAGACGGAAGTGTCAAAAAAATGGACGGGGAATGGCGGGGAGAGAGGAGGCGCAAAAATCACATCCGAAACGTCATCGGTATCTGATAGTAGCAGCGCACGGGTTTCCCGTTCAGGAGGCCCGGTTCCCACTTGGGAAGCGTGCCGAGGACCCTGATGGTTTCGTTGTCAAGAATGGGATGCAGGGACACCACAATCGTAAACCCATCCATTCTGCCGTCTTTTTCCACGACAAATTTCACCAAAACGGTGCCTGCTAACTTCAAATTGCGGGCATATTCCGGATAAATGGTGTTTCGCGATAGTGTTGTCATCAACGCCTCCATGCCTCCGGGAAACTCTGGTAATTTTTTTGTGGAAGTATAGATGTTTTTTCTGTCCAAAGAATCGGGATCGTTTTCATATACGTTGTTGAGTTCGTTCTCCAACGCCTTTATGAGGTATTTCAAGTTGAATTTCTCAGCCTTTTGGTAAAGGGAGATTGCCTTTGCCAAATCCTTCTCCACCATCACTCCCCGCTGATAGAAAGCCCCCAACAGCATATTTGCATCTTGGGAGCCTCGATCCGCCATCGCTTCAAGCTTGTCGAACGCGGCTTTCGACTGGTCGAACATAGCGCCGCAATAGAAATAGTGGGCGGCCTTTTCCTCATCGTTTTGGGCCAGCGCCTTGTTGCCTTTTTTCGTGTATTTGCTCTGCTGGGCAAAAGCGGAACTTCCGCACAACACCAGCAACAATGTGACCAAAGCAATTTTTGAAAAAATCTTTTTCATAAAACAATCATTTTGGATGTGAGAAACCAAGAACTGCAAATAATGCGCAAAAATAGACATTATTTCCAACCCATGAAAACTATATTCCAAATATCCGTATAATTTTTTCCAGTAGTTTAACAAATCGTAATACCAGTAATTTTTGTACTTTTGCCATTGTTTATTTGATAATCATCAAATGTTATTGTTGTAAACAATAATAATAAAACAACATGAATATGAAAAACAAATCTCTATTCATCACCATAATCGCTGTTCTGCTGGCGTCTTCGGTTTACGCTCAAATTCCCGCCATTGAAATGGTTTATGTAGAAGGCGGCGAGTTTATGATGGGTTGCACCGGCCGGCATTCCGACTGTTTCGTGAATGAGGCTCCAGCCCATCCGGTAAAACTTGACGGTTTTTATATCGCCAAATACGAAGTGACTCAAGGACTTTGGATGTCGGTGATGGGCGGCAAGA
Organism: Bacteroidales bacterium; assembly: GCA_016285145.1. GTDB lineage: Bacteria > Bacteroidota > Bacteroidia > Bacteroidales > WCHB1-69 > F23-D06. Next base: position 52,597 of record JAEEQE010000016.1, on the reverse strand, counting down.
ACCCCTCCAAGGTCTCTGGTGACAGTTTGCCGGTTACACGTGTCAGTTGGTATGACGCTCAGACCTTCATTGCCAAGCTAAATGAACTTACGGGGAAGAAATACCGCCTGCCCACAGAGGCCGAATGGGAATATGCCGCCCGCGGAGGCCAATTTTCCCAAAACTACAAGTTTAGCGGTTCCGACAATTTGGAAGAGGTGGCCTGGTGCAAGAAAAACAGTGGGAAAACAATCCACGCCGTCGGCACAAAACATCCGAACGAGCTGGGTGTTTATGATATGACTGGCAACGTGTATGAATGGTGTTTCGATGGTTTTGATATGTATGAATGGAATTCAAGCAAGGTTCTTGAGAATCCCACCGGGTACAATTTGGGCGAAACCAAAGTCTATCGAGGCGGCTGTATGACCAGCTATTCGGATGTTTGTCGCGTTTCCGCCCGCAGCCAAAGTATCCCTAACGCCCAATACAATTATGTCGGATTCCGTCTGGTCTTGGACGGGGCCACTAAATGATTGGATAGTCAGTTCTTTTCGCCTTATTGATGTTGCGATAATAATCAGCTGTTATTAGATTGCATTGCCTTATAAAACAATGTGTTACTCTCTTTTTCTGTCAGCATCTCCGAAATCAGTCGGCACATTTGTTCTTCTGTCACATCGAAATAGTGCTGGCGCTCGTCAAGGAAATACTCCACGTTGGAGATGGTCTCGCCCACGGCCAAGTTGGAGGCCCGGTCATCGATTTTGATGTCGTTGTGCAATAACACGGCCTCGGCGCGGTTCTGCACTTTCCGCAAATCGTGCGGGAAGTTTTTATCTGCTTTGAAACCATAGAGATAATTACACAAGGCGGCATCTGCTTCTTCAATGGAGACGCCCTCCACAGGCCGTCCGCTGATGAGAAACAGCCCCTCGTCCGTGGTGCCCATGATGGAGGCGGAGATGTCGGTGAAGAGTTTCTTCTCCGTCACTAAATGCTGATATAGATAGGACGATTGTCCCGTGCCGAACATGTCCGACAACAGGTCGCAGGCATAGTAGTCGGGGTGCATGCGCTCGCACATGTGCCAGCCCTTCACCAGAATGTCCGAGGGTACAGGGCGTTCCACCATTTGGAGTCGCAACTCCTTTTGCGGTAATTCTTCAGGGTAGTTCTTCTTAGGTGCATCGCCGGGTGGAATGTCGCAGAACCACTTTTCTACCAGCGGAATAACCTCCTCATAACGCACATTGCCAGCCACCACTAACACGGCGTTGTTCGGACGGTAGAAGCGGTAGTAGAAATCCTTGATGATTGCCATATCGACTTCGGCGATATGCTCGGTTTTTTTCCCGATGGGCAGCCACTGGTACGGATGTCTTTGGTAGGCCATCTGGTTGAACAGCATCATAAGGTCACCGTATGGCCGGTTGAGGTAAGTCTCCTTGAACTCTTCGATCACCACCTGTTTCTGGATGTCAAGCGACTGCTGGCGGAAGGCCAGTTCGAGCATTCTGTCGGACTCGATCCAGAGGGCGGTTTCTATATTGTTGGCGGGCAGTACAATATAATAATGGGTGATGTCCTGCGAGGTGTAGGCGTTGTTGATGGCTCCGACCTTCTGCAGGGCTTCGTCGTAGTTCGGCACATGAACGGAGCCGGTGAACATGAAATGCTCCATCAGATGGGCCAGTCCGGTGTGGTCGGGATGCTCGTCGCGGGAGCCTACATTATACACTATGTTGCACGTTGCCAGCGGTGTGGTGTGGTCCTCGTGAACCAGCACACGCAGGCCGTTGTCCAATATCTTTCTCTTTATTATATCCATTTTTAAAAATTGCAAAGATACATCATTTTCCTTAAAACAAACAACCGCCGGATTCAGGAATTAAATCGTATTTTTGCGCCCTTTTTAATGACACCTATGGATTTCAAACTCTCCTCCTCATATAAACCCTCCGGCGACCAGCCTACCGCCATCCGCCAACTGGTGGACGGTCTTAACCGCGGTGACCAAGCGCAAACCCTGCTCGGTGTCACCGGGTCGGGCAAGACGTTCACTATCGCCAATGTTCTCCAGCAGGTGAACCGTCCCGCCCTGGTGCTCAGTCATAATAAGACCTTGGCGGCGCAGCTCTATGGGGAGTTCAAGCAGTTCTTTCCGGACAACGCGGTGGAGTACTACGTTTCCTACTACGACTATTACCAGCCGGAAGCCTACATCCCGACGACCAACACGTACATAGAGAAGGATTTGGCCATCAACGATGAGATCGAAAAACTGCGCTTGCACACGACAGCCTCGCTGCTGTCAGGGCGCCGCGATGTGATTGTCGTTGCTTCGGTGTCCTGCATATACGGCATCGGCAATCCCGATGATTTTGCCAAGAACGTCATCCATCTGCATACAGGAATGCTGATTGACCGTAACAAGCTGTTGCTAACGTTCGTCAACAGCCTCTATTCGCGCACGGAGCTGGACCTGCAGCCGTCGCAGTTCCGCGTGAAGGGCGACACGGTGGACATTTATCCTCCATACAGCGATTGCGCCTACCGTATCGTCTTTTTTGACGATGAAATAGAGTCCATCGCCGAGTTGGAGGCCGCCACCGGCGGGGTGATTGGCAAAGTGGAGAAGGTCACCATCTATCCGGCCAGCATCTTCGTTACCACCCAACAGTCGATGAATGAAGCCATCGATCAGATCAAATTGGACCTCGGTGAGCAGATTGCCTACTTGAAATCCATTGGCAAGCACTTGGAGGCCAAACGGTTGGATGACCGTGTGAATTATGATGTGGAGATGATGAAGGAGCTGGGCTATTGCTCTGGCATTGAGAATTATTCGCGCTATTTCGACAAACGCAAGCCCGGGGAGCGGCCCTTCTGCATCTTGGACTTTTTCCCGGATGATTTCGTGCTGGTGATTGACGAGAGCCACGTCACGGTGCCGCAAATCGGGGCCATGTACGGGGGCGACCGTTCGCGGAAGATCAATCTGGTGGACTATGGTTTCCGTTTGCCTGCGGCCCTGGATAACCGTCCGTTGAAGTTCGCGGAATTCGAGAACTTGATCGGGCAGACCATCTTCATGAGCGCCACGCCGGCCGATTTCGAGTTGCAGCGCTCCGGTGGGGTGGTGGTGGAGCAGGTGGTGCGTCCTACAGGTCTGTTAGACCCGCCCATCGAGGTGCGTCCCGCCACCAATCAGGTGGACGACCTGCTGAACGAGATTGAAGACACCGTTGACAGGGGCGAACGTGTGCTGGTGACCACGCTGACCAAGCGTATGGCCGAGGAACTGAACACGTATTTGATCAATATCGGGATAAAATCCTGCTACATACATTCGGATGTGGAGACCTTGGACCGCGTTGAAATTCTCAAAGACTTGCGATTTGGGGCTATTGACGTGCTGGTGGGAGTGAATCTGTTGCGCGAAGGCCTTGATTTGCCGGAAGTGTCGTTGGTGGCCATCATGGATGCCGACAAAGAGGGCTTCCTGCGCAATGAGCGGTCGCTTACGCAGACGGCAGGCCGTGCGGCGCGCCATGTGAACGGACGCGTCATCTTCTATGCCAACAAAATCACCAAGTCTATGCAGGCCACGATGGACGAGACCGCGCGCCGCCGGGCCAAACAGATGGCTTACAACGAGGCTCATCACATCACGCCAAAGGGGGTGATCAAGTCGGAGGAGGTCTATTTGGCAGGAAATATTAATGATGCCGTCACGCAGTCGGGCGACAAGAAGGTCAAAGAATACAAGACCTTTGAGGCCCCAAGAGCGTTGGCCGCCGAGCCGGACATCCATCTGCTCAATATTGAGCAATTGGAGCAAAAGAAGAAAAAACTCCGAAAAGAGATGGATAAGGCCGTCAAGGATTTGGATTTTGATATGGCCATTATCCTCCGTGACCAGATAAAAGAGATCGACCAGCGTATAAGCGAGTATTGATGCGGTTTTGTAACCGTTTGATTTCTTGTTAGATAATGTGTAATATTTAAAATTTGTTAATTTTTCATCAAAACCCTTGTGCAATGGGTTGTTTTGATGTATATTTGCGATGTTGATTTTTATTATAAAATTAATATCGAAATAACTATTGTTTATGATAAGAGATCGTTTGTTCGGAATAGTGAAGAGGGTCTGCGGGGGAGGAAGAGCAGACGGCTGTCGGGTGCTCAGGCGCTGCTCCCTGCCACTATGACGTGCGCCGGTGGTGGGGAGGCAGGTGCCGGTGTGGGGGAGATTATCCTTTTTTAGGGGGAGACAACGGAGTCCCGGCCAACAAAGCACTGTAAGGCGTTGTATGACTCAACCTCGCGGCATGGTTCTATCCGCGGGGCACGTGACACCATTCTTGGCGGAAAGGATACATTTCCTGCCGCGGGACAGAACTGTGCTAATATTATTTTATTGTATAACCAGGTTTATTATGAAAATTATGAAAAAAAGAATCCTATTAAGTATAGCAGGTATCGCTAGTTTGGCTGTGGCTACAGCCGTTATTGTTGTCAGTTGTAATAAAGAAGATGTGAAAAAAGACGTCGCCGCCACCTTCCCAGATGAATTGGCGGGCGACACTGTGGATTTCAGTATTTACTATCAGGAGGTTGAGCAGCTTGCCGTCAAATTCTGGGCGGCTTGTGACCAAGCATACAATGCTGACCGCACGCAATTCCTTGCGGTGTGCGAATCGGGGGATTTCCAGGAGTTCCAGCGGGTCACGCAGTTGGATGCCGCCTTTTTCGAGCAGTTCAAGCAGTTGCTTTTGGATGCTCGGGTTCGGGTGGAGGCGGACCATCCCGGTATCACGGAGCGGTATGCGGAGTCGCCTTGCACGGAGTGCTCGCAGGATGCCTTGAAGCGCATCGCCAAGGCGGAGGCCCGTCACGCGGGCGCCGTGTCCGCGCAGAAGGCTTGGTTTGCCCGCCGCGACTGCTGGTTCGTCTGCTCGTTGGCCTGCATGTCCACGCTGGAATTGTATGCCCCCTGTGTGCTGGGGTGCGTGGAGTTGTGCCTCTATTTTGCCGATTGAGCACGACTCTGACACCCGGGACCCATCCGAAATCCCGCCGGCGGGTGTGTCTGCCGGCGGGATGGATGCGGGTTTTTCTGCCTGTTGAAAATAAATCTTGCTAACCTGTTGGATGATAAGAAAATTTTTGTACTTTTGCCGCCCAAAATTTTAAACACATTTTTTAACAAACAAACTTTAACAAATTATGGCAAATCAGTATGAAACCGTTTTCATTATGACGCCCGTTTTGTCTGAAGATCAGATGAAGGAAACGGTACAAAAGTTTGAGAAGATCCTCACCGACAACGGTGCTGAGATCGTCCATCAGGAGAACTGGGGCCTCCGTAAGCTGGAGTATCCCATCCAGAAGAAATCCTCCGGATTCTACCACCTTTTTGAATTCAAGGCAGAAGACGGTGCCGTCGTAGAAGCATTGGAGCTGCAATACCGTCGTGACGAGCGCATCATGCGTTTCCTCACCGTGAGCATGGACAAGTACGCTATCGCCTACGCAGAGAAAAGACGTGCGAACCGCAACGCCAAAGCAGCCGCTGCCGAGGAAGTCAAGGAAGAGGTGAAAGAGGAAGCTCCCGTAGCTGAACAACCTCAGGAAGTTAACAACGAGTCTAATCAAACAGAACAAGCAGAATAATTATGGCACAACAATCCGACATCAAATACATTGCTCCCGTAGCAGTTGATATTAAGAAGAAAAAATACTGCCGTTTCAAAAAGAGCGGTATCAAGTACATTGACTACAAGGATGGCGAATTTCTCAAGAAGTTCGTGAACGAGCAAGGCAAGATTCTGCCCCGCCGTCTCACCGGTACTTCCCTGAAATATCAGAAGAAAGTGGCCCAGGCTGTCAAAAGAGCCCGTCATTTGGCCCTTCTGCCGTTCGTAACCGACAATTTAAAATCTAACTAATAGGAGGAATTGACATGGAAATTATATTAAAACAAGACGTACAGAATTTAGGCTATGCCGATGACCTCGTAAAGGTTAAAGACGGTTATGCTCGTAATTATCTCATTCCGAACGGTCTGGCCGAGCTTGCCACCCCCGCGAAGAAGAAAATGCTGGCAGAGACGCTGAAACAGCGTGCTTTCAAAGCCGAAAAGATCAGAAAAGAGGCCGAGTTCCTCGCCGGTAAAATCGAGGGTCTTGAGGTCACGATTCCGACCAAGGCTTCCGAAAAGGGTACCATCTTCGGCTCCGTCACGTCCATCGCCGTGGCCAACGCACTGAAAGAGCAACACGACATCGACATCGACCGCAGAAAAATCATCATGCACGAAGACCACATCAAAGAACTGGGCGAATACACCGCCATGGTCAACCTGCACAAGGATTTCAACAAGGTGAGCCTCAAGCTTCACGTGGTGGCCGAGCAAGAGTAGTGTTTACGCTCTTACCTATACGAAACTCTCTCCGCAAGGGGAGAGTTTTTTTTGTCCGAAAATCAAACCGTCGGATTCCAGATAGGATTTGCCAAATTTTTCATACCTTTGCACTTTCAAATTACAGACAAGATGAAACATAGAATCAACCTATTGTGCATCGCTTTGATGATGCTTGTGTTGGGTGCCCGCGCTGACGAGGGCATGTGGCTCCCGTATTCCATCAACGGACAGAATCTGGCTGACATGCAGCGACTTGGCTGCAAGCTTACCGCTGAGCAGATCTTCAGCTTCAACCAACCCAGCCTCAAGGATGCCATCGTGCAATTCGGCGGCGGCTGCACTGGCGAGCTGATCTCACCTGAGGGTTTGCTGCTCACCAACCATCACTGCGGCCTCTCCTACGTGCAGGCACACGCCTCCGTGGAACACGATTACCTGCAGGACGGCTTCTGGGCCCGCAGCAAAGACCAGGAACTGCCCAACGAAGGCCTTACTGTGTCGTTCCTTTCTTATATAGAAGATGTTACAGCAGCCGTTTTAAAAGGTATTACCGATAATATGTCGGAAGAGGAACGCGCCAAGAAAATAGAGGAGAACGGCAAGATGCTTGCAGAAGAACGAAAGGGCAAGCGCGATGTGAAAGTGGAAATCGTACCCTTCTACCACGGCAACCAGTACATCCTGTTTGAGTACGATGTGTACAAAGATGTGCGCCTCGTGGCCTGTCCGCCTTGGGGCATCGGCAAATATGGCGCCGACACTGACAACTGGACATGGCCGCGCCACAAAGGCGACTTCTGTATCTTCCGTGTTTATACATCTCCCGATGGCAAACCTGCCGCGTACAGTAAGAACAACGTGCCCATGAAATCGAAGCACTATCTGCCTATATCATTAAAAGGCGTACAACCAGGTGATTACACTATGATTTTAGGCTATCCCGGTTCCACTGACCGCTACTCCTACTCCGGTGCCGTGAAGAATATCATCGAATTGGAAGGCCCCGCCATTGTGGACTGCCGTACCACCAAACTGGAGCAGTACCGCAAGCACATGGATGCCGACCCTGCTGTCTTCATCCAATATGCCTCCAAGCAGGCCAGTGTGAGCAACTACTGGAAATATTATATCGGACAGGTGAAACAACTCAAGCAGAACAAAGTGTATGACAAACGTGTGACCCAGGAACAGGATTTCCGCAACTGGACGTATCGCAGCGAAGACCGGATAAATAAGTATCTCAATGTCTTGGATGAGCTTGACAAATATTGGAAACACCAGAAAAACTACACCAAGGCTCTCATCTACCACCGCGAGGCAGGTTGGCGCGGCGGCGAAGCCGTGACGTTTGCTTTGAAATTCAGATCGCTGAATAATGCCATAGAGTCAAAAGCGGCCCCGCAAGACAAAATCATCGCGTATGCGAAAAAGCTGAAACCGGAATTCGATAATTTCTTCAAGGATTATAACAAGGCGTTGGATCGCGACGTCACTATCGCCCTGCTGAACCTGTTCTACAAAGATGTGAAACACGACCAGTTGCCCGCCACCATCAAAAAGGTGGGTGACAAGAACCATGGCGATTTCACCGCTTTCGTAGATAACGCCTTCGCCAAATCTATTCTGGTGGATCCCGATAAGCTGAATGCGTGGATTGAGAAGCCCAAATCGCTGGCAAAGGATCCCATTTATGCTTTGATGTACGATATCTTGCAATCGTACTGGAAATTGGGAGATGAAGCCGACAAGGTGAATTGTGATCGTGCCAATCGTTTGTACATGCAGGGTTTGAGGGAAATGCAGAAAAACCGCAATTTCTATCCGGATGCCAACTTCACCATGCGACTCACCTACGGCAGCGTGCAGGATTGTCAACCGGCGGATGCCGTCACATACAACTACATTACCACGTTGGATGGTGTGATGGCCAAGTACAAACCCGGCGACTGGGAGTTTGACGTGCCCAAGGACCTCATCCGGCTGTGGGAGAACCATGACTATGGTCGCTACGCCAACGAGAATGGTGACCTCGTGGTCAACTTCATCACCACCAACGACATTACGGGTGGTAACTCCGGCAGTCCGGTCATTGACGCCAATGGCAATCTCATCGGTTTGGCCTTCGATGGCAACTGGGAGGCCATGAGTGGCGATATCGCGTTTGAGAACGAAGTGCAACGCACCATCTGCATGGACATGCGCTACTTGCTATTCATCATCGACAAGATGGCCAATGCACAGAATCTGATGCAGGAAATCAAGATTGTGCAGTAATAATGATGAAAAGACAAAAAAATAGAGGGCGATGCTTTTCGGCATCGCCCTCTGTCTTATCTTCTACATGCGTTTTCCATTGAGGAAATATTGTTCCACCTTGTTACTGCCGAAGCCATAACTCATATAGTAGATGGTATCCATTGGCTTGGTGATAAAGAAGTTGGCCTTCTTTCCCTTCGTGATGGTGCCAACGGTCTCATGTTCGCCTAATGCATACGCTGTATTGATGGTGGTGGCGTTGATGGCCTCTTCTGTGAGCATTTTGTACATGATGGAGCCCATCGCCAGCACTAACTGCATATTGCCCGACGGGCAGGATCCCGGGTTGTAGTCGGAGGCTAAGGCCACCGGCAGTCCGCCCTCCATCATCTTGCGTGCGGGGGCGCACACCATACCTAAGAAAAAGGCGGCTCCCGGCAGGATGGTCGGCATGGTCTCGCTGCCTCTGAGGACGGCGATTTCCTCGTCGCCTGTGTATTCCAGATGATCCACCGAGAGGGCGTTGTACTTCACGCCCACTTGGATGCCGCCCGAGCAGGCCATCTCATTGGCATGGATTTTGGGCCGCAGCCCGTATTTGATGCCCTGCATCAGCATTCGCTCTGTCTGCTCGCAGGTGAAGAAACCTTTGTCGCAGAATACATCGATGTAGTCGGCTAAATCTTCCGCGGCTACCATCGGAATCATCTCATTGATAATCAAATCCACATACTCGTCGGGATTGTTCTTATAGGCCAATGGCACCGCGTGTGCACCGAGGAAATTGGCCTTGATGGTCAACGGGGAGGTCTCCTTGAGGTGGCGAATGACGCGGAGCATCTTTAGCTCATCCTCCGTGGAGAGACCATAGCCGCTCTTGATTTCCACCGCCCCTGTACCGTAGGATGCCATCTCTTCCAGACGTTGCCATGCTTGCTCGTACAACGCCTCTTCCGATGTATTGTGCAGACGTTGCGCGGAGTTGAGGATTCCGCCACCACGCTTGGCTATCTCCTCGTAGCTGAGGCCCTTGATCTTGTCGATGTACTCCACCTCGCGGCTGCCGGCATAGACGATATGCGTGTGCGAGTCACAAAAAGAGGGGAAAACCATCCGCCCGGAGGCGTCAACCACCTCTATCGGTTCTTTGATTTTGTTCAGGTCAATCTTGGGGAGCTCCTCCATGGGACCGAAATCCTTGATTTTTTCGCCCACCGTCAAAAGATAAGCGTTGTCAATGACAGGAAGTTGTTGCATCTCTTTTCCTGCGCGGAATTTTATTTTTTTCGGTTCGGCCTGAACCAACTGTTTGATGTTTTTTACTAATATTGCCATATTAAAAAATTAATAGGGATTATTTGATTTTGGGAATTCCCAATTTTTACAAACTCTAAACTATCAACTCTAAACTCTATACTTTTACCTCTCCCCCTCGTCGTATCCGAAGCGTCTCATCAGCAACTCGCTGTTACGCCAGTCTTTGAGTACTTTTACCGACAGATCCAAATAGACGTGCTTTTGCAGGAAATCCTCGATGGACAGGCGTGCGTCGGAGCCGAGTTTCTTGATGGCCGCTCCCTTGCTGCCGATGATGATGGCCTTTTGGGTGTCGCGTTCCACATACAGGATGGCCCCGATGCGGATAATGTCCTCTTCCTCCTTGTAGCTTTCCACAACCACCTCCACACTATAGGGTATTTCCTTCTTGTATTGTAGGAGAATCTGTTCGCGGATTAGCTCCGACACAAAAAAGCGCATCGGACGGTCGGTCAGGGCATCCTTGGGGAAATAGGGAGGACAAAGCGGCAGCAATTCGATGATTTTCTCCCTCAATTCGTTGATATGCACGCCTTTGAGGGCGGAAACTGTCAGCACATCGGCATCTGGGAACAGTTGTTTCCAGAATTGCTCCGTCTCCGCGACCTGCTCTTCGGTGTATTTGTCTATTTTATTAATAGTTAAAACAATAGGCCTTCCCAAGGATTTGATTTTCTCTACAAGTTCCGCGTGGTATTTCATTTCGCCGCAATCCACCATATAAAGGATAATGTCAGCATCTTGCAGCGAGTCCACCACGAAGCGCATCATCATTTTCTGCATCATGTAGGCGGGCTCGAGCACGCCGGGAAGGTCGGAATAGACAATCTGGTAGTTGTCGCCGTTCACAATGCCCTTGATGCGGTGGCGCGTGGTCTGCGCCTTGGAGGTCATAATGGAGATTTTCTCGCCCACCAGCTGGTTCATAAGCGTACTTTTGCCCACATTGGGGTTCCCTATGATGTTGACAAAGCCGGCGCGGTGGTCAGGAGTGCTGGTAAGCGTGTCCGTAAATGTATTCATATTCGGATGATTCGTAGATTATTATTGCAGCCGCAAAAGTACGACTTTTTTGCACACACGGCAGAATCCGATCGCGTGTACTGTTCCGCCGTCTTTTACAATATGAAGTTCCCTGTTTTAAAATACAAGGCTCCCTTCCGATAGTCCGAAAAAAATCATACCTTTGCAGTGCTGATAACAACTTATAGTGAAACTTATGATGCCAGTCAATTGCAAAATCAACCTCGGTCTGAACATCGTGCGCAAACGCCCGGACGGGTACCACGACTTGGAGACGGTGTTTTATCCTACGGATTATTATAGGGACAGTCTCACGTTGGAGGAAACGGACATCGATTTTGAGTTTGTTTGCGAGAGTGTTCAGGATGTGGGTCCGGATGATAAAAACCTTTGTGTGAAAGCTTTCCGGCTGTTGCAGCGCGATTTCGGCATTCGGGGCGTGCGACTGCGTTTGGAGAAGCACATCCCCACAGGGGCCGGTCTTGGCGGCGGTTCCGCCGATGCGGCGTTCACCCTGAAAATGCTGGCCGACTTTTTCAGTCTGCCGTTGGATAACACGGCGTTGCTTTCATACGCAGCGCAATTGGGCAGCGATGTGCCCTTCTTTATCCTCAACACACCTGCGTATGCCACAGGACGGGGTGAGATTCTGCAGCCTATTCCGCTGGATTTGTCAGATTACGAAATACGCATTGAAAAACCAGATGTGTCGGTTTCCACACGCGAAGCCTACGCGGGCGTGACGCCTAAAATGCCCACTGTGCATGTGTGCGACATCATCCGCACCCCGGTGCTGCAATGGCGCGACCTTCTGCATAACGATTTCGAGGACAGCATCTTCGAACAGCATCCCGAGTTGGCGGAAATCAAGCGCTCGTTTTATGAAAACGGTGCCACCTACGCCTCTATGTCGGGAAGTGGCACCGCTGTGTATGGATTGTTCCGTAAATAGGTCGGGAGCGATTATCTGCCGGTGGCCAGTTTTTGGTATTGTTCGGCCTCTTTTTTCTTACCCCGTTTTTCGAAGCTCTTGGCCATCGCCTTATAGAGCTTGATGTAGGCGTGTTGCGCATCGATGTTCTGCATCTGGTTGAATTGTAGCCACATCTGCACAAATTGGTCGTCCACGCGGTCAATGTCAATCAGCTTCATGAACTCCTTGTTAGCAGCCACGAAATCTTTCTTCTGCAGATAAATCTGGATGGCAAGATAATAGGCGCCCGTGTATTTGATGTTGTGTTTCTGGATCTTGCGGACAATATCCAAAGCTTTGTCGTTTTCGCCTTTGTAGATATGGGCGTAAGCCGTCATGTAGTTGGCCACTTCTGCATACGGGTCGATGGCGGTGTAACGGTTGAGGAACATCAAGGCACTGTCGGGACGGTTGATGCGTACGTAGAGTTCTCCGATATTGAGCAGGGCACCAAGGTTCTCGGGATCCTTTTGCAGGGCTTGTTTATAGAGGATGAAGGCGGAGTCGAGCCGTCCCTCGTTCTTGTATTTGAAGGCTTGGCAGTCGGATTTGTCGTTCCGTTTGAGGATGATGCAGATGGGTTTGCCATCCACCTCAATGGTTTTGACCGTGTTTTTGGGCGGGAACTTCGGGCTGCGGAGGTATTCCGGGTTGATGCCTGTAACGGTGAAGATGGCGTAATCCCAGTCGGAGTTCTCCTTTTCGTACCAGCGGATGAATGTGGGCTGGAAGCGGGCGGTGTCGTTGCGGAAGAAGTAGTTCACCGAGGCGGTGTGCCAGGTGCCCACGCGGATTTTGGAGCCATCGGCTTTGGGCTCGGCATTGGCGATAATCCATTCGGAAGCCTCGCGGGTGGAGTGGTAGTAGTAGTCCATCTCGTAGTTGCCGAAGGCTTTCTTGGCCCCACCGGCAAACTCGTTGAAATAGACATATTCGTACGGGTGGTTGGCCACGATATGGCGAATGGGCCCGATGAGCAGCGCCAACAGAATCACCACGCTGGCCACGTTCACGATAATACCCTTCGTAGAGACGTGGCGTGCCACGTCTGTATCATCGTTATTTGTTGTTGTTTCATTGTTAATTCCCAATTTTGATTCCACCCACCGCACGAGACCGTCAAATCCCCATCCGGCAGCGACTACCATAGGCGGGTAGGCGAACATGGCGTGACGCCAGCCGCCATACACATTGGCGCGGGTATAGACAATCCAGAATACGGGGAAGAAGAAGGTGAAGAAGACGAAGAATGCCCAGAAGCGGTCCTCTTTTTTCCGCCAGCAGAAGATGAAGAAGAGAATCATGCCGATGATGACGGCAATGGGAATTGAGATAAGGATGTATTTGGGCGTATAGTACCATGGCAGCCGGTCAGACCACTGCATCGTGCCCTCGAAGAGCTGGCGGAGCGAGATGTCAAAGGAGGACATCAGTTTGAACGCTTCCATGGGATTCTTGATCGGTGCCTGTAGCGCGAACGGCCACAACAGAAGCCCGGCAAAATACCCGACGATGCAGATGAGCAGGCCCATAACCAGCAACTTGAAGAAATCCTTGAGGGTAATATGATATGTGTCTGCGGACCCGTTACCTTGAAGTTTGTTGCCGTTTTTCTTTTTATTGGAAAGATGGAAGAAAAGGTAAATCAGACCCAAAAGCCCGAAGTAGCCAAAGAGTATCAATCCGCCGATACGGACGCTGATAGAGAAGGCGATGGAGAGAATGAGGATGACAAAGGTGTACCATTTTACTTTCGGGAATTGCTTGAAAAAGAGCACCATGCCGAAAATGGCAGATATGACCGCCGTGGCGAATGGCAAGTCTTTAGGGTTGTTGAACGAATGGCCGAGGAATCGTGGCGACAAGAACAGCAGGATCATGGCAATCGCGCCGGCACGGAAGCCGCCCAATTGGTAGGCTATCAGTCCCACCATAAGGATAGCCAGCCACCCCAAAAGGGAATTGCAGATATGGCGTGAGATATTTATGTCCTTGATATGAAATGTTTGATTGATGTATTCTGTAATGACATCGAAAGAAGAACCGTAGTATTGGAGGTTGTCTTTGAAGTTGAGACAGGTGGTGTCTTCTCCATGGGTTTTATAGTAGTTGACGACATTCTGTCCTTGAGGAATCTGAAAACCGTCTTCATCCCCCGTGTTACCGGCATCTAAACTTAAAATGGGCATGATGAAAAGCAGTGCCGCCGCTACGATGATAAAAGCCCAAAACCAGGCGTTTTTCTTGTTTTTTGTCCAAAATTCTTTCATATAATGGTTTTATGTTATAATCAGTGTGAAAAATGATTTTAGATTGTTATGAGACTTTAAAAGGATGCCTACAATTTGTAGCGTCTTTTAATCTGCCAGAGTTCGTAGGGGGCTTTGAAGAAGTCCTTGAATTTCAGTTGTGAGCCACCTACGTCCACCCATTCGAGGAGTGGGTATTCGTAAACGTTCTGGATGGCTTTGTCGCGTCCGTAGGCGTTTATAAAGCGGGCCAGCAGTTCCACATCAAACAGCCAGCGGGTGACGAAGGAATCGGAGAAGAGAGTCGGTACGATGGAGGTCTTGTATAGTTTGGCCCCACATTGGGTGTCATAAACGGGCAGTTTCAGCAGGATGGAGGCCGTGGTGGCAAAGCAGCGTCCTAAATAATGGCGCAGTTGTTTGCGTTTCACGCCAGCACCCAAGCGCATGAGACGTAATCCGGTAACCATTTCAAAATCACCGCGTTGTATTTGTGTGAGGAAGTTGTCGATTTCCCATAGCGGCGTTGCCAGATCCGCATCCCAGAAGCCGATATAATCGCTGGGGATGTGTTCTGCAGCGTGAAGCATGCCTCGGCGCACGGCCTCTGCCTTGCCGCCATTGGGCTGCACGTCCAGATAATGGATTCGTTGGTGCTCGTTCGCGAAGGCCGCGAGCATCTCTAAGGTGTTGTCCTTGCTACCATCATTGACAAAGAGGAAGGACACATCTTCGTGATTGCCGAGGAATTGCAGAAAAGCCTCCTTGTTCAGGCGGTTGGCTTCGTTGTAACAGGGAATTATGATGGTGGTTTGCATAGGCGATTATTTTCTGAAAGTAAAGCGTTTGACAAATAGAAACTGGCAGATGGCAATGATGACCATGGAAATGAGCTTGGCCACAATGCTGTGGAGCCCCATGACGGATACAAACAGGTATAGCATGCCTTCGCTGGCGGCCACGGCCACCAGGCTGATACCGTAGAAGGAGAGGAAGCGGCGGAAAACCTTGTCCTTGACTTTGAAGTTGACTTTCCGGTTGAGGAGGAAACTGCACACGATGCCGCAGTGGTAGCTGACGATGTTGGCAACCAGATAATGCACACCCCAGTGGCAGAGCAGCGAAAACACGCCCAGATCCACTCCCGTGTTGATCACGCCAATAACGCAATAGAGGATGAAGTTGCGGTATTTGGCGTAAAGTGTTTTGATCAGTTGTATCAGTTTATCCATTGTATTCAGTCCGGATTTGTCCACATACTCCTCATTCCGTGCCTTACGGAAGTTCTCATTACCCGGATTGATGTAAATTCCCATAACTGCAAATTTAAAATATATCGGCAGGTCCCCTCTTTTTTCTCACACCTTGTTGTGTGTCTGTATTTTAATAGGCAAAACAAGTTGGCTCAAATTGTCTGCAATATAATCAGCGGCAAAGATACGAAAAAATGTATTGTCCTATCGGGGGCGTAGTTTCTGTATGCTGGAATTGATATTCTGCCAAGTGTTTGAAATCTCTTGAGCAGATAGTGCGCCGGAGGATATGGCAACCTCATTGATAATGCCAGAGAAATGCCGCAGGGAACCATTGTTCCCAACATATAGTTTGTTCTCGGATTTCTTGTACGAGGAGGGGAACATGACAGCAGCTTTCATTTGCCCGTTATCAAAGGCATAGACTTGTTGTCCGGAAAACACTACGGTAAGGTAGTGCCATTGATTGGATTTCAGCTGGATAGGGAATCCGATGCCACCAATATTGATGTAATATTCGTCAGGTTTTGCCTTGTTCCCCGTGTTGAATATTGCAAAGCCCGAGCTATCAGTGTTATTGGCACATAGCACGGGGTATTGGTAGAATTGCATGCTGTCGGCGCGGAAGAGGATTTCCACAGTAAAGGTGGACGGGATGTCCAAACTGTCCCGTCCGTTTTTCGACAGATTGCACAGTTGACGGTAATATGTGGAGTCTTTGGTGAATTTTTCATGCAGCAGGGTTGTATTTCTTTTTTGGAAAAATACGGTTGCTGGAGAAGGAGTGTTCCGTTTCTGCAAATGAGCGAAAATCAAAGCGGTGGTGTCGTAAAGACGATCTACAACTTGATATTCCGCAGTTAAAACAGTACGAATGTCGGAAAGATATGGATAGTAGAAATTGTTGCCTAAAAACACATCGTAGGCGGAATCGGCAAGGGTAGTCACATATCGCTCGGCATCTGTTTTATAAAACAAGTCCAGAATACCCGGATTGACGGCGGAGCGCATCCGCTTGTCCTGCATGAACAACCCTTGGTACTTGTTGGAACACAGCAATATGACACGGTCGGAGGAGATATCGCAGGAATCGATGAAATGGTTGACGCTGTTGATATATTTTTTCTCTTTGGCATAGGCAGGCTTCAATTCTTTGCGGACGGTTTGATTGGCCAAGTTGCTAATGTCGGAAGATGCGGCGCCAAGACTAATGGTTGAAAGTAACAGACAGGCAAAGCACAAATAAAGGAATGGCGTTAAGATGAAGTTGTTGGTGCGTTTGAAGGTTGCCCATAATTCGTCAGTGAGCAGTGTGAGTTCAATGAGACCTGGAAGCAAGCTTGTGGTGAAATTCCAGTTGTGGCTTCTGCCCTGATAGTATGCGAAAAGACCGCATCCTAAAATGGCCATCAGGAATATGGCGGCAGATTTGGGTGTGATGTCCTTTTTGAAAAGTCGGCTGATGGCATAAACCAAGCATAAGATATGGACAAGAACGAGCAACATCCACGGGTGGAACAACGGCATGGGCAACATGAAAAACCCCATGGATCCAAAAACAGAGAGTGTGGATGTGAGTAAGCTGAAATCGGGGAAATGACCGTAATGTATTCGTTGGATTATTCCATAACATGCAAAAGCCAGCAATAATGTGACAATCCATACTCCAAAATGGAACAGGATTTTCTTCCAATTGAATTTCTTTTCAGGGGAAAAGAAATCATAATAGCAGAGGAATGCCAACCATGAAAGATAGGAAACTAATCCGAACTCGAAATTCCAAATAACACCGAACGCCATAAGGACTGTTCCGACGTAATAGACAATGCGCTGAAAGCGCTGTTTGTCCTTTTTTACCGCTATTAAGAAAAGGGAAACAGTTAAAAGCAGGAGAGCCACCGGTGTGGTTCGGATGGGGAAAATGGCAAAAGCAGAATCAAAATTCATGATCAAACGGTTCAGCAAATAGGAGAAATATAAACTGGTGCCAAAACCGAGCAGTGCGATGATCTTGTCTTGTACCGTAGTGTATAAAAAGAGCAGGATGGAGGCAAAAGTAAAAACAATCAATAAACTCATCGCGAAGGTGAAACTGGAAACCGAAAATCCAAATAGATTAAAGAAAGGCTGTAGAAAATGAGGATATAAGCCATACGTGTTCGTGAACCCGTCATTCAGCAGTTGACTGCCGGCATTTACCTGAGTGGCAGAATAGAAGACGGCATTGAAGTCAAATTGGTTTTCCCAGTTCAAAGGCATGTCGAAGTGCATCATGTTGAAGATCTGAATCAGGATGATTGCGGCAAACACAAAAAGCACGGCGGAAGATAATATTTTATATACTTTGGATCCGATTCCACGAATAAACTTGACCACAAACAGATAGAATAAAAGTAACAAGGATACCCATAGCAGGAAATATTGAGCCAGATGAGTGTCAAGGAAAGTGTCCTTGAAGAAAAAATCATAATTGGTGACCGCCAGTCGGTCCCGCTCGTTATGTAATCTTCCAAGTGTCTCAAGATAGGTGGGGTTGTCTTGGGCAAACACATAATATCCCAAGAAGGCAATGCCAGCTGAAGCCAAAACAACCAAGGAATAAGCTAACCATTTGTTTTGTGCGATTTTTTTGAAAAATGAACGAGTGGTGAGAAAGTAAAGGCCAAGAAGACAGCATGGGATAAAGAGCAGTCCTGTTCGGAACAACAAGGCCTCCACGGGTTCTGGTTGGAAGTCCGTTACGATACATTTTTCTAACGCGGCCTTTACAATGCTTTCTGTTTCCGGATGGTATATTTTGGAGATTAGTAAACCTAAACATGAAAACAGGAAAATGGTCCCGATAATACAAAATGACCATTGAACAATGTTGGAGACAAGCTCGTTGTTGGCATTTTTCAAATCGCTCGGGTATTGTTTCCCTAATACTGTGCCATTGCTTTTAACCTGCTTTTTTGATTTTTTAGAACTCATAATATTTATATCTCTTTGTTATGCATTTTTTGTTAAGACTTTTTTCGTAATCTTTATTTTATGTTTGATTATTCTGAAATGGGAGAGACATATCATTCGAGAATCCAGCGATAATAGGGAAGTATATGGATTCTTCTACCATCTGGCAGCACTTTTTCTTCTGATTGCTCCTGCGTGATAATGAAGCCTTCCTTTAGGTTGAAGGCGTTCATCGCGGCCATCAGCCCCGCTTCTTCGCGTTCACGATTACTTGTCGTGTGCATGGAAGTTGTAACTTGATAGGCAGCAACAATGCTCCCTCCTTGCTTTACAATAAAGTCACATTCCCCTTTGTCACTGAAATAATAGGGTTCCTGTTCTCTTCGGCGCAATTCGAGATAAACAGCGTTTTCTAATCGGGAACCCCAGTTGTCGCTGAACCCGAACCCGATTTGGGCTACGAGCCCATTGTCAATGAAATATATCTTTTTGGGACTTTTGAGTTGTTCCCCCACCTTGTAGTCGTATTTGGTTAGTACGCCAACCAGATATGCTTCTTCCATATAACTGATATAGTCACTCACTGTATCTGAACTTTTCACATTTGTTGCCTTGCTTACAGATTTATAGGTAAAACGGTGCGTATAGTTGCTGGCTAAATAATAAGCAACTTCCCGTAGTTGCCTGTCTGATGGGAGTTTGTGCCTGACAACAATGTCCCGATAAATGATATCGTTATATAATTCTTTCAAATAGCGTGGATTGCTGGTGGACAGATATTGTGGAAAGCCTCCGTCTGTCAAGTATTTGTTCTGTATGTTCAGCATTTTGGCGCGACCTTCTGTGGTATAGAAGTCAGGCCTTCCCCATTCGATACCTTTCATGGACATGTATTCGGGGAATGACATCGGGAATAGCTCCTGCTTCAAATGCCTTCCTGTCAGAAGTGTCCCGAGTTCCTTGCTCAGCATAAAGGCATTGCTGCCCGTCACAAACACTTTGTTGTTCTGACGGTACAGTCTGCCGACAAACCGTTCCCAGCCGGGTATCAACTGCACTTCGTCAAGGTAGAAAGTGTGTTGCAGGCCGAAGTCTTCGGCAAACACATCATATAGGGTTTGGAAATCTTCTACGGTGAAATAAAGCAGACGGTCATCGTCAAAACTTAAGTAATAGTCCTGTTCCGATAGGCGGGACTTGATTTGCTGCATCAGGACAGACTTGCCGCACCTTCGCACACCAGAAATGACAAGTATTTCAGGATTAGAGATTTGTGTTAGCGGCAATAGCCTCTGCACACCGAGGTCTTCGTGTTGTTCGCGCTGCTCATAAATCACCTGCCGTAACAAATCCTTTGTGACCATAATTCATATTTTCGGGTTGCAAATGTACAAAAAATCCATATTCACAATCGAAATTTTTTTAAAAAAATCCATATTTACAATATGGATTCTGTATCGATAGGGTTGGCAGAAATCGCTGTCCGTTATTATGCTTTGTGGCGTTATGCTTTAAAGCGTAATGATTTATGCGTTGCAAAACCACAAAAATTCTATTCATAATCGGAACATTTGGAGATTATTCTGATTCGAAACAGGGATTTTCTTTATCTTCTGTATCAAAATTAATGCGTTCCTCTTCAATCACCAGTGGGCGGTTCATCACCCGCGTGTTGATGCTCATCACGTACTCTCCCACGAAGCCGATAAAGAGCAATTCCACCGCATTGATGAAGAACAGGCCGATGATCAATGGAGCCAAGCCGGCGGAGAAGGAATCCCAATAAATCAGCTTCAGTACAAGGTAAACCAATGCGGCCAGAATCGACAAGCCTGACAATATCAATCCGGCAAAAGTGACGAGATGCAGGCCTACCTTGGTGTAGCTGGTGAAGCTGAGCATGGCCGCATCAAACAGGGTGAAGAAATTGTTGTGCGTTTTCCCGGCACGTCGCTTTGCCTGGGTGTATTCAATGTCCACCCGTTTATAACCCAGTTCGGCCACAATGCCGCGAATGAACGGGGTGGGGTCTTTCAGATTGCGCAACACCTCGATAAAGCTTTTGTCATAAAGACCAAAGCCGGTAAAATGCTCAATCTGGTCCACAGAAGACATTTTCTTGATGATTTTATAATAAATGGTGCGCAAAAAACGCATGATGGGATTCTCCTTGCTCTTGGTCTTGATACAGGAGACGATTTTGGCACCGTTTTCCCAGGTTTCCACCAAACGGGGAATCATCTCCACAGGATCTTGGAAGTCACAGCACATACTGATGGTGCAATCGCCTGAGGTTTGGAGCATTCCATAGTATGGACTGTTGAACTGCCCAAAATTCTTGGCATTGAAGATGGCCTTGATTTTAGGATTCTGCTTGCAGATTTCCCGCAACAAGGGGCGGGTGTTGTCCTGTGAGTCATTGTCGATGAAAACAATCTCGTAGTCGTAGTTTGGAAGGTTGTTTTGTAACTCTTCCACCACGGCTTTGCTTATGGGCACCACGTTTTCTTCTTCGTTATAACAGGGTATCAGGATGCTTATTTTTTTCATAATTATTTAATATCAATCATTATCGTTACAAACAAATGAAAGGATCCCTTTTATAAAAGTAAATTTTGGTTTCCATCCGGTATCCTTCGTCAGCTCGCTGATGTCGGCCACCAGGTGCATCGGCTGATGCGGATAATAGTCTTTAACACCATATTGGACTTTAACGGAAGGATTGATGATCTGGCGGATCTCCTCAATGTATTCTGACAACTTTCTTCCTTGTCCTGACCCCAAAGGGTATGTTTTGCCGTCAACGCCGTTGGCGGCAACTGACAGAATGGCGTCGCCGGCATCGTCGGCATAAAGGTAGTCCCAAATCTGCTCGCATTTGGTGAGCTCGGGGGAACGTCCGGCTTTCAGCTCGCGAATGGCGTAACTGATGAGCGTGTTTTCTCCATCGTTCGGGCCATAAACGCTGAGAATGCGCACCCAGTTGTGACGGAGGCCTAAACTTTTGCACAGCATAGCCGACAACTTCCCTGCCGCATACTTGGCGATGCCGTATCCGCTTTCGGGGCTGACAGGCAGGGTGGGGGTAAGGTCTTGCGATTGCACACCATATTCTGCCTGCGATCCTGCACCTACAAACACGCTGCAGCCGCAACGATGTGCTAATCTGACGGCATCAAGGGTGTATTGGATGTTGCGGGTTTGGGTCTCGGCATCATCGCGGGAGGTACCGAAGGTTTTCTCCCATGACAGGTGTATGAAGGCATCATATTGGCCTGCTAATTCCAGTGAGGAGTAATCCGACAGATTGCATTCTACAACATGAACGCGTTCACTTTGAGGAAGATTCGATAGCCTTTTGGAATCGTTGTGGACGATGCATGTCACGTTCATACCTCGTGCGAGCGCCTGTCTGACGACCGCGCTTCCGACACATCCGGTAGCTCCTGTGACGATGAGGTTATGCATGATGAAAGAAGGCTTTATTTGCTTGTGAATACACATTGTGATTGTAGTTCCTCAGGCATGAAAGGGGCCATTTTGTCAAGTGGCGCGGATGTCATTTTCCCTGTCTCCTTATCCATAAAAGATGCGGATTTAGGAAAAAGAGTCTGTTCGGGATGCATTTTCACTTCACAAATCATGGCACCTTCGGCGTTCAGTGTTTGAGCAATGGCATCGTGTAATTCATCATTGCTTGACACTCGTGTGAAGGGAATTCCGTATGCTTCCGCAATTCGTTTCAAATCAGGGCATATCACTCCGCTTGTTGGGTTGCTTCCCGTGAAATTCCCGTTAAAGAAAGCTTTTTGGGTTGTTTTGATAGCCAGGTAGCTTTCATTCTCTAACACGAAGATTTTCAGTGGCAGTTTGTTTGTGACAATGGTTTGAAGTTCCTGAATGTTCATTTGGATGGAACCGTCACCCGTCACGCAGATTGTTTTCCCTTTTTCATTGCTGACGCAGGCACCGATGGCAGCGGGCAATCCGTAACCCATGGCGGCACAGCCTTGGTTGGCAAACACTCTTACCCCTTTGTTGACGTTCATGGCTTGATAGGTGCAGGTGTAAGCCGTGCCGTTGCCCGTCACAACTACATCGCCATCCTTAAGTTGCTTGAAAAGTTCGTCGGCGAACTTGTACGAGTTGGCATATCCTTCACAATCCGGATTGTCATCAAAAAGGGTGGGGAGTTTGCTTTCAATGGCCCTTCCCCAATTTTTCCACTCCATAAAACCGGGCAGCGTTTTCTCGTTCACAAGGGCGACAAGCATCTTGTCTATAAACTCTGAAAGATTAACATGGATGGGCATGTCGATGTTCAATGTGGGTTTTTGCATCTCGGCAAGGTCAATGTCCACCATCACTTTGAATGCTTTGGGGGCCAGCAGGTCGTAGGCATAACTTACTTGTCGGATGCTCAAGCGTGTACCCATTACAATCAACAGGTCGGCATTTTGTACCATGATGTTCCCGATGCGGTCGCCGCAAATGCCGGGCTTTCCGAAACACAGCGGGTGGTTGTGCCAGATGATGTCGGAGCCGCTGATAGCCGTGACCACGGGAATATTCAGGGTTTCTGCCAGTTGGATGAACTCCTTTTCCCGTTTGGCCAGCCGAACGCCATTGCCCACATAGATGACAGGACTTTTCGAACCTCTGATTTTTTCGATAAGTTGTTTGATTTGTTCATCCACCAAGGAGTGTTTCACAGGGTCAATTATTTCAGCGGAGGGGTTGAATTCACGGAACAGGCTTTCGTCAACGGTGGCGCCTTGCACGTCCAGCGGAACATCCAGCCAAACAGGACCGGGTCTGCCGTCCAAAGCGATGGCAATAGCCTTGTCCAGCTCGTATTTCACATCCAAAGGATTGTAAATGGTTTTGGCATACTTTGTAATGGGTGTAACGATGGAAACGATATCCGCTTCTTGATCGCCCAGTTGACGCAGATTCAAATACGGATAAGTATGCTTGTAGGTGGAAGTCTTTATCTGTCCGGAAATATACAATCCGGGAATGGAATCAAGATATTGTCCCAAAACTCCGGTAACGGCATTGGTGCCGCCGGGTCCGGTCGTGACGCAGGTGACGGCCAGTTGGCCGCAAGCCCGGTAATAGCCCTCTCCTGCAATGGCAGATGCCTGTTCATGATGGTTGCAGATGTACGTCAGGCCTTTAGTGTGACCTATGGAGTCGTTCAGGTGCATGGCTCCACCGCCTGTCACCATAAAACAATGATGGATATTGTATTTTTCAACCAGATATTGGAAAATAAAATCACTAACTTTAATCATAAAAAGGCATTTATATGGTCTATCTTGATATTCTACCCGATTGGTTTCCGTCAACAAGAGATTCAACCTCGTCGATTGTCACGAGGTTGAAATCCCCTTCAATGGTTTGCTTCAGGCAACTGGCTGCCACTGCGAACTCCAAAGCGTGCTGTGGGTCATAACCCGCTGATATGGCGTAAACGAGACCTGCACCAAAGGAGTCGCCACCGCCTATCCGGTCAACGATATGAATGGGATATTTGTGGCTTGTATGGATTATGTTGTCATCCAACAGGATGGCCGACCAGTTATTGTCGCTGGCAGAGATGGATTCCCGTAATGTGATGGCCACTTGTTTGAAGCCAAACTTCTTTTGTAACTGTTGGGCTACAGAAAGGTAGGATTGTTCATTAAGGATGCCTTTGTCCACATCGCACTGTTCTGCTTTGATTCCGAACACGTCAGCGGCATCTGCTTCATTGGCTATGCAAATATCCACATATTGGCACAACTCGGTCATTACAGTATTGGCTTTTTCCTTGCTCCAAAGTTTTGACCGATAATTAAGGTCGCAACTGATGGTAATGCCTTTGGATTTTGCCATTTTGCAGGCGGCAAGGCAATTGGCAGCGGCATTGTCGCTCAAAGCGGGTGTGATGCCCGTGAAATGGAACCATGTGGCATTATGGAAGATGGCATCCCAGTCAAAATCGGATGCCGCTGCCAAGGCGATGGCGGAATGTTTCCGGTCGTACACCACTTTCGAAGGGCGTTGGCTTGCGCCTTTTTCTGAAAAATAGATGCCTAAGCGCCCGTCATTCCGAATGATGTTAGAGACATCTACCCCGTAATGTCGCATGGCATTAATCGCGGCATCGCCTAAAACATTATCAGGTACAGCTGTTACAAAAGAAACAGACCGTCCGAAATTGGCCAGACAAACGGCCACGTTGGCTTCCGCCCCGCTGTACTCCACATTGAGTTGATGTGCTTGGATAAGTCTCCCATATCCTTCCGGGGAGAGTTTCAACATCAATTCACCAAAAGTAACGACTTTGTCCATACTTAATCTTTGTTTAATTGATAACGCATACGCTCTATGCGGGCCTCGTCCTCGGAGGAGAGGCGGGTATAGTAGGATTTTTTATATAAAAGCCATTGAAGTTCAAAATCCAAGGCTTTGTGGATGGTTTGTTTTAACTTGTTTTCATCTTTTTCAATGGAAATCACCACTTTGCGTGTTTCAAAACGATCGGCCACGTCACTCATCCTGACAATAAACGGAATACTTTCAACACCAATATTGCCACCAAAATTGGTGGTGATTCCCGCCTGGCGTGATTGTTGCAACAAATCTCGTGTGGCTTCAAAGACAGGTTCTGTTTCAATATCCTTGCGCGCAATCCCCATAGAGGCAGAAAGATCACTGCGACCAACGGTGACGGTTTTCAAGAACCCGCTGCCAACTTCCAATATCTCTTTGTAATTGGCATGGCAAGTCTTCGTTTCAGCATTGATGATCCATTCCACAGAATCCATGTCGTCACCATAAACACGTTTTGCCGCGCCGACGAACTTGCTCAGCGCAAAAGGGGTTTCAATCATCGGTGCCATGACGCCCGTGGCGCCCAGCAATTTACATTGTTGCATGTCGTGCACGGCTTCGCATCCGCCGATTTTGGTGATGAATTTCAAATCGGCACGTAATATCAATTCCCGAAGACGGATAAGTTCATCCATGCGGGCCCCTTCGGCCTCAAATTCCGCTTTTATTCCATAAACTCCATATACTTCCTTTAATTCAAGTAAGGAGTCCAGCATTTGACGTTCTTGTAAGTTCATTTTATTAAAAAGTTGTATTAACGTTCCAAATTATTCCCAATCGTCTGTGAGCACATGCTCCTTCGGCACGCCGAGTTCGATGAGCTTTTCCTTGAAAATTTTGATCATCACGGGAGGGCCGGAGATGAAATAGCTGCTATCGTTGCCGTTCTGCTCGTGAATCTTCGCAATGTCGATTATGCCATCCTTGTTTTCGTAAAAGATGGTGATTCGGGCATTGTCGTTCTGGATGGCGGCGAACTCTTTTTGGTAGATGTAGTAGTCTTCGTTTTTGTAACCCAGATAAATCTTCGGGTCCGCATAGTCCCTGAAGGATTCGTGGGTGAAGAGCGAAAGGAAGGGCGTCACGCCCGTGCCGCCGGCAATGAACACGGTATTGGTTTTGTTGTGCGGCTGTGTGAAAAGTTCGCCAAACGGAAGTTTCAGCCACACTTCCCTGCCCACGGCCAAGGTCTTTTCCATCTCTTGCGTGAAGTTTCCTTTCACGGCGTAGGTGATGCGGATGACCTCCTCGGCAGGGTCGCTCTGCATGGAGAAGCAGCGCGATTCCGGCCACTGTCCGATGCCGTCGTATTCCTCGTCAATGGCGATATGGAGGAACTGCCCCGGGGCATATTTGTAAGGCCTTTCCAGTGACTTGAATTCCACGGTATAGATACCCTTGAATGGGTTCGCTATGGAAACGACCTCTGATAAGTATTTCTTTGCCAACATAATGTTAATATTGTTTCACGAATTCATCCAATTTCTCTTCTGCGTACTTGAACATTTCATCGGTAAGGCCGGGATAGGTGCCCAAGAAGAAAGTGTTGTTCATGATATAGTCTGTACGGTTCAGATGGTCGGCAATACGCCAGTTTTTGCCGATGAAGGCAGGCTGCTTGGTCATATTGCCGGCGAAGAAATTGCGGGTTTCTATCAGGTTATCGTTCAGATACTTGGTCAAATCATCGCGTTTGAACGGGCAGTTTTCCTTCAACGTTACGATAAACGCGAACCATGCGGGGTCGGCTCCCTCGGTGGGTTCAGGGGTGATGAAATACTGCGAATACTTGCCGAAGATACGCTTCCACTCTTGAAAATGTGCCTTGCGACTCTCGCAAAAGTCGGGCAGCTTGTCCATTTGGGCGGCTCCGATAGCAGCTTGTATGTCGGTCATCTTCAAGTTGTAGCCGATTTCCGAATAGACATACTTGTGGTCAAAGCCAAAGGGCAACGTGCCAAACTGCTGGGAAAAGCGCTTGCCGCAGGTGTTGTTGTCGCCGCCGGCGCAGTAACAGTCACGTCCCCAGTCGCGGAACGCACGCACGATTCTCGCCAGCTGCGGGTCGTTGGTGCAGATGGCTCCGCCCTCGCCGGTGGTGATATGGTGGGCGGGATAAAACGATATGGTGGAAATGTGACCGAATGTGCCGGTCTTTCGGCCCTTGTATTCGGAACCGAAAGCGTCGCAGTTGTCTTCCACCACCCACAGATCGTGCTCTTTGGCTATCTCCATGATGGCATCAATGTCAAACGGGTTGCCGAGGGTGTGTGCCAGGAAGATGCACTTCACTTTTGGGGTGATGGCTTTCTTCAACATTTCGACATCAATATTATAGGTCGGAATGCTAAGATCCACGAAGACAGGTACAAGTCCGTTTTGGATGATAGGTGTCACGGTGGCGGGGAATCCGGCGGCCACGGAGATCACTTCGTCACCAGGCTTCAGCCTTTTGTCACCAAGTTTTTCAGAAGTCAGGGCTGTGAACGCCAACAGGTTGGCGGAAGAGCCGGAATTGGTGAGCAGCACATTCTCCACCCCCAAAAACTCTGAAATCTTGCTGGAGAACTCTTCGGAGAATCTTCCTTCTGTCAGCCAGAAATCCAGAGATGCGTTCACCGCATTCTGCAATTCCTCCTCGTCAAACACACGACCGGCATAGTTCACTTTGGTCTTGCCGGGCACGAACTCTTTCTCTTCAAAGCGGGCTTTGTAGTATTCGGCGGTCAATGCCGTGATCTGTTTGCGTAATTCTTTATGGTTCAACATAATATGTTATTGGTTATTCAAATGTAATATATTTTCGTTATTGCAGTGTCTCTTCCCGTTTGGTCATGATTCTTTTGTGCTATTCTTTATTATGCGTTTTTTCGTGACGACTTTTTTCGTAATGGCAATCATATATGTTGTTCTAACCAAAGGTTGAAAAATTTGTCGTAAACTTGATATACCCCTTTGTCCATAGTGAGCAAACCCTTGTCTATTAGAGCCGGGACCGCTGCTTTAACGGAATTCGGGGAAAGCAACCCGTGTTTTTTCACAAATTTTCCGGATGTAATATTGACAGCTTTTTGCTCTTTCCCAATTGCCACCAACACTCGGCTTTGCTTTTCCGGTAATTGATAGAGTAAATCCTCATATATCGGGGATGAGATGTCTATAATCGCTTGTATTGCACTGTCAATATCTCTTGTTTTACATACACCACTGATGGGGGTTCGAAAGAAAAGTTCGTTCATGGCACGTTGGATGTAGTATGTAACACCCTCAAATTGATTGTATAATTGTTCTACGACCTCATTTTCCACTTGTTTGCCATAATCTTGAAAATGATATTGGCAAAAAGACGTGTACTTGTCCAAGGGTAGTCGGTTCAATCCATAGATGGTCACGCTCTGATAAAAAGGACGTGCTGGAGAGAGGAACATCGATCCCATCAAATGCTGACGTGAACCGGAAAATACAAATTTGGCATTGCTGCAATATTGAATATACGTCCGCAATGCAGCTTCGATGTTCGTGTCGGCATATTTTGTGATTTGCTGGAACTCGTCAATAGCTACGATACAGGGCTTATCTGCGTTTTGCAAGTAGGCGAATATTTCTCCCAGGGTGGTGTCGGGAGCCTCTATATCACCCACACTCATAGTCCATGAAGGCAATCCATTAATGTCGAAACTGATTTCAGACCTGACTGAAGCGAGCATTTTTAGAAATTTCCCCCATATTTTTTTCCCGTGAGGCTTGAGCGTTTCCAAAATAACACTTCCCAGCTTACCAACCATTTCTGAGACCGATTTGGTTGAATATATGTCAACTATAAAGGTATAGTACCGTTCTGCAATCTCTTTTTGTGCAAAACAATGCCGGAGCAAGTCAGTTTTCCCATATCTACGGGGAGATATCAGAGCCACATTGTTACCATTAGTCAGCAATCGTACAATGTCTTCCGTCTCCTTTTCTCTGTCACAGAAATAAGCAGCTCCCACATATCCTGTCGTGACAAAGGGATTGTCGAATATTGCCCTGTTCCTATTTGTTGCCATTTTTCAAAATCTGATTTTGCAAAAATACAAAATTTCCATTTTATGGAAATCATAAAATGACAAAATTTCTGTTTATCTGCTCCTTCATCAGTTCCACTATGGATGAAGTTCCTTTCTGATAGAACATTTTATACCACTCCAATGTCATCTCCAGAGCCTGTCGTGCATTGAGGCGTGGTCTCCAGCCCAGCACTTTGCCGGCTTTGGTGATGTCCAACGAGAGCAGACCCGCCTCGTGCGGTTGGTTGGTGAGCTGGGGGAAAACAAATGTGCCGCCGCCCCATATCTCCGTGGCCATCTGCGTCATCTCCTCCACCGTCAGCGTGTCGGCAGGGTTCGGACCGAAGTTGAATCCCTCGGCGTATTTGACGGGATCTTCCATCAGCTTTTGCGCCAGCAGGATGTAGCCGGAAAGCGGTTCCAGCACATGTTGCCACGGGCGCACGGCTTTGGGGTTTCGAATCTGTATGGCCTCGCCTTTGGACAAAGCCCGCACGATGTCGGGCACCAGCCGGTCGGCGGCCCAGTCGCCCCCGCCGATAACGTTGCCGGCGCGGGCCGAAGCGATGGTCTTGTGATGCTGTTCGTAATCATCAGGATTAAAGAACGATTTACGATACGAGTCGATGACCAACTCGGCGCACGCCTTGCTGGCGCTGTAGGGGTCGTAGCCGCCGAAGCGGTCGTCCTCCTTGTAGGCCTGTCCCGTTTCGTTGTTCTGATAGACCTTGTCGGTGGTGATCATCACGCCCACGCAAGGTTTCTTTAACATCCGTATGCCGTCGAGCACATTGGCGGTGCCGATGGCGTTGATCTCGAAGGTCTCGGCGGGAATCTGGTAGGAGGTTCTCACAATCGGTTGAGCGGCAAGGTGGAACACCACGTCGGGCTGGCACTCAGTCATCGTTTTATGCAGCAACTGGGTGTCGCGGAGGTCGCCGATGACGGAAAGGCACATTTCCTCACCTTGAATAACCTCGAAAAGGCTGGGGTTGGTGTTCGGTGCCAACGAATAGCCCGTCACCTCTGCACCCATCTGATGCAACATCAAGGTTAACCACGCACCTTTGAAACCGGTGTGGCCTGTGAGAAAAACCTTCTTGCCTTTGAATGTCTGCATGTTCTTTTTTGTTATAAGAGACGGTGTGCACACCGTCTCTATAATGAATGTTTGTTGTTATAGGCGCTTTGCAATTCTAATTACCATACTTTCCACGGTGCCTTGCCCGATGCCCATAGTCCCTCCAGATTCATCTTGTCGCGTTGGGTGTCCATGCATTGCCAGAAACCATCGTGCTTGTATGCCTTCAATTCTCCTAATTTGGCCATGGATTCAAGGGGTTTTCTCTCAAAAACAGTGGTGTCGTCGTCAATATAATTGAATATTTCAGGTTGAAAGACCATGAATCCGCCATTGATAACGCTGCCGTCGGAGTCGGATTTTTCGCGGAAGGCCTTGATGGTGTCGGTGTCGTCCATTTCAATGATACCGAAACGCTGACCCACGTTCACGGTCGTGATGGTGGCAATCTTGCCATGGCTTTGGTGGAATTTCACCAGTTCTGCGATGTTGATGTCAGCCACACCGTCACCGTATGTGAGCATAAAAGGCTCATCGCCGACATATTTCTGAATGCGTTTCACACGCCCGCCGGTCATGGTGTTGAGCCCGGTGTCTATCAGAGTTACCTTCCAAGGCTCCACAGCGGAGGTGTTGAGCACTGTCATTTTATTGTCGTTGGTGAAATCAAAGGATATGTCGCTGTTGTGAAGATAATAGTCAGCAAACCACTCCTTTATGATATAATGTTTGTATCCGCAGCAGATGATGAAGTCGTTGTACCCATAATGGGAATAGATTTTCATGATATGCCACAAAATGGGTTTGTCACCGATTTCAATCATCGGTTTGGGTTTCAGATGGCTTTCTTCACTGATACGGGTTCCGTAACCTCCGGCCAAAATAACGACTTTCATAATAAAAAATGCTCTAATTATTGAATGTGCAAAGATACAAAAAAAATGGCATTTACACTTTGTCGCTGTTTCCAAATAAAAAAGAGAGGACCGTCATCAGTCCTCTCTCCTTTTGCTATTGATTTTCTTTTGTGATTCACCCATTAGTAACGGTACGAATCCGTCTTGAACGGTCCTTCCACCTTCACGCCGATATAGTCGGCCTGCTTCTGGGTGAGTGTCGTCAGTTTCACGCCGATCTTGCTCAGATGCAGACGTGCCACCTCCTCGTCCAAGTGCTTGGGCAGGTTATAGACACCGACTTTGTAGTCGTTTTGCCAGAGGTCGAGTTGAGCCATTGTCTGGTTGGTGAAGGAGTTGCTCATCACGAAGGAGGGATGTCCCGTGGCGCAACCCAAGTTCACCAAGCGGCCTTCCGCCAGGATGAAGATGGAGTGTCCGTCGGGGAAGATGTACTCATCCACCTGCGGCTTGATGTTGCGTTTCTTGATGTTGGGCTGGGCCTCGAACGCACCCACCTGGATTTCATTGTCGAAATGGCCGATGTTGCACACGATAGCCTGGTCTTTCATCTTGTTGAGGTGATCGACGGTGATGACGTCGCAGTTGCCGGTGCAAGTGACATAGATGTTGCCTTCTTCGAGGGCATCTTCCACGGTTTTCACCTCAAAGCCCTCCATGGCGGCCTGCAGTGCGCAGATGGGATCGACTTCCGTCACGATGACGCGTGCGCCGTAGGACTTCATGGACTGGGCGCAGCCCTTGCCCACGTCGCCATAGCCGCACACCACCACCACCTTGCCGGCCACCATCACGTCGGTGGCGCGCTTGATGCCGTCGGCCAACGACTCGCGACAGCCGTACTTGTTGTCGAACTTGGACTTGGTGACGGAGTCATTCACGTTGATGGCCGGGAAGAGCAGCTCGCCGCGCTCCATCATCTGGTACAGACGGTGCACGCCCGTGGTTGTCTCCTCCGACACTCCCTTGATCTCTTTCACCATATTGTGCCATTTGTGCGGGTCTTCTTTCAGTATCTCCTTCAAAGTCTGGAAGATGACAGCCTCCTCGTGGGAAGAGGGTTCTTTGTCCAAAACGGTGGGGTCTTCTTCCGCCTTGTAGCCCAGGTGGATGAGCAGGGTGGCGTCGCCGCCGTCATCCACGATGAGTTGCGGGCCTTTGCCGCCGGGGAAGGAGAGAGCCTGATTGGTACACCACCAATAATCCTCTAAAGATTCGCCCTTCCAGGCGAACACGTTCACGCCCGTGGCCGCGATGGCCGCAGCGGCGTGGTCCTGCGTGGAGAAGATGTTGCAGCTGCACCAGCGCACCTCCGCGCCCAAATGTACCAGCGTCTCAATCAGCACGGCGGTCTGGATGGTCATGTGCAGGGAACCCATGATGCGCACACCCTTCAGCGGCTTGCTGTCGCCATATTTTTCGCGCAGAGCCAACAGACCCGGCATCTCTTTTTGTGATACTTCAATGTCTTTGCGGCCCCATTCGGCCAACGCCATATCGGCAATTTTGTACTTCAATTCGTAATCAGTCATTTCTGTGTATGGTTCGTTAACTATTTGATTGTGTTTTATAATTGTAGAGACGCAAGTCTGCGTCTCTACAATATTCGATAAAGGGTTATTTATCCACGTTTTGTTATTTTGTTATTTCTGCATCGTGGTCGGGTGCATGTCGGCGCGGGTGTAAATCTCCGGCTTGAAATATTTCTTCATGAACTCGACCATCTCCTTCTTGGTGACGGTGTTGACGATGTTGTCATATTCGGACGGGTTGATCAGCGGTTCGTTTTGGTTGACTTTGCCGCTGATGTAGCTCAGCCAGAATCTGTTGGTCTGGATGTTCTTGGCGCGGGTGCTGATCATCTGCTTCTTCACCAGCTCCATGGTTTTCTTGTCCGGACCTTTGACCTTGAAGTCGTTGAGGATTTTCAGGCTGGCATCGGCCAGTTTGTCGGTCTTCACGGGGTCGCAGCCCAGGAGAATCATCAGAGTCATTTCAGGATGAGGCAGTTTGCTGGCACCCATCTGCACCATCGGGGAATACACATCGCCCATTTTCTCACGCACAATGCGCACGAATTGAATGTCCAGAGCCTCGCCAATCATATCGGCGATGATACTGTTGCGGTAGTTCCAGTCTATGGGGTTGGTGATGTACATGCCCATATAGCCCTGCTCTTCGGAGCCGGCATAAACCGTCTGTGTGGAAGCTTTGTCAGGACGCGGTTTCAACACGCTGAGATTGTAGTTCTCTTTATTCTTGAGGTCGGTTTTCAAGGAACCGAGGTAGAGTTCCACAAATTCTTTCATTTTTGTCTCATCGTAATTGCCCACGAAGTAGAAAGTGAAATCGGCTGGGTTGGTGAAGCGTTCTTTGTAAATCTGCACGGCACGGTCGAAGTTGACTTGGCTCAAATACTCATCGTCGAATGATAACATTTGTCTCATGTAGGGATCATGATTGTAGGCTGCATCAATGAATTTGCCCAAATATTTGTACATTGGCTGAACCTGAATCATCTTGAGGCCTTCTTTTGTCTCCTGCATCACCAGATCGTAAGCGTTGGGGTCGATGCGCGGGTTGGTGAAGAAAGCGTTAAGGTATTGGAAGAAGAACTCCAGGTCTTTCGGGGAAGAAGAACCGTCGAAACCTTCTGACAACAGGTTTATATTCGGGGACACACCCACATTTTTACCTTTCATCTTTTTCATCAAGGAGTTGTAGTCCATTCCGGCAATACCGCCGCGGTCGATAATCTCGGCGGCGAAATCGGCGGAAGCAAGGTCTTTTACAGGATAAAGCGATTTACCACCTTTGCTGCTGGCACTGAACAGGATTTCATCGTTTTTATAGTCTGTTTTCTTCAGATAGACGGTGATGCCGTTGGAGAGGGTCCACTTTTCGGCACCCACAGCATCGATTTTCTCCACGTTGGTGATTTTGCCAGGGTGAAGAGTTTCTTTTTCAAGGATTTCCTGATCTTTATAAGTGTCAACGTAAGGTTCAACATTGGCTAACGATTTGTCTTTCAAGATGGAAAGGATTACTTCTTTGGTGGGGACGGTCACGCCTTCCTTTTCGGGGGCGGTGACGATGGCCACCATGTTGTCTTCCGTCACCCAATTCTTGGCCAAAGCATTGATTTCATCCAGCGTGATGCCTGCAATCAGTTTTTTGGCGTAGTTGTTCTCGCGTTTGGCACCCGGGATAGGATCCTGGCGAAGGAAATTGTTGATGTATTGGGAGGCGAAACGGGCCGATTCGGTCTTGTCAGCCTCTTTCTCGGCTTTATCGTATTGTTCTAACAGTTCTTCTTTGGCGCGGTCAAGTTCGGTTTGCAGGAATCCGTATTTCAGCACGCGGTAGTCCTCACGCAAAAGCACGCGCAACGCATCGGGGATGTGGTTTTCCTTGGCCGTGGTCTGCAAAGCATACGCATCGGTGTTGCCGATGAAGTCGCCGTATCCGGCACCGGCACTTAAGAACGGGCATTTGGCATCTTGGGTCATCTCCTCAAAACGGGCGTCGAACATGGTGTTGTAGAGGTCAATGCAGAGTTGCTGGCGGAAGTCGCCGATGGTTTTCATCGGGGTGTGCTGATGTTTGCGGATGACCATCACCGAGTTGCCGGTGGCTTCTTTGTCGGTACAGACGGCTACGAGAGGTTCCTTGTTGGCACCGATGCCGTAAATTTCTTTCTTGCGGGGATTCTGCTTGGCGGGGATGTTACCGAACATCGTCTTGATTTTGGCTTCCACCTCTTTCACGTCAATGTCACCGACTACGATAACAGCTTGCAAATCAGGCCGATACCAGTCTTTGTAGAAATCTTTGATAACCTGATAGTCGAAAGTTTGGAGGATGTCCAATTTGCCGATGGGCATACGGTCGGCGTAGCGGGAATCCTTCATGAGGACAGGCCAGTACTCCTTGCGCATACGGTCGTCGGCACCGAGGCCGAGACGGTATTCTTCGATGATGACACCGCGTTCCTCGTCAATTTCCTTGTTGTCGTAAAGCAGTCCGGCGGCCCAACCTCTCAGAATCTTGAGGCCAAGGTCAATATTGCCGGGATCGTCCGTCGGCATGGGAATCATATAGACGGTCTCGTCGAAGCTGGTGTAGGCGTTGAGGTCAGCGCCGAACACCACGCCCTTGCTGCGCAGATGATCGACCACGCTGTTGCTCGGGAATCCTTCAATGCCGTTGAAGGCCATGTGCTCGGTGAAGTGGGCCAGACCCTGCTGGTTGTCGTTCTCCTGGTTGGAGCCGGCATTCACCGCGAGACGAAACTCCACGCGGTTTTTGGGATACGTGTTGCGACGGATGTAGTAGGTCATTCCATTGTCCAACTTGCCGATGGTGACTTTCACGTCCGCCGGAATAGCTTTGTTCAAATCAAGTTCCTGCCCCCAGGTCATGCCAATGAAGGTGAAGAACGTGACAATTGCAAAAAACAGTTTTTTCATAATTAGGATAATTTGATGAATAATTTATTGTCGTTGTTGGGATGATATATTTGTGTCAGTTTTCGCGCTGCGGCTGTATTTCAGTTTGCGGGTCAGGATAAGCACCACGCCCAAGATGGAGATGAGCAGGAGCGGGATGACGATGTTGAGTGTGGCTAACAGCGTCTTGCGGCTGCGGATCTTGTCGGGGGCCAACGCTCCGATTTTGAAGTTTTTGGCTCGCAATTGCAGCAAATCATCATCCGCACACAGGTAGTTCACACAGTTGATGATGAACTGTGTGTTGTCGAACATGGTGCGGGTGTAGATGTCGTAGCCGGCTGGGTAGGGCTGGTTGCGTTTTTTGTCGAAGGGGTTGCGGATGATGTCGCCGTCCGCCACGAAGATCTGGCGGGTGGGCACGCTCTTGGCCCGGTAGTCCAACTCCTTGAGGGTGTCGAATTCCACGGGCAGGATGCCCTTGAAGGCGGATTCGAACTCGCCCTCGACGAGCACGGCCATTGGCAAGTTTCGGAAGGCGAACTCCTGGATGTTGGGCTTGGCTATGCCCACCTTCAAGGTTACAATGGAGGGCGTAGGCACTAATTTGGAACGCTCCGACGAGGTCATCAACACGGTTTTCTGAAGGTTGGCATTTTTGCCCACAAGGTCAATGCTGCCGGCGAAGTCGGATTTTATCTCTTTGATATTACGTACAATAGGGTGGTCGCTGAAGTTGACGACATCCAAACTATACGGGAAAGCCATGAATTTGAACTGCGGCTGGTCGCCAATCATGCCTACCTGTTGCGGGATGGGCAGGCAACTCAGATCTTGAATCAGGTTGGGGTTGATCCGAACTCCGTAGGTGAAAAACAGGTCGTTGATGTACAGCGAGCGTGGCGTGGCGAAGAATTCGGGCGTGGACTGCAGGCTGTCTAACGAGGCCGTGGTGTTGTCGATGAGCCACAGTACCTTGCCTCCACGCATGATGAACTGGTCGAGGATGTATTTGTCGTATTCGTTGAAGGGTTTTGTAGGCTGCGCAACAATGAGTACATCGTAGCGGTTGTCGCCCAATTTCAAGGTTTGGCTGGCGGAATCCGCCACGCTGATATGGCGTAGGGCGTTGATCTTGCCGTCCAATATGATGCGGCTGGTGTTATAGAAACGCTGGAGCTGCATGGCCGTCCAGCAGGTGCTCCAGAAGTCTAACTCGCCGTGACCGTCCAGGAAGGCGACGTTCGGTTTCTCGGTCTTCATAAGCCGGCGGATGGGCGACACCAGATTGTATTCCAACTCTTCAATGGAGTATTGCAGCCAGTCGGCTCCCGATGGGTCGGCCACCACCAACTTGGCGGGGTACTCATGGTCACGGTAGGAAACAATGGCCCCCGGGATGACCATGTGCGTGGAAAACCCGTTGGCATCCTCACGACTGATAGGAATGGGGTCCAGACCTTTTTTTACAAATTCCCCTAAAATGCCGTTTACCTCATCGTTGGTTTTCCCCTCCAATGGATCAATGAACTCAAAATAGACTTTTTTGGAATAACTGCGGAAATCTTGCAACATCTGTTCCACCTGCTTGGCAAACAGCTGGTAGTCAGCTGGCTGATCCTTGCCTTTGAGATAGACGCGGACGTAGATGCGGTCCTCTAAGTTTTCCAGCATCTCAATGGTGCCTTTTGACAGCGAATGCCGTTTGTCTTTGGTCAGGTCGATGCGGAAGAAAAGAAACGAGGAGAGGATGTTGACGGCCAGCACAACGAGAATGGCCACCAACAGACCGAGAAGCGTGTTCCGTTTGAACTGTCTGCTTCCGTCAGCGTATTGTTTGGTATTGCTTTTTTTGCCGAATAACTTCATAGTCTGCGTCTCTAAAGGTTACCATTTGCGTTTCAGAAGTACGATTCTCGTGCCGAACAGGAATAGGAAGATGACACTGCAGAAGTAGATGATGTCGCGGGAGTCGATGACACCCTTGCTGATGGAGGCGTAATGATGTTCAATGCCTAATGTCTTGATATAGTAGCCGAAAGCCCCGAGTGATTCGAAAGAATAGATGAAGGCGAAGCCGAACGAGAGTATAAAGCAGAGCGGGGCGGCGATGATGAAAGCCACAATCTGGTTGTTGGTCAGGGAGGAGGCGAACAGACCGATGGAGATGAACGAGGCCCCTAAGAATATCAGTCCGAGGTAGGAACCCCATGTGCTGCCCATGTCAATGTTGCCCACAGGATTGCCCAAGAAATAGATGGAGATCACATACACCAAAGTGGGTATCAGCGCGATGATAAGCAACGTCAAGCAGGAGAGGAACTTGGCCCCGATGATCTGCATGTCGGTCAGGGGTTTGGTGAGCAGCAGGTCCATGGTGCCGGTGCGCTTCTCCTCCGCAAACGACCGCATGGTGATGGCCGGGACAAGAAACAGGAAGAGGAACTGGGAAAGACTGAACAGACCTTGCAAATCGGCCAGCCCGGCTTCCATGATGTTGTCGATGTTCGGGAACACCCAGAGGAACAATCCCGAAATAATCAGGAAAACCCCAATGAAGATGTAGCCTATAATCGAACTCAAAAACGACTTTATCTCCTTGATATATAAGCTAAACATAGTTTATTCCATTAAGGCGGCAAAGATACAAATAAAGTGCGAATGCGCGGTTCGCAAAAACAGGGTTTCCACTGCTTTTATTTCAATCCGTCGCGAAGTAGCAGGGCTTTGACTTCCGGTTTGCGTCCGCGGAAGCGGACGAACATCTCCATGGCGTCTTCCGACCCTCCTTTCGAGAGGATGGTTTCCACATAGCGGTTGGCGGTTTCGCGGTCCATCACGCCGTTCTCCTGAAAAACGGAGAAGGCATCGGCTTCCAGCATCTCGGCCCATTTATATCCGTAATAGCCAGCAGCATAGCCTCCAGCGAAAATGTGGCTGAAGGAGGTACTCATGCACGCCTGCGAAACAGTGGGCATCACATCCAACGGCTTGAACACTGAAAATTCCTTGGCTTGAATGTCCTTTATCTCCGGAGCGGGTGTGGTGTGGTACATCATATCCAAATAACCGAAGGATAGCTGACGCAAACAGCTGTAGCCCGCCAGATATTGGCGCATTTTCTTAAGACGCTCGATGTATTCCTCCGGAATCGGCTCGCCGGTTTTGTAATGGAAAGCGAACGTCTGCAGGAATTCCGGCTCCGTGGCCCAGTTCTCGTTCAGCTGTGAGGGAAGCTCCACAAAGTCGCGCGGAGTGTTCGTGCCGGAAATGGACGCATACGGCACCTCCGACAGCATCCCGTTCAAGGCATGGCCGAACTCGTGGAGGAATGTGGTGACCTCGCTGAAAGAGAGTAGCGAAGGCTGCCCGTCCGAGGCGGGGGTGAAGTTCATCACCAGACTGATTAACGGACGCACATCATCTCCGTTGTCATCAATGTACTGCTCACGGAAGTTGGTCATCCAGGCCCCGCTCCGCTTGGTGGCTCTCGGATGGAAGTCCAGATAGAGCACCGCCATGAATTGGTCACCCCGATACACGTGGTAGGCAGTCACATCCGGATGATACACATCCACATTCAGAGCGGGTTCAAAACGCAGGTCATATAAGGTGGCTGCCAACTCAAAGACTCCTTTGATGACACTCTCCAACGGGAAATAGGGTTTCAACATCTCCGTGTTCAGGTCGTAGAGTTCGTTTTTCTGTTTTTCAGAATAGTAGGCGAAGTCCCAGCGTTGCAGGTCGCCCTTCAGTCCGTTGGCATGGGCGAATTTGGAGAGGGTTTCCATTTCCCGGTTGGCGACAGGCAGGGCGGCATCCCGCAACTGGTCCAGCAGGTTATAGACCTGTTTGCTGTTTTTCGCCATCCGGTTGTGCAGAGCATATTCGGCATAGTTCGGATATCCTAACAACGAAGCGATTTTCTCCCGGCACGCCAGGATTTTCCGGATGACGGAACAGTTGTCGTAGTCACCGCCGAAGGCTTTGTTGCAGGAGTGCATGTACATCTCCTTGCGCAACTCGCGGTTGTCGGCATACGTCAGGATGGCGTTCACGCTGGGGTGCGACAGGTCGAAAAGATAACCTTCCAGTCCTTTGTCTTTGGCACGTTGTGCCGCAATGGCCAGCTCGTTGTCCGGCAGTCCGGCCAACTCTTTCTTGTCTTTGATGTGCATCTGGTAACTGTTGGTGGCTGCCAGGGCATTCTGCCCGAACAATAGCGTGAGGTTGCTCAACTCCATGGAAAAACTGTTGAACAGCTTTTTGTCTTTATCATTGAGATTGGCCCCGTTGTCGAGGAAGGCCTCGTATGTTTTTTTCAACAACATCTGGTCCGCGCCCTCTAATTTTTTGTATTCGTGCTCATAAACATATTTCACACGTTGAAACAGGGCGGTGTCTAAATAGATGCTGTTCGAGTACTCGGTGAGCATGGGTTGCACCTTGGTGGCGATGTCCTGCATCTCCGGCGTGGCATCACATTCCAGCAGATTGAAGAAGATACCCGAGGCGCGGGTGACCAGCTCGCCGGCACGGTCCAACGCCACAATGGTGTTCTGGAACGTCGCCATCCTGTTCTGTTTGATGGAGTTGATGTCCTCCTTGGCCTTTTGGATGGCCTCCTTGAAGGCTGGCAGATAATGCTCCGGCTTGATGCTCTTGAAGGGCGGCGTCTGGTAGGGCGTGTCCCATTTCTCCAATAACGGATTCTTGGCAACGCCGTATGGCGGCGCGGTCTGCAACTTGATCTGGGCTTGGGTCGTCATAATGGTGAGAATAAGAAAAAGGGTTGGGATGATTTTTTTCATACGGATTGGATTATGGTGACAACGGCGGTGGCGGCAATGCCTTCCCCTCTTCCGATAAAGCCCATCTTCTCGTTGGTCTTGGCTTTGATGGACAAACGTGACGGGTCGAGGTGCAGAAGTTGGGCCAAGGTCTGCGTCATGGCGTCGATGTGGGGTTTCATTTTCGGCTGTTCCAAGATTAGCGTGCAGTCCGCGTTATTAACTCTCCAATGGTCTTGGTGTAATAGTTCTATAACCTTGGATAACAATATCTTGCTGTCAATGTTTTCGTAGTTTGGGTCGTGATCGGGGAAATGCGTGCCAATGTCTTTCAGGGCGGCGGCCCCGAGCAGTGCGTCGCAGAGGGCGTGAATCAGCACGTCACCGTCCGAGTGGGCGGCAAGTCCTTGCTCAAAAGGAACGCGAATGCCCCCGAGGACAAGCGGCCTGTCGGGGGCAAAGCGATGGGAATCATATCCGAAACCGATGCGGAAATCCATAGCGCTATTTTAGTTTCCCTTGCGTTTTGATGGCCTCCCGGTTGAAGGAGACGAAGTCGAACGACAGGGTGAAACGCAAGGTGTTGGCCAACGGATGGTTCTGTCCGTTGGTGGTGAACAGGTAGGCCACATCGATGTTGAAGATGTTGTATTTGATGCCGGCACCCACCGTCATGAACTGGCGCGCGCCCTTGTAGCCGTTTTCGTGGAAGTAACCGAGCCGTACAAAGAAAAGGTTACGGTAGCTGTATTCCAACCCCAACGCCCAGTTGATCTCAGCCATCTCCTCGCCGAAGACGCTGTTGCGGCCTTTGGGACCGTATCCGATACCGGGCGCATCGTAGAAGGATTGGATGATGCCCTGCGGCACGGAAACATCAGGATCCTTACCGTAGGCGATAATCGGCTTGTTGGTTTCTTGATTGTACAGGATGCGTCCGTTGGAGTCCCGAGCATACACCGGGTTGGTCGGGACCAGCAGCTTGTTGATTTCGCCGTTGATGGCAAGCTTGTTGTATTCGTCGAAGCCAAGTTCATAGCCGATACCGATCTTGAGGTTCGTCGGCAGGAAGTCACGACGCAGGGTTCCGGAAGAATAAGACATCTTGTTGCCGATGTTGGAAATGGCCAAGCCGGCACGCAGCACGCTGCTGTTAAGGCGTTTGGCTTTGAGACTTTGCTCGTAGAACAAGGCGATGTCGGCAGCACCGGCCAAACCGGCCTTGGTCTCCTCTCCCGACACGAACTGGTTGGCAGTGAGGTTGGAGTAGATGAAACGCGGGGTGACGGCAATGGACAACTGGTCAATCAGCTTGCGGGAATAGGCGAAATCCAAAGAGAACTCGTTGGGGTTCTGGTCGCTCATCTTGTTACCTTGATCGTCCGTAAACTCAATGTCACCCAAAGAGAAATAACGGAGCGACATGGAGATGGCGTCCATCTCGGTGATTTTCCAGTAGGCGCTCAAGTAGGCCAAGTTTATGTCGTTCACCAGATTGTGGAGCCAGGGACTGTAGGAAACGCTGATACCGAAAGTGTTCGGACTGTACACGTACTTGGCGGCGTTGTAGGCCTGGGAGTTGACATCCGTGGAGGTGGCACATCCGATGTCGCCCATGGCACCGGCACGCGAATCGGGCGAGATCAGCAGGAAGGGCACGGCAGTGGTGATGGTGTTCAACTCTTTGCCACCCAGCTGTCCCGGGTTGATATTAGATTGAGAATAAGCGATTTGATAACTGAAGAATAACGCTAAAAGCGCAAGGATGGTTGTAGTTTTTTTCATATTTTTATTATGTTGTAACGTTTTATTTTGAATAGAACAAAAGGGAATAACGCAACTATTTCAGATTTATTTTACAGTATGACGATTTTTTCTATTTCTTCTGCTGTCTCCTGGTTTTGGTTGCGGACCCGCAGCCGGTAAAGATACACCCCTTTGCCGATTCTGTCCCCGTAGTCGTCGCGACCGTCCCAGACGATGCCCGCCGACCGGTTGCCTTCGATGAACTGTGTTTCCGTGATGGTCTTCAACAGTTTGCCGGAGATGGTGTAAATCTGGATTTGGATGTCGAAGGTGCCGCCGCTCTGGTTCTGCTCGAAGAAGAACTCCGTGTGGGTGGTGAACGGGTTGGGGTAGTTCAGCACGTGTTTCAAGGTGAGCTTTTCATGGGAGACCACCTCAAACGAGATTTCACTTTCCGCGTGGTTGTTGTTGATGTCCCATGCGCGTACCCGCAGCGTGTGCGTGCCTGCGGACAGGTCGTCGAGCGGGTAGCGCACAGTGCCTGAGTTGAAACTGTCTTTCTCGGTTTCGTAATAGTCGTTGAGGATGATGGTCTTGTCGTTCTGGTTGTCAAGAATGGCGGTGATGTCGTGCCCGATGCCGTTGCCCGTGGTGTTGATGCCGTAGTCGTCGCGGATCTTGGCGATGAGCATGGGCGACGGGTCCACCATGCCGCCGTTGACGAAGTTCTCGTTGTTCAGATACAGATTGATGGCCGGACCCTTGGTGTCGCTGAGGGCGTTGGTGTCATTCCCGCCGATGATGAAATCGGAGAAGGCACCCGCTCCATCTATCTGGTCACTCTTGGCGTAATAGCTGATCTTGCCGTTGCCAAAAGTGTAGTCTATATCTTTTGGAATATAAAACGAGAAGGTGAAATGCCCGTTACGGACGGTGCTGTTGCCCTTGAAGAGAATGTTTTTCTGCACTTCGAAATCGAAAGGCTGGCTGTTGGGGTCGTTGGCTAACGTGGTGACAATGCTTTTTTTGTCAAAAATGGTAGGGTAGAGCGTTCCGTTGAAATCCTGAAGAATCTGATTGTCCGCTCCGGCAATATGCCCGCTAACAGTCACTTTTGACAACGCACGCAGGGTGTCGCTGGTGATTCCTGGGACGTGGTGGTTGATGGAATCGGTGACAATCCGGTAGGCGGGGATGGCCAACGGCATGGATGGATCACCTAAGAGCACGAACATGGCTAATGCGGTGCCGGCGCCGCCGTAGGCATTCTTGGCACGGTACTCAATCTCCCCGATGGTGGGGTATCGCCCTTGCCCGTCTTGGTTGAAGAGGAGGCTCGCAATGTGCCGCCCGAAACTGTTGTTGGGTGAGGACCAGGCCTCCCGCGTGGCCGCGATGATGGCGGAACCACCACCGTTGCTGTTGAACAGGACCATCTCCGCCGGCGAAAGGACCGGACGGTCGTAGTAGGCAAAGGTACACGACAACGACAACATCAGCGGCATGTTGAACTTGTTGCTCCACTTGTTGATGTCGGAAGCCTCCAGGATGCGCTCGTGCGACCAGCCGTCCTTTCCGCTGTGCCCGATGTAGGTGAATAATAGCGAGCCACGACTCATGCGGTTGTTGATGGCCGTGCTCACCTCCGGATAACGCTGCCCGCCTGCGTTGGAGATCTGCTGGTAGGCATCTAAATAGATTTTGTCAAAATTGATGTTCGGATTGGCCACCTTGAGGATGTTCGACATGTTGTCAGCACTGGCGATGAAATCGTTGAAATCCTCGTCATCGGCTACAAAGGCTATGATGTTTCGCCAGTCGGCCAAGTTGCTGATCTGGTTGGAGGCGCCTGTCACCAAGTCCAAACTCTCCGTATATCGGATGCTCTTGTCCACGGCGGCGGTGGCCTGCGCCTGCGTGCTGGCCGGGAACCGCCCGATGGCTATGTCAAACAGACCGCTGCCGCAACTTTCATCCTCATCCAACAAACCGAAATTATCATCGTTGGAGTAGAAATCGTATTCGGAAATGTAGTCCGGACTTGCGGCATACTGGTAGTTGGGCACGAATATCTTCGTGTCGTTGGAACGCCCGCGGAAATCGTAGCTGGGCCGCCCGAAGAGCAGCAGGTATTTCGGATACTCTTTGTTGCTGTTGTCGTAAATCGTCTTCATGTAGTCACGGATGGCGATGGGGTCCTGTGTGCCGCCGGAGAACTCGTTGTAAACCTGCTGGATGGGTACTACCTTTACCTTCAGACCTTGGTTGATGCGACGGTAGTTGGCCAAACGATGCGCCTGACTGATGAAGTCGGGATGCGCGATGATGACCATGTCAATGTCGCTACTGCCGTGCAGGTTCTGGTTCTCCACCCGACCGCCCGGTGTAATGCTCAAGTACCCCGTCTCATTAAAGGCGATGAACTGGCGAAGCGTCTCCGTCGGGCTGTTGAACGAGGCGGAGCCTCCGTTGATGGTGAGCGTGTGCTGGAATGTTTGGCCCGGGTCTGTCACGTCCCACACGCGGGTGCCGGAGGTGGCCCCGCTGATGACGAACCGCGTGACATTACCGTGGCCGATAGTGGAAGGATTGGAGAAGGGTAGCTGTGACGAGTGCATGGTGAGCATGCAGGGCACTTGGATTTCAATCCAGTCCAAATAAGCGGAGGAAGAAGATGTAGGCTGGTTGTAGTCCAAGGTGATCGTGAGATTGTTGCCGCTTGGGCTGCAGAAGAAATCCTGCCGGTTGCGGGTGGCGATCCGGTTGCCGATGGGGCCGAACGACAAGGTCCCGATGCCGCTTCCGTTGGTGCTTATTGTAAATTGGGAATAGGAAACGGAGGA
This sequence comes from Bacteroidales bacterium, assembly GCA_016285145.1. Classification (GTDB taxonomy): domain Bacteria; phylum Bacteroidota; class Bacteroidia; order Bacteroidales; family WCHB1-69; genus F23-D06. The sequence continues at coordinate 7,913 of JAEEQE010000016.1, read as the reverse complement.
GGCCGCCGCCGCCACGGAAACGCGACAACTGCTGCCCGACTTATACCCAGGAATGGCAAAGGTGTAAGCCCGGTTCAGGGTGGCCTCGAAACGGTCGCCAAACCACTCTTTACCGGATTCCCACGGATTGTAAAGGTCGTCTTCGTAAAAAGCGTAATGCGTGTATTCACTGACCGTTGCGGTGGCCGTCAGATTGCCGTTGTCCACGGTGGTAATTCGCTTTTTCTCGCCGATACCAGCCGAATTGGTGATGAAATAGCGGGTGGAGTCGGAGTAGATGTTGAGGGCATGGCGGAAATAGCCGGTGAGGGTGTCGTAGGCCCAGCCGTGCGGCGATTCCCCGAAAAACAGAAAATAGTCGTTCTTGTCAAAGGAACCATCCCCGCCGTCGAACATCTGGACGGGTATCTCCCGCAAATCCTCAATGCGGGCGGTGGCATTGGCTTCGGGCAGCATCTTCCCCCCGTTCCCAAAAAGGGCTAAGGAGGAGGATGGAACAGGCAGACTCATGCCCAAAGAGCTGAGGTCCTGCCCGGTCACCCGGTAGATGCCTTCCTGTTGGAGGGTGAAAGAGTACCAGCTGCCAGCAGCTAATACCGATTGGGATGGATGTGTTTTGGCCGCTTTGGCTGCGGTCACCCCTGTGCCTTCGATGCGGAGGCTGATGGAGGTGACCCGGCTGTACTGGCCTTGGCCGGTTTGGATGATGGGGATGAACGTCAGCAGGGCGTATGTTTTGTTGCGCTGATGAACGGTCTTCACGCGCACGTCAGGCTGGCGGACGGTGAAGGAGGCGGGTATCAACGCCCCGTCCTGTGCCCGCATGGGCTCGTGTTGCACCTGCCCGATCGAGATGCTGTACTCTTTGTAGGCTTCTGACACCGGAATCAGCTCCTGATAGCAGGGCAGAGAGGGGAACGGCTGTCCGTAGGAGGCGTCCTGAAAATGCAGGTGCTCCTGCACGTTTTCCTCGGAAAAGTGCTGAATCACATTGTCCGTCCACTTGATTTGAATTTTTTTTTCAATTGTTTGTGATTGAATATGAGATAGTTGTGAAATTATTATAAAAAAAATCAACAAGGGTACCCAAGATTTTCTTTCCATTTGCCGTTTATTTAAATAATCAAAGACGATGCAATTTTGTTAACGAATGCACGTTGTGATTATTGCAGATTGAAGGGAAGTTTTGTTGTTATTATTTTAATGTTGATAATATTATAAATTAGGAGCAAGGCTGTGACAAATATTTTTGTATTTTTGCCCGCTTATAAAAGATAGTGAATATGCAAAAGAGAATAATCATACTTTTAACAGCAGTGATTTCCGTGCTCACCATGCGCGTGAATGCGCAGGACGCGATGTTTTCGCAGTTCTATGCCAATCCGCTTTACTTGAATCCGGCCTTTGCAGGTTCGAATGTATGTCCCCGTATCTCGTTGAATTTCAGGGATCAATGGCCGAGCATGCAAGGAACGTTCATCTCCAGCACCGCCTCGTTTGACGAGCATTTCGACAAGATTTCCGGCGGTGTGGGCTTGCTATTGTTTCAGGACCGTGCCGGCGAGAATGGCGGTTCCATCAACACCTACGGCATCAGCCCCATGTATGCGTTCAAGGCGAAAGTGAGCAAGAAATTCACCCTCCGGTTGGCCGTGCAGGCGGACTTCCAGACCAAACAGCTGAACTGGGACAACCTCGTTTTCGGAGACATGATTGACCCCCGCTATGGCGTCGTCTATCAGACCAGAGAACAACACGGCACTCTCAGTCGCTGGAACTTCGGCCTTTCCGCAGGCCTCATGGGTTACACGCCGCACTTCTATTTCGGCTATGCAGCCCATCATATCGTGACCGCCTCCTTGGATGGTGTCGAGGGCTTCAGCTTTTTGAATGACAATGACGGAAACGATATGTATGACATGAACCCGGTGAAGCATACGCTTCACGTGGGTGCCCATTTCGACCTGAAACGCAAAAGCAAAATCGACCATACCTTCGGCGATATCTCTATCAGCCCGAACTTTATCTGGCAACACCAAAGACCGTTCAACTATTTCAATACGGGTCTCTATCTGAATTTCTACCCGTTCACGGTGGGTGCCTGGTATCGTTGCGCTCCGATGTACAAATATACCTACACCATAGTGGAAGACGGAAAAGAGACAGTACATACCGAAAAATATGGCTTGTCTGATGCCGTTATCGTGATGTTCGGTGTGGAGTACAAGTGGCTTAAAGTCGCCTATTCCTACGATTTCACTGTAGGACAGCTTGCCAATGTGGCCACGGGCGGTGCTCACGAGGTCTCCTTGCAGCTCCTCCTGCCGTGCCCTGAGAAACACAAAGCTATCAAGGATCTGAATTGTCCGTCATTCTAATTTGAATTTTACATTTAACAAGATTATAAAACATCAAAACAATGAATAAGTCAACAAAATTAACAGGTCTGTTTATCCTCTGTGCTCTCCTTGTGACGATGTCTTCCTGTAAGAAGGAAACCTCCCCGACCACAGGATGGAATTATAACGATGCCAAGAACGGCGGGTTCGAGGTGGCTGCTTTTGAAGAACAGGCTACAGGTCCCGGCCTTGTGTTCATCGAAGGTGGTTCCTTCGTGATGGGTGCCATGGAAGAGGATGTGATGAAGGATTGGAACAACAACCCCCGCAGGGTTTCCGTCGCCTCCTTCTATATGGACGAATGTGAGATTTCCAACCTGGACTATCGTGAATATCTTTACTGGCTGGAACGCGTTTTCGTGCCGCAGGATCTGAAAGTGGTCTATGACAATGCTCTTCCCGATGAGAATGTTTGGCGCGACCGCCTTGGTTATAATGAGTCGGATGTGGAATACTATTTCCGTCATCCCGCTTACGCCAAGTATCCTGTTGTGGGTGTCAACTGGCTCCAGGCTACCAATTACGCCGCCTGGCGTACCGACCGTGTGAATGAGCAGATCCTTGTTGACCGCGGTTATGTGGAATTTGCCGAAACCCCGACGGCAGAAGGTTATTTCAACACCGATGCTTATCTGACATACGAAACCTACGAGGCTGAAGGCGAGAAACGTCTCCGCTACATCTCCTCCGGCGAATACCGCAACGTGAAGATGGAAGACGGTATCCTGCTGCCCAAATACCGCCTGCCGACCGAAGCCGAATGGGAGTATGCCGCTCTTGGCTTGGTGGGCAACACCCTCAACGAGCGCGTCCTCGAACGCAAAGTCTATCCGTGGACCGGCCAGCAACTCCGTACCGAGGATAAGAAATATTATGGTGACTTCATGGCCAACGGACGCCGCGGTCGTGGCGACTATATGGGTGTGGCAAGCTCTTTGAACGATGCAAGCTTCAAGACCGCTGAGGTCAAATCATTCTGGCCCAACGACTACGGCTTGTATCACATGGCCGGCAACGTCTCCGAATGGGTGATGGATGTCTATAGACAAAGCTCCCACGATGACGTGACAGAATACAACCCCTTCCGTGGTAACTATTTCGAGACGAAGAAACTGCTGGAAGACGGTACCGTGGCTGAACGCGATAGCGTGGGTAAAATCCCCATGGTGCCCGTCTCCGACTTCAAGAACGACAGAAGACGTAACTACCGTGCCGCCGACAACAAGAACTACTTGGATGGCGACTGGCAGTCCTTGCAGGACATCGACAGCTGGACCAACGCCACCTCGAACACAGAGGCTACCGATCAGATGTACCGCAAGCTCAATGACAACTACGCTTACTCGCTGGTCAGCGACCACGCCCGCGTCTATAAAGGCGGTTCTTGGAAGGACATCCCCTATTACTTCGCTCCCGGCTCAAGACGCTACATGGACGAGGACGAAGCTACGGACTATATCGGCTTCCGTTGCGCTATGGCTCGTGTGGGTTCTCAGGTGAAAGGAAAATAATCCTCATACATATATTATATTATGGTAAAAAAAAGAACCGCTTTATGGCGGTTCTTTTTTTTGTGAAGTATGGCAAAAATGAAATTATTCGGCAACGCCTTCGAATTTCAAAATCTCCTTTTTTCCGGAATAGAGCGTGAGCTGTTTGCCCTCGATAGTGAAATTATTGATGTCTTTTTTGATGGCTCCCATCATGGCTTTTTCAATCTCCATGTTGCCGCAAAGACGTTTGGTTGCACTGCCGTATTCAATCTCTATTTTCTGTTTCTTCTGGTAATAGGTCCCGAAGAAGATGTTGCAGCCTAAATTACCGTTGAAGGTGCCCGCTGTGTCAAAAAAAATGTACGGCTTCACGTTAACGGGATATTTGTTTGTTTCCAGTTCCTGGCCTTCGATGGAGACCAGGTTCCAGTGGGTGCCTTGCAAGGGAAGATTGTCCTTAGAGGTTGCCGATTTGTTTGTCTTGCATCCGCCCAAACAGAGAAGGACGAACAGTAAAATGGATAGTTGGACTTTCATGTTAAATAGTGGAATTGGGTTTATTAAACTGTTGATTGATTTGTTCGATATATTGGAGAATTTCTTCTTTTCCTTTCTTGGTTTCGGCGGAGGATACAAAAGTGGGCGGCAGCGATTCCCATGTCTCCAACAGCCGGTTTTTGAAGCGTTGCACGTGGCTCTGTATCTTGCCGGAAGATAATTTGTCGGCCTTGGTGAAGATGATGGCGAAAGGGATGCCCTGCTCGCCGAGGTTGTCAATGAAGTCGAGGTCGATGGTTTGCGGCTCGATGCGTGAGTCCACCAGCACGAATACAATCTGCAGGTTCCCGCGGTACAGCAGGTAGTCGCTGATCATCTTTTGCCATTTGTCGCGCATGGTTTTCGAGATGCTGGCATACCCATAGCCGGGAAGATCCACCAGGTACCAATTTTTATTGATGAGAAAATGGTTGATGGTCTGCGTTTTACCTGGCTTGGATGATGTCTTGGCCAGTTTGCTGTTATTGACCAGCATGTTGATGAGGGAGGATTTTCCCACATTGGAGCGGCCAATGAAGGCATATTCCGGCAGATGGGCCTCGGGGCATTGCCGCCAGTCGGCGACGCTTTGCAGGAAGGTGGCGCTTTTGATGATCATATCCTGTTATTTTCGGGTGAGCCAGTCGTTGGGGTTGAGGTTGGAGCTGTTGCGCCAGATTTCGAAATGCAGCTCGTAGGTGTTGGAGGATACGTTTTTGGCCACGGTGCCGATGGTCTGCTTGGTGGAGACTTTTGAGCCTTTGGAGACATTCACGTTGGCCAGATTTTGATAGACGCTGATATATTCGCCGTGCCGGATCATCACCACTTTGGTGCCCATGATGTCCATGATGCTGGTCACTTCGCCTTCGAAGACGGCACGCACGGGCGCGCCTGCGTCGGTGAGGATGTCGATGCCGCGGTTTTCAATGGTCACCGAAGGTACGTCGGGATGTGCGTAGTTGCCGTAATCGCCCACCTTGGCACCTTTGGCCACAGGCCAGGGCAGCCGTCCCTTGTTGTTGATGAAAGAGGTGTTGAGGGTCTTCTCCTCGGGAGTCATGGTGATGGTGGCCGTGCTGCGCGAAGATGTGGTGGTCTTGTTGGAGGCCGTGGAGGAAGTGCTGGACTTGCTGCTGCCTTTTGTGTTGGCTTTCCGCTGGTTGGCGGCGGCGATCTCCGCTTCAATGGCCCGCTTGATGGCGGCGTCCAACTCCTTGCGCTTCTTCTGCTTGGCCTTCAGGTCGGCGGCTAACTGCTGCGACTGCTTCTTCAGCTGCTCCGCATTCCGGGTCTTCTCCCGCCGGTCGCTCTCCAACTTCTTGATTTCCGTCTCCTTGCCGGATAACAGGTTCAGCTTTTCGTTCTTCAACGCAATGATCTCCTCGTTTTTCTGCTTCAACTCCTGCTGGGTTTGGTCGATCTTGTCGGCCTGCTCTTTCACATGTTTGGAAAAAAGAGTGAAGAAACGGAAGCGCCGGAACATCTGCGAGAAGTCGTCGGAGGCCAGGATGAAAGTCACCTTGTCCATCAGCCGCCGGTTGCGGTAGGCCATATAGACCACTTGGGCGTAGTCGGATTTCATGTATTCCAGCTTTTTCTGGAGCTGGGCAATCATCTGCTGGTTGAGCTCCTGCTGCTCCTCCATCTGCATGATCTCGTTGTTGAGGGCGGTGATCAGCTTCTCACGGTTGCTGATCTGCTGGCGCAGAACGGCAATCTGCTGTAAGGAGGCCTTCTGGTTTTTCTCCGTTTTCTTGAGCAGACTCTGCGTGTTGGCAATCTCGTTTTCGATTTTCTGTTTGTCCTTTTTCAGCTGGCTGCTGCTCTTGGTCTGTGCAAACGCACATTGAGCCCATAGCAGAGGTACCATCATGAGAATCAAAAAGATATGTTTTAACGAAGGAGAGGAATTCTTCGGCATAATTGCATTTTTTTAACTTGCAAAGATATAACGGATGTGTCGTTTTTTTAGTGTGAAACTATATTAATTATAAACCATGTAATGTTAGCCTATTATCGTTTCTGAAATCGTTTTTCTTTGGCCGTTAGGAGTTGGCAGTTATTTAATGCATGTTTAAGTAAAATATTTTCAGAAAAAAATAATAAACCCCTGACCCCCATTCACTGTTCACTATTCATTAAAAAATTGTATTTTTGCCTTTCCTCTATTTTGGATAAAAATATTTATAACTAATTTAAAATCAATATGATAATTAAAGACAACTTTGTTAGCAGACACAATGGTCCGAGCGAGGCCGAACAGCAGAAGATGCTGGAAGTGATTGGCGTTAAGACGATGGATGAACTGATCGAGAAGACGGTTCCCGCCGCTATCCGCCTGCCCAAGCCGCTGGACCTGCCGGAAGGCATGACCGAGGGCGAATACCTCAACCACATTCACGCCCTGATGGCGAAGAACAAGATTTACCGTTCCTACATCGGTATGGGTCATTACAACACCTACACCCCGGCGGTGATTCTGCGCAATATTTTCGAGAATCCGGGCTGGTACACCTCCTACACCCCGTATCAGGCGGAGATTTCCCAAGGCCGTATCGAGGCTTTGCTGAACTACCAGACGATGATCAGCAGCCTGACTGCCATGCCGTTGGCCAACGCTTCCATGCTGGATGACGCCACGGCCGCCGGCGAGATGATGCTGATGTTCTTCCGCAGCCGCAGCCGCGAGCAACAGAAGAACAACGTGGTGAAATACTTCGTCGCTGAGGGCGTGTTCCCGCACTCCATCGGCGTGATGAAGACCAACGCCGCACCGCACGGCATCGAGCTCGTGATCGGCAAACCCGACCAAGTGGAACTCGACGAGACCTTCTTCGGCGCGATGATCCAATACCCGAGCTACTGGGGCAGCATCCACAATTTCAGCGCATGGGTCGAGAAAGCGCACGCCAAGAACATCTTCGTGGGCGTGGCTACCGATCTGCTGGCTCTGACGCTGCTCACGCCTCCGGGCGAATGGGGCGCTGACTGCGTGGTCGGCTCCACCCAGCGTTTCGGCATCCCGATGGGCTACGGTAGCCCTGCCGCTGGCTTCTACGCTTGCAAGGAAGAGTTCCTTCGCCAGATGCCCGGCCGTATCATCGGCGTCACCGTCGATGCACAAGGCAACCGCGCCGTGCGTATGGCCCTGCAGACCCGCGAGCAGCACATCAAACGCGAGCGCGCAACCTCCAACATCTGCACTGCCAGCGCCCTCACCGCCATCATGGCCGGCTTCTACGGCATGTGGCATGGGGCCGAGGGACTAAAGAACAAAGCTGTGAAAATCAATGTGTTGGCTGGCGTTCTCGCTGAAGAAGCAGCCAAGTACGGATTCAAACAATATAACGAAAACTATTTCGACACCCTCTGCCTCGAAACGCCCGAAGGCATCACCTGCGAGGACGTGAAGAAGGTGGCCCTGTCGAAAGAGATCAACCTCTGCTACCACTGCGAGCGTTGCTTCACGATTTCGTTGGAC
>JAEEQE010000045.1 GCA_016285145.1 Bacteroidales bacterium | reverse complement strand
CGGCAATCGTGTAGCTCTGGTTTGCACCATAGTTCACCACCGTGGCGCCGGCAGGCGTGATGCTGCCGCCGTTGCCAGCAATTGCGTTGATCGTGTAGGTCAACTGGGCGAATGTGGCACTGATGGTGTGGTTGCCCGTGATCGGGGCGAATGTGTACGTGGAAACAGCACCCACTGACTGGCCGTCAACCGTCACATCCGTAATGAGGTAACCTGCATCCGGCGTGATGGTGTAGGTCGGCGTGGCACCGTATGCGAACGGACCGGCAGGACCATTAATCGTACCATGGGTCAATGTAGCCACTGTCACCGTATAAGAATCAGCAACAAAGATGGCCTCGATGGTCTTGTTGGCTGTGATGGCCGGGAAGGTGTATGTCGTGACAGCACCCACAGAAGTACCGTTCACTTTCACATCGCTGATGTGGTAGCCCGCATTCGGCGTGATGGTGTAAACCGGCGTAGCGCCATACGTATAGGTGTGTACGCCCGACGGGGTGATGATACCACCAGCGTTGGCCGTAGCCGTAATCGTATATTCATTCGGCTCGAAATAAACGACATACGTATGGTTCTCGGTAATGTTCGTCAGCGTCTCCGTATAAGTAGCTTCCGGATTGGCCACATTTACAATCACATTGTTATGCAACAGACTGGAGATGTGGTTACCCGCACTCGGCGTAGCCGTGAACGTGTAGGTCATAGACGGATCATACGCGAAGCTGCTGATGCCCGGGGTCACCGTACCATCGCCGTAACCGTTCGTCACAATGCTGAACATCTTCGGAGCCACCGTAATGTCCACCACGTGGGTACCGGAGATGAAGCTGAATTGATAATTGTCGTGGAAGCCGTATTCCACACCATCCACGAAAATGTTCGTGATATCATAGCCGGCAACCGGAGCGAAGGAAGCCAACCAGTCGTCGCCATAGTTGTGGCAAGTGATGGTTGTTGCCGGATCTGTGGTGGTAGCCTCATTATTCACAACAGCAAGACCACCATTCACATTGTAACGGATACAGAAGGTGTCGATTTGGATGATGGCATTCACATGATAGTTACCATTGACAGAAGCAAAGGTGTAGGTGTACGTGCTATCGCTGGTGAAGTTCACATTCTGGATATTCTCCACACCGTCCACGAGGAAGCTGTTCAGATGGAAGTGATCCTCAATTGTACCGTTCAGGGTAAGGGCATCGCCTTCGGCAACCAATGCGGTGGCCGGGGTGAGCGTGCCGCGCGGAGCGGTGCTGCCCAAGTAGGTAGGATCGTAATTGGTAACATCTGCCGTCACCTGGAAGCCGAACTTCACGTTCACATTCTGCGTGGCCGTGACATTATTGAATGTCAAGGTGTTCACCGGACCGTTGCCGTTTACATCCACCACATAGTAACCGTTGGCCGGCGTGATGGTGGAAGTGTGGTTGGCATCATAGTCAATCCAAGTGTCATACTGGGCAGGAGCCGTCAGCATACCGGAGTTGTCCACAGAGCCTTTACCCGTAAGGACATTGTAATGGATGTTGACCGTATCCTTACGGAAGGTGGCCTGGACATACTTGCTGGCGAAGATGGCATCGAACACATAGTTGTACACACCCGGAGCGACTTCCACCACATCGGCGGTAACATCATCACCACCCACGAAGGTGACACCTTCAGCATTCTCCATCTCACTGGTCAGGAAATTGTCAAGGTGATAATTCGGATCAGCCACCATAACCACAGTGTAAGGAGCACCGAACATGACGGTGTCAACCGTGGCCGGCACGAAATGTCCGCCCGGAATATTGTAAAGGGCAGGATTGTAGTTAACGGCGAATTTATGCACCGTGAACTGGGAGATAGCGAAGGTGGCATAGATAGTGTCGGGAGTCGTGACATTATTCAGTGTATAAAGCACCACGCGGGAGTTCTGCATATCCTCGGCCACCACCTGGTTGCCATTCACCCAAACGCCTTCGGTGTGGTACATCTGGTCCGGACGAACGCTCACGATGAAGTCCTCACCATAAAGAGCCTTCACATCGCCCACCGGGCTGATGGTACCATTCGGGCCTGCGCTGATGTGCAGGTCAACCAGCTTGTTCACATAGAGGTTGTCGAAAAGAATACCGGCATTGCCGCGCAAGCTGGCAGCCTTAATAGCGATATAATATGTACCTTCAACAGCATTGTTGTAAATCAATTCATTGTGCATATTCACATCCTCTTTCGAGAAGTTCGTATGAGAAGCCAACAGCGTCAGGCTGCTCGGATCCTGAGATGTTCCAATATACACATTCATGCTCTCCGCCAGATTGCTCAATGCGTTATAGTCGTATGAAACCATGATTTCGCCAGCGGGAAGGTGAATACAGGTGGAGAAGAGGTATTCGTCGGCATCGAGGTCATCGTTAAAGGTGTAACGAGCCTGGCCGGATGTTACGGTCCACTTCACCGGATTGTTGTTGCCGCTCACGTCAACCCAACCGTTCTTATCAACCACCACATTGGTGAAGTCTTCCTTGTACGGGATGTTCACCTCGCTCACCAAATTGGTCACCACCTCATCAGCGATAGTCTGGTTCGTTGTGTTTTCATCGCCAGCATAGGTCACGAAAGCCGACACATTGTTCGTGGCAGCGGTGAACACCGGGGCGGTGTTGAACGTATAGGTGTAGCTTTCGCCCGTCATTAACGGGGTGGTCAAGGTCACCGTCTCGGTCACAGGCGTGCCACCGTTGATGGTGTAAGAAGCATCGAACGTTCTCACCGTATCATCCAAACCAACGTTCTTCACTGTGATGGAGATTTTCTTGCCTGTCAAGTCGCAAGCATCGGCCACATGGCTGATGCCCGTGAGGGCGAGGTCTTTGCTGAAGAGCACCTGCTTGATGGCAATATCATCAATACCAAGATAGTACGTGGATGTGGTAGCACATTCGCTGCGGAAGGCCAAGCGTGCGCCTGCCGGCAGGTTGATGAGCGGGTATTCATACTCCTTGGCGGCAGTTTGTGTGATGATGTTCGTATGGATTGGCACAAACGTGGCCGTATCCGTAATGTCCGTCACATAACCCAAATTCAAATGGATATTTGTATTGAGGGTACTTTGACGACCTTTGAAGAACAGAGCCGTACGGTCTGTAATACCGGTAATCTCCGGGAAGACTGTCATATTATGGTTGCCATACGAAGCGGAAGAGGTCAGCACTTGGAACAGGTATGGATCCGTAGCATTGTTATAGGGTGAATAAGAACTGTATTTTATCACCTGCGGTCCATAGTAATAGGTGGTGTATGTGCCAAAGTACTCTACATGCCAGCAGTCCGGAAGCAGACTGGCATCCCTATTATGGGAATAGGTGGTGGGAGCCGAAATATAACCATTGAAATCCTCAAAATAAGGAACGGAATAGGTGACACACTGCGTAGAGAATGTCACGTATGTCAAATTCTCTGTGGAGCTCTCCGTAGCGGAGCAGACGGCTTTCACCGTAACCGGAATCGTGTAGGACTTACCACCTGTCAAACCAGTGATGGTATAGAGCGTATCCGTCACCTGTGCGGTGGTGGGCACTCCATTCATTTCGTAGGTGATTTCCCAGTTAGTTTCGCTGCTGGTAGGTGTCCATGCGATTGTGGCACTGTTAGTTGTAGTGCTTTCCACGCGCACATTGATCGGACGGGAACAAGTAGAAACTGTACCCGGACAAATTTCGAATTTCACAACGGGAGTTTGGTAGTTTCTGCTAGCTGAGTTAAAAGGATTGACCGGAGAAGGACATTCAGCAGCCATTGGATCCGAGGTGCTGTTTCTGTAGTGCGTCACATAGTAACTTCCCGTAACGTTTGGCATCTGGTGACTATCGTAATTGACACCACTGCTTGCTGCCGTAGTGGATTGGGAGACAACCACCACCAAATTATCCGTTCCGTTGTAATGGAACGGGGTATCGAAAATGAACTGCTCCCATCCGAGTTCCTTACCGATGGTCACATTATTATGGTCATACACCAAATACAAATCCGACATCGGGGTCCAATCTTTTGCCGTACTACCTGTTTCATTAAGCGTTGTGTGAGCCAAGTAGATTTTCACATTGTCAAGGAAGAATCCGTTACCGGAGTTATTACCGGTGCAATTCCAAGAAATGGAACTGATGTCACCGGCACCACCTACGGAAGCAGCATGGTAAATCATTTCTGCCCAAGAGTATTTTCCATTGGTATAGAACGGGAATGTATTAGAAGTGCTATAGTGTGTTCCAAACGTATTGAAGACACCACCGTCACATGGTGTGACAAAGGGCACCGGATCGGTGAAAAGGCTGGAAGAGGTGCTGCTGCAGGCAGCCTTCACGCGCACCAGATAGTTGGAGCTTCCCGTCAGCGTCAAGGTGGCACTGTCGGCGTTGGTCACGTTAAGGGATGTCCAAGCCGTGGCTTCTACGGTTTTGTATTCCACCACAAAGTCAGTCTGAGAGGCATTGCCCGGAGTCCAATGGGCCACAGCCGCATTGCTGGTTATGCCATCAACGGTAACAGCGGTAGGAATATCACAATCATTAGAACAACCATAGAAAATAATATTGTTACGGGAAGTGTAGGTATAGCCGGAGTACGTAGCGGGACTTGTCGGGTCATAATCGGTGGAGGTGCTGTAGATGTACAAGGACTTCACACCCACCGTATTGGTATAAGTGCCATACATACCGGAAGAGGCCGTTCCTGTATTATCATCGAAAATCAGCACATAGTTGCTGGTACCATCATAATTGACCGGAGTGGTGAACGGAATCTCATTCCATTGATAGGCCTCAAACTCGTAACTGCCAGAGAAGACACGATAGTTGGTGTCAGCGGCTTCCCAGTCATAGCCGTCGCTGAAGATGGTCTTGGTGGTCGGCTGCAGATAAATATCTATTGTACGGGTTTTGGTTGAACCGCTGTTATAAATGGAAATCTTGTTGATCATACCAGCAGCACCTAATTCTTCCGCCGTGAAAATCTGCTCCGTCATGGAATAGGCATTCGCGGTATAGACAGGCAAATAGGAAGAACTATTGTTGTTGGCCATGGATCCTACTGACACATTCTTGCCACCCAAACACGGGGTGCGGATGTCATCCGCCGTCACATACGGGCTGGATTCGGTAGCACTGCAAACCGCTTTCACGCGGATGGAGTACGTGGTGTTCTCATTCAACGGCAGCACGGTGCTGTTGGCATTGGACACACTGACGGTGTTCCACGTCGGCATATTCACATCGCGGTATTCCACCACAAAGTCGGTCTGGCTCGGATCGGCCGGAACCCAAGTGACGGTGGCGGAATTGCCAAGCACATTGGAAACCGTTACACTATTGACCTTCGGACAGGCAGCCATCTGCTCCACATGGATATCATCAATACCCACATAATAGTTGTTGTTTGTTCCGCCCACATACTTGAAGGCAATACGTTTGCCCGTCATGTTGGCAAAAGACTGCTCCACCTTGGTCATCGTGGTGAGCTGCGCCAAGGTGGCTGCTTCCACAAAGGTGGTGGGATCTGCCGGATTGGTCATCGTACCGAGTACAAGTGTTCCGTTAGCAGCAGTTGCTCCCTCATTGCGATACCAGAACGTCAGCGTCACATTGTTCTCCGTGAACTCAGGCAGAATAGCATATATCGGTGTGGTATTGCTGGAACGGAAATACAGCGACTTGGTTCCGCTATGCACGTATGCCGTAGTCGTGTTAACGTATGCCAACGGATAAACCACACTGCTGGTCACATACGGATTGTTGTCAATGAAACTCCAGCAATGAGGCATCTCATAGAACATGGTGTAGTTCTCAAAACCTTCGTCGTATGGCAGGCTGAGTGCCGTGCATTCTGTAGATGCCGTCAGTTCCGCATATTCGCTGGGATTGCTACCACAAAGCGTTTTAACACGGATCTGATATTCGGTACCAACGTTGAGGCCGTTGATCGTGTAGTTCTTTTGGGTTGCCGTAGCGGTGGTCCAGTCGGCGGCATCGGCGGTTTTGTATTCCACCACCCAAGAATCACCCATTTCGGCATCCCAGGAGAGACCGATGCTGGTGGAGGAGAGGCTGGAAACCGTCAGATTTTTCGGTGTACCCATACATTGGGTCACCTCAAAGAAATTGCTGCGCAAAATACTTCCTGCAGTCGGACGCAACATGAAGTTCACATTCTTGCCTTTGTACAGATCCGGAAGTTCAATCACATGAGACTGATAATCCACCAAGTCAGCAGTGGCGGCACCCGTGTAAAGGACACTGAAGTTTTCAACGGCACTACCACGGAAAGAGGCTAAAATTTCGTACGAATCCTCAGAAGCGCAAGCAAAGCGCACATACACGGGACCATTATCCGGAACGGCAAATGCCGGCGACATAAGCCATGCATCCGGATTATTCGATGCTTGAACACAGGAAAGCTGTGTCCCGAACTTGCTGTTGGTCCAGCATTGCGGGAAAGTGTTATTACCCAAAACCGTGGAGTACGGAAGGTCAAGAGCCTCGCATCCGGAGGTGAAGTTGTAGGTCACCCAGGCACTCTGGTTGGTCGGGTCGGTCTCATCGCACATCGCTTTGACGCGAACGTTGTAGGAGGAGTTGCCCACCAAGCCACCGATGGTGGTGTTGGGTGAGTTGTACACCGGGATGGTGGTCCAAGAATTGTCATCGGCGGAAGCTAACTTGAACTGTACCTGCCAAGCCTGCTCGGTGCCGCCAGGTGTCCAGGAAAGGGTCACGGCATTGGCCGAGTTGGAATGGTTAATACCACTCACCACCGGACACATGCTCAGCGTGGTGAACGAAACCGGACTGGCATTCGTGGCTTCGCTGGTGTTGTTGGTACCGCAATCGGCTTTCACGCGCACGTTGTAGGCGGTCATCTGATCCAAACCCGTAATCGTGTAGGTGGTGGCACCGCTCACCGGGATGGTGGTCCAGGTGGTGGCGTCAGCCTTCTTGTATTCCAACAGATAATCGTTGGTCTGGTTAGCGGTGTTGGGAGTCCACGTCACATTTACAGAATTGTAGGTGATGTTGGACGTGGTCACGCTGGCCGGCTTCGGACAAGCTTCAATATCGCCGCACTGGTTCTCATCCATGACCACCCGGATGTTGGTACGATAAGAGCCACGCGTTCCCGTAGCTGTACCCGGATGCTCGGCGTATGCACGCGATGTAGCTGCCGCTGCCGCAGAAGCCGATGTGCCATTGCCTCTATAAAGGCAAGTGTAAGATGTACTGGTATATTGGAATTTCATAGTTGTGGATCTTCCGGATGATGCTTTCGACACCACCACCACCAGGCTCTTCGAGTTGTCATACCAGAAAGGCTGATCCAAAACAAAAGTATGCCATCCTGTGGTGTTACCTATTCTTTCTGATCCCGTACCGTCATACACTAAAGTAAGATCACTCATCGGTACCCAATCACTGGTGGATGACCATGTTGTCTTAGTTGTGGTGCCCATATAAATCCGAACCTCCGATTCGTACAGGGCGGAGGCTGCTGTATTATGCGCATTGGTACAATTCCATGCAATGGACTTGATGTAGCCCGGAGCGGTAGCTCCTACTACAGACGAAGTGTAGAGTGTCTGAGTCCATGCGTTGCAATAATAAGGATGAAGACCTCCATAGTAATTGGTGGAGGTTCCTGTACCTACAGTGCGGGTGGCTTCCACAACGGTCAGATCCAAACACGGAATATTGAAATTGCCTGTCGTGTAGGCGCTGCTCTGAGTTCCGCAATTGGCTTTCACGCGCATGTCGTAAGCGCTGTTGCCTTGCAGGTTTGTCAGCATTACCGTAGGAGTGGTAGTGCTGATGGCGTACCAATCCGTATGGTTGGCAAGTTTGTATTCGAGCGTCCATGCCGTCTGGTCGGCGGGAGCGTTCCATGTGATGACGGCCGTGTCATTGGACACCACAGCCATCAGGTTGGTGGGTTGCACACACGTGGCCTCCACCAAGGTAACATTATCAACAGCTGCCGGATACTGGTTCACGGCGGTCACATCATTATACCATTGGAACTCCAACGTGCATTGTCCGGCATATTCGGGAGCAATGGTCGCAGAATAGTGGGCCCAATCGGGCGTGTTATTCAATGTCGGAGCTATATCTAATGTGTTGGTTCCATTCACCAAACGCACAGCCATGTAGCCATGGTTGCCGGAACCCACCACACGGTAGTCGAACGAAAGGATAGCGCCATTGGCGGGAATCATCACCTCACGGGAGGCTGTCACATTGGAAGTGGTAGCCACATATTTGTTCGTGGCACCCCCATTACATGATATATACAACTTATTATTATCAAAACCCTGCGCCTGGCCGATATACCATTTATTCGTATAGGTGCCGTTGTCCAAAGTCCAACCGTTTACACCATTGTCGCCGGCATCGAAGGTGGCCGTCATAGGCAGCGTGGCCGGACCTACGGAAGCAATATACGTCACCTCTATGGATTTCACATACAAAGCTTTGCTGGTTGTCTGGTTCCAGTCGATGTTGATTGCACCGGAAGCGGAACCCGTGAATGTATAATCAGTAGCATACTGATCAATATAGACCATATCGCCAGTGGAATAGGAGGGGTCATTGTACGTGAAATCCACGCCGCCAACCGTCACCGATACATACGCACCCGTGCCGCTGGCCCCGCTCGTATTCACTTTCACCGAAGTGATGGTACCAGGAATGTCACTTGTCTGCAAGTTCAGGAAAGAGCACGAGTTATTTGCTGAACCGAACTGCTGTCCCTTGGTGGCATCATAGCCCCAATATCCTCCATCGCCTGTGGCGGTCCAGTCCACACCGGACAAGGTCTGCGTGCCGAACGCACTCCATGTTGCCGCATTAATCTGATGAGAATACACTGTCTGGGCTAACAAGCCGCTCACCGCTGTCATCATGATAACCATGATTGCAGCCAAAACCTTCACCCCTTGGGTTAGATTTCTTAAAGTGTCAAACTTCTTCATGTGTTTAGTTTTTAATTGATAATTAGATTGTTATATTTATTTTTCTATTAAAAATCCTTATCTTTTATCCTTCTCAAAAACACACTTCTTTTCCAAAAAAACGAGCAAAAATACACAATTTTTCTTATTTGTGCTTTTATAAAATACAATATTGAAAAAAAAAAGAAACCACTGGAAATGCTATGTTTCACATTTCCAATCAATAAAAGATAACTCCAAAGAAAAAAAACGTTATCAGAAATCCGAATCTTCGCGCACTTGCCAGATGAAAACCTGATCGCCGCGATGAACGACTGACCGCACGGGGATGGAGCAATAAGTCCCCTTTAGCGCCTGCTCCGCCGGCACCGTGTCCACCCGTATTTCAGTCACCGTATCCTCATAAACGCCGGTGGTGTTGCCTGTGATAAGAATCTCGTCGCCCACGGTGAGCGGATCCTCCTCCACACGGATTTCTGCCACGGAGAGCTTGCTGAAGTAGTTGGTGACTTTCCCGATTCTGTGTTTCACACGAGTGGCCTGCGAACCGTAATGGTCCGCCCACTCGCCGGTCTTGCAACCCAAATAGTAGCCGCCCCAGAAGTCGCGGTTATAGACGCTGCGCAGCCGCTGCATCCACTCCTCCACGCGCTCCTGCGTGTAGGTCCCGTTCGCGATAGCCTCTGTCGCCTCGTGGTAGCATTGCGTCACCACGTTGACGTACTCGGGCGGACGGCCCCTACCCTCTATCTTGAGGATGGAGACTCCCGCCTTCAGGATTTTATCCAAAATCCCAATAGTGCACAAGTCTTTCGGCGACAAAATATAGGGATTTTCCACCTTCAGTTCTATTTCGTTTTCCTCATCAATAATCCGATAGGCGCGACGGCAGGGCTGGTTACATGCGCCCCGGTTGGAGGAGAAATTATAATTGTCGAGACTCAAATAACAGCGTCCTGACACGGCCATGCACAACGCCCCATGCACAAAAATCTCTATTTTCACCAGTTCTCCGCCGGGTCCGGTGATATTCTGCTCTTTCACCGCCTTGCAGATATCTGCAATCTGAACCAACGTGCATTCACGGCCCAGCACCACCACATCGGCAAACTGCGCATAGTAACGCACAGCTTCCAAATTGGTGACATTGCATTGTGTGGAAAGATGTATCTCCAACCCGATCTGGCGGGCATACTGGATCACAGCCATGTCGGAGGCAATGATAGCCGTGACCTGGCACTCTTTGGCCACATCCAACAAACGGTGCGCTTGCTCGATCTCGTCGTTATACACGATAGTGTTGACCGTCAGGTACGTGTTGACATGATGTTGGTGGCAGATGTCGGTGATTTGCCGCAAGTCGTCGAGGGTGAAATTGGCCGCTGAGCGCGCCCGCATATTAAGCACCCCCACTCCGAAATAGACGGAACCAGCCCCTGCCTGGATGGCGGCCATCAAGGAATCATACGAACCGGCAGGTGACATGATCTCAATCATAAACAGAAAGCAATGTTAATTGTTTTACTCCTCCTGTTTCTTTTTGGAGATCATTTTCAGAAATGAGATTTCGTTCTTGGTCAGGAAACGCCACATGCCACGGCGCAGGTCCTTCTTGGTGAGGCCGGCGAAGACCACGCGGTCCAATTTCACCACCTCATAGCCCAGAAATTCGAACATACGGCGGATAATGCGGTTCTTGCCCGAGTGGATGGTGATTCCCACCTCTTTTTTCGAGTCGGCACCCTCCACATACTGTACATCGTCGGGAGTGATAACCCCGTCGGCCAGCTCAATGCCGTTGCGCAAGGCCGCCATGTCGATGGAAGCGAAAGGCTTGTCCAACTCCACGAGGTATGTCTTCTCGATCTGTGAACTGGGATGCGTCAGTTTCTTGGTCAAGTCGCCATCGTTTGTGAACAACAGCAAGCCCGTGGTATCACGGTCCAACCGCCCCACCGGATAGATTCTCTCTTCGCACGCATCACGCACCAGTTCCATCACGTTGGCGCGGTCGCGCTCGTCATCGGTGGTGGTGATGTAGTCCTTGGGCTTGTTGAGCAGCACATAGACAGGACGCTCGCGCTGGAGCACCTTGTCGCCATAGCGCACCTCATCGGTGGGCAGCACCTTATGGCCCATCTCGGTAATCACTTCGCCGTTGACCGTGATGGCCCCGGAGGCAATCAGAACATCGGCATCGCGGCGGGAGCAGATGCCCGCATTGGCGATATATTTGTTCAAACGGATGGGACCATGCTGCTCTTCATACTCTAATGTCAGAATTTTCTGCTTTCTCGGAGCCTGACGGCCTTCCATCTTGCGTTTGTTGACGATCTCGGTCAGGATTTCCGACTCGGCCGTCACGTTCCGGCGGCGCGGACGCTTGTCGTCCATTTTGTCTGGCCGGCGACGGTCGCCACGTCCGAAGCCCGGACGATCGGATTTTTCGAACCGGCGTTCCCCACGGGCCGGTGCGCCGCCACGCGGAGCATTCCGCCGCGGACGGGATTCTCTCTCTTCATTATCATCAAAACGCCTCTTGGAACGGTACTTAGGAGGTCGTTCATCGTTGGAACGGCGAGCCGGACGACGGTTGTCCGACCGTGATCCGCGACTATAAGAGGATTCCTCATTAAACTCTTCACTATTGAATTTTCGTGCCATCAGTGGGTAGATTTTCCTTATTTTACAAAAACGGCGCAAAGATACAATTTAATTGGCAAACCGAACACCCTCATTTTGGTCAAGACCATTTTGCTGTCGTACGCAAAACAGTAATGATAGATTCGCAAAGTATTTTGTACTTTTGCACCTTCATGTTTTCCAATCTTGTTTCACGGATTTCTCGGGCTCGATATTGTGATGTAATAAGTTTTTGAATAACAAAAGTCTTCTTGATAAAACGATAATGATTATGAAACGCATTTTTTTCTTTTCTGCCATTCTTCTGTTCGCCACCACCGTATGGAGTCAAGTAGGGCCATCCATAAAATCTTTTTCATGGAAAGGACTTTCCATTAACTATCCAGACAATTATACCATTATAGAAAAAGAGTACGACCGTCAAAACAAAGCTTACAACTTTATCTGCACAACCACCGGAGATAAAATTTCCATGGTCACTGTCAGTTTCCTGAAAAATTTGGCAAAAGATTTCTCTTCAAGCCTCGATCGAAAAATCTTTTTCAAAGAAATCATACCGAACATTGTTTCTGAGGTGGGTAGTTCTCTTGATTCCCTGAAAACCGGCGATGTCAAAGAGTTTCCCATATCTTTCCCCAATGTTTACGCTGATTATACCGCTATAATAGAAAACATTGATGTTCAAGGGAGAATCGTGGTGTTTATACAAAAAGAGAGTATCATCACCTGCATTCTAATCACAGAATCTTCTCAATACATGCAGGAACTTGACAACATTATTAAAACGATCACCGTGAAATAAAACTATTTCCCAATTATTTCTTCAAGACACTTATTGTTTGAATAGCATTATATAACGAACCAACCGGCTCTCATCTACTACAGACATTGGGGCGGTTATTGGCAATATGAGACCTACCCCGAAGCGAACCAGATCATCTTCAATCCGGAAATGAACCGAGCAGTGGTAATGTTCCGTTTCGTGTATGAAGGCGGCGAGGTGATTTTGGAGAAACAGAACGGGGAATGGGTTGTGGTGGATTCACGCTTCACGTGGATTGAGTAAATCGTTCCAATATTTGCGTGAAAAACCTCCCCGCCCTCAATGGTGATCCGCTCAAGGGTGGAATTGGGGCAAATGGAAATTGCATTCTCACGAACAAAATCTTCCAAAATTCCAGGCGGTCAATCCGAAGCACCGTCAAGTACTGTATTGTGCATTTCTTGCACTTTGCTATTTTCTTTCCGGAAACAGCAACTTTTCAATCGGAAAATGTCACTTTTATCATTTTGATATTTAGCAAGTTAAATATCATTGGCTCTTGATTTGTTTGCTTTTATTTTGTAACTTTGCAGGCAACAACTAAAAAATATGATGAAAAAGAACGAGGCTGAACTTGTGAAAATTGAATCTATCGACACGCTTTATCAAGACGCTTGTCAGATAATCGAAAATGCTCGCAGTAATGCCGTGCGTAGCGTTGATTTCTGCCGTGTGCAGATGTATTGGAATTTGGGGAGGCGTATCTTTGAAGAAGAACAACAAGGGAAAGAACGTGCAGACTATGGCAAATACATCATCAGGAATCTTTCGAAGCGTTTGACACCTGAATATGGGAGTGGGTTCAGTGTGCGCCAATTAGAACAAAGCCGTCAGTTTTACAGGACTTATCCAATTGCGAACACAGTGCGTTCGCAATTGAATTGGAGTCAATATCGTAGGTTGATTCAGATTGAGGATCCTGACAAGCGGGAGTATTATGAGTTAGAGTCGGGCAACAATGCGTGGACAGCACGCGAGACGGAGCGTCAAATCAATTCCAAGCTTTATGAGCGTCTGCTTATGAGCAATGATAAGGAGAGTGTCCTGGCTGTTGCCCGCAAACAGAGAATCCCAGAAGATCCCGCAGAGGTGATAAAGGAACCAATGATGCTGGAATTCTTGGGACTGCAGCCAAAATCGAGCTACTACGAGAAAGACTTGGAAGACGCCATCCGGTTTCATCTCACAGAATTTATGCTCGAACTGGGCATAGGTTTTACTTTTGTAGATCGCCAGAAACGGATAATGCTTGAAGATGATGAATTCTTCGTCGACCTTGTATTTTACAATCGTCTATTGAGGTGTTTTGTCATAATTGAGACGAAAACGGGTAAACTGACCCATCAGGACCTGGGACAATTGCAGATGTATGTCAATTACTACGACCGCATTGAGAAACTACCTGATGAGAATCCCACCATAGGCATTTTGCTCTGCACCCAAAAGAATGACACGCTGGTGAGAATGACGTTGCCTGAAGACAACAAAACCATTCTCGCCAATGAATACAAATTATATCTTCCTACTACGGAACAACTCGTCAAAGAGGTTGACATAGTGAAAAAGTTGGCTAAACAAAAGCGGAAAGAGTAGGGTTAGCAACAAACGGGAGCCTCCGCCCCGCCAGTGCCACAAACTGCTAACCACTAACTACTAACTGCTAACCACCACGAACTTCACATCGCTAATCCCCGCCTTGGTCTGCACGTGCGCGAGGTAGGTGCCGAGGGCGAGACAGTTTTGGAGAAGCAGAACGGGGAATGGGTTGTGGTGGATTCACATTTCACGTGGATTGAGTAAAATCTTTTATATGGCAAGGTTACGAAAGTCTGAAATACATCTTGCATTAGATTAAGAGCTTTCCCTGTCAAGTTATGCTTTAAATATCAAAAAAGCCCCGATCGTACAGAAACCGAAAAAAAAGATATATGTCACAATGGTAATTATCGCCCAGACAAAACGTTGCCGTTTTGTCTGATGCTCATATTCATTCCAATATTTGCGCCATTTGTTCTTATGCGTCAGGAAATACCAGTGGAAGAGGTATGACAAAGCCATAGACAGGGCAAGTGTGGTTAATATGGCCCAGAAATTGTCTCCTATAAGTTTGACAACAAGGGCAGCCATTGGTAAGAACCACAGAAGTCCCATAAACCCCTCGTGCAAAAATGCGCCGTTAAAAGCGGCTTCTGCATGTCGTAGATAGTCACCCTTTTTTAATTTGCGTTTAGAGGGCAACCACCTCATCTGCCAAAAAACAACGCAGTTCACATGGATGAGATTGACAAACCTTTCCATCGTCTTCTTTTCTTGTTCCGCAAAAATACATTTTTTTCAACTATAAGGAGTTTTTCGCTCCCGATGGAGATCTGCTCGGAGTGAGGTAAGAGCAAACAGAAATAGCAGTCTTACGGGCAAAATCTTCCAAAATTTCAGGCGTTCAATCCGAGGCATCGCCAGATACTGTTTTGTGCATTTCTTGCACTTTGCTATTTTTTTTCCGGAAACAGCAACTTTTCAATCGGAAAATGTCACTTTTATCGTTTTGATACTTAGCGAGTTAATTTGATTTTGTTCTTGTTTTTCTCGAAATGATTTTGTATGTTTGCCGATAAAAATTCATAAAACTCAAAATAAAAGGGATCTATTATGAAGCAAAATGAACTAATGGCAGAAAACGGTCCATTCACCACGAACACTGGCGAAATCATCCTCTACCAACCGGACAGCAGCATTAGGTTGGAGGTGCGGATGGAAGAAGAGACGGTGTGGTTGAATCGCAAACAAATGTCAATCTTGTTCAACAGAGACAAAAAGACTATCGGCAAACACGTGAACAATGCTTTAAAGGAAGAATTGGCCGGTTTTCCAGTTGTCGCAAAATTTGCGACAACTGCCGATGATGGAAAGAATTACCAGACAGAGTATTATAATCTTGATATGATACTGTCGGTCGGGTATCGCGTGAAATCCAAGCGAGGCATTGAGTTCCGACGTTGGGCGACTTCCGTACTGAAAAAATATCTCCTTCGTGGATATGCCATCAATCAACGTATCCAGTATGTGGAACAACGCATAAATACGCAACTACAAGAACATACAGAACGAATCCACAACCTTGAGAACAAGGTTGATTTCTTCGTGCAAAGCGCCCTGCCGCCAAAAGAGGGCATTTTCTTCGACGGCCAAAACTTCGACGCATACGCCTTCGTCTCCGACCTGATTCGTTCCGCAAAAAGACGCATCATCCTCATTGACAACTATATCGACGATTCGGTGCTCCTGATGTTGGCGAAACGAGGTGATGGCATAACGGCGGAGATTGTCACGCGACGTATTACAGAAACGCTATCTTTGGACCTTGAGCGTCACAACCGTCAGTATCCGACCGTAACTACCATAGAATGTGACCATTACCACGACCGCTTCCTTATTATCGACGACACGGTGTATCACATAGGTGCATCGCTCAAAGACCTGGGGAAGAGACTCTTTGCATTCAACAGGATGGAAATGGGGGCGGAGGAGATACTGATTTAGGCCGACAGAGGGTGACAAATCGGCATAGTGGCGTTTTGAACATCTTCGAGACGAAAATGGCTCCATACCTAAAAAATTGTATCTTTGCAAGTTTTTTGGAAAAATCTATACTTCGATGAAATATACTGAATACAAAGGTCTTAATCTCCCTGCCATTGGGGAGGAAATGAGAAAATATTGGGAAGACAACGATATCTTCGCCAAGAGTCTATCGACCCGCGAGGGACACAAAAGTTTCGTTTTCTTTGAGGGCCCGCCGTCCGCAAACGGTATGCCCGGCATCCACCACGTGATGGCCCGCACCATCAAGGACATCGTCTGCCGCTACCAGACCCTCACCGGCAAGTACGTCGGACGTAAGGGCGGCTGGGACACGCACG
>JAEEQE010000015.1 GCA_016285145.1 Bacteroidales bacterium | reverse complement strand
AAATACGACAGGGACGCCATGCAATACGCCAAGGATAACGGCCTGCTCGTCATCAGCACCGCCGATGGCGACCTTTTCACCCTCGACCCTTTCAATCGCGCAACACTGAAACGGTTTTGAGGAACGCAAATGGATTGGGTTGGATTGGCAATTGGCCGTTAGCCGTTAGCCGTTAGCTATTAGCTTTAGTTCTTAACTTCTTAGTTTCTTAACTCCTACAAAACTCTAAACCCTAATCTCTCAACTCAAAACTAATCATTAATCATCATAAACAAACCAATTATGCAAACATCTACCATCCACCCCCAGGACATGAGCTGGGCCGAACTTAAGGAGTTCGTGTCCGCCGTATCTGAGCAGATTAAAGAGACACGCCACAATTTGGAAATATTTCGGGATTCCTGCAAGAAGTCTTTGGAAGAGACACGACTACAGATGCAGGAAACCGACCGACGGATGCAAGAGACTGACCGACGGATGCAAGAGACTGACCGACAGATACAGGAAACAAGCCGACAAATGAAGGAGACTGACCGACGGATGCAGGAGACCGACAAGAAATACCGGCAGTTGGCCGACCAGTTCACCTCCACCACCGGGCATATCACCGAGGGAATCCTGGCACCGTCCGCCATCCGAATGTTCAAAGAAGCCGGCTTCGCCATCGACCGTTGCATAGCGAACCTGAAGAAGAGCGACCACCACAATCAAGCCGGCATTGAAGTGGACTTGCTTCTGATTGACACCACGCAAGCCATTGCCGTGGAGGTGAAGACCGACTGCCGAAAGAGGGACGTTGACCGTTTTTTGGAAAAAATGCCCAGATTCAAAACGTTCTTCCCGGAATACAACGACAAGGAGTTGTTCGTGGCCATGGCGGCCCTCAAATACGACAGGGACGCCATGCAATACGCCAAGGATAACGGCCTGCTCGTCATCAGCACCGCCGATGGCGACCTTTTCACCCTCGACCCTTTCAATCGCGCAACACTGAAACGGTTTTGAGGAACGCTGATGGATTGGGTTGGATTGGCAATTGGCCGTTAGCCGTTGGCCGTTAGCTATTAGCTTTAGTTCTTTAGTTCTTTAGTTCTTTAGTTCTTAACTTCTTAGTTTCTTAACTTCTTAGTTTCTTAACTCCTACAAAACTCTAAACCCTAATCTCTCAACTCTAAACCAATCATCACAACACACCTATCGCAGCCAGATCCCGCGCACGCTCGGCATCGGCACGGGCCTCAAACCGGGCTGCCACCTCCGTGCCCTCCTTAAAGAGCATCTGCAATTTCTCAAGGTTCGGCTTGGCATCGCACAGATACTTGAGCACGAAACAGGCATTCTGGCGGTTGTCCTGTTCATAGCGTTCCCACAGTTCCCGATAATGCTCATGCAAGGCCTTCCAGTCGGGAGAGGGCTGCTGCAACAGCTTGTCAACCTCCGTTTGAAGCATCAGCTGACCTCCCACATTGGCCCATGCTTTCCGTTCCGCCTGTTTCACCATCTGCAACAGCTGGAGAGGATCGCTGTCGTATGCCACTTTCAGGGTATTCACCACATAATACAGCAGCATTTCCCGATAGGCGGCTTCGGATTCCGACTTCTTGAGGATACGCACCGCACGTTTGGAACGCTCCACCCCCTGCGTCAGGGCTTCGTCTTCCAGACGCATCAGGTTCAGCGCATCCATGATCTCCTGCACCGTATCCGGCGCAAGAGGCGATGTTTGTATATACTGGCTGACCACTTTGCGATGGTCGCGCTGGACGAATTTCTGCGCATTGCGCCGCAAGGCGAAGGCATTATACATCCACCAAAAGGCAGGCATGATTTCCAACACATTGTCATGCACATTGTTATTCAGCAGACAGAAGGGCAGCTTGAGGTTGATCTCGTATGGATAATCGCCCTTGGCCATCAGCGTATAGGAGGCGAAGCGGCTCGGGAATTTCACCGAGACGCACAATCCGGGCCAGAAGCCGCGCCCTGCCACCAGGTCGCAGTCGTTCATACGTCCGTTGTGGTTGGATCCCAGGGTGGCACCAGCGGCCACATTGGTCTGCCCCTGCAATCTCGCAGCAATAAGGAACGAGTTGTTGTGGTGTTGCTCATGGAAGGGGAATATCAGCGCATGGAGCACCTCGCAGCAGGCCAGGTGCGAATTGTCGCCCACCACCGTGTGCGAGATCCGCAAGCCGTCGGTCAGCGACACATGGCTTCCGGTGACCACATTGCGCACAACAGCGTGTGTATCAATCTCGTTTTGCAATCCCAAGACCGCATTGTGGGCAATCACGCCGGCACCCAAGCGCGTGGGTTCGTCGGCGGACGAGTGCACAAAGAGATTCTCCACCAGCGTGCATTCCGACAGGAGCGCGTTCTCGCCCACATAGCAATCGCGCACCGCCTGCACGTTGCGGATTAGCGTTCCGCGGCCAATAACGCCCACGGTCATAGCCGCATACGCCGCCGCGGAGGCTCGAATGGAGCGCAAGGGATGGTCCGCCGCAACGATAGCGGCCAGACAAGCATCCGTCGTCGTCATATCCGGACAAGCGGTGATCGTGTGCGAGCCGTCCTCGTTGCAGATCTCCACGGGAAAATCAAAGCGATAGCCCGTGAAGGAAAGCTCGCCCACATTCTGCAGGCAGCACCCCTCCTCAAGGCGGTAACCAGCCAAATGACCGACGTTTGCAATCCGCACATCGGCTCCAATAAAGACATTCCCGCCGAAATGCGTACGGTGAATACCATCTGCCTTAAAAGCGTCAACGACTGAAACCAAGTTCCAGTCGTCGGCACTGTTGAGTTGTTTTTCCAACTGCTCAATTTCCTGAGCGGATAAGGCACGCCAGGTGTTTTCCATAGGATATACCTTTTGCGTTTTACTCCTCGTCGTCCCCGCCCATACCGAGCATCTTCTTCAAATCTTCGGGAGCATCATCAAAAGACTTAGCATCCGACGGACGAAGGAATGTCGTGGGTTTCACTTTCTTGTCGGGTTTCACCGAAGTGGCTTGCACAATGATCGTGATCTCGCTACCTTCCACCTCTCTTTTTACTTCCGTACGCATCACATAGCCTTTCAAGCCAGGATATTCGCCGAAATTAATGTTAGCACCCGTCATCAGATCCTCTGTCACCCAAAGCACTACCGTGCTCTCTTCATCCGATTCCAGATCTGTGGCCGTAACATTCACCTTCTTGCAATTGTATCCGGCAATGGTTTTGGTTTCGTCGGTGTATTTGTAATCGAATTTCACCGTTTCAAAAGCCTTTTTCAGTTTTTCAGCATCCTGCTCGATATAATACTTGCCATATCCGGGGATGTCGATCACCGTGGTTTTCAGATTATAGTCACCATTGGAGATTGAAATGACATCAATGCCGGGCTGGCTCATATTCGTGCGGGTATTGTTACCCATCACAATAACCTCCTGGGAGAGCTCGGACAGCTGTGCGGCAATATTAGGATCATCCGTCCCTTCGGCTGTGGTTTCAAACGTGATGGTGCCGGCAAACGGCTTTTGTGCAAACGTGACAACGGTTCCAAACAACAGGATGAGAGTCATCCACAAAGAAATCTGTTTTTTCATTTTATCTGATTTTATTGATTAATTTTCAAAACTGGCGGCAAAAATACAATTAATTTGTTTAACATCCCGCATTCCGCTCATATTTAACATTTTTTCATAGCTCCTTTTTTACGGGATTCTTACCCGGATCTTGTCGATTTTCATAACCTCATACAACCGGCACGGGCCCACCCAACCCATCGGCTGCCACCACTGCTCCCTACCCTTCCGGTTCACCCAATGCTGCACATCCGGACGTTCCGTCCACGTTTTCAGATAGTTGCCCATGGTGGTCGTAACCCGAACTTCAAGTTCATTTTTTCCCTTATGCAGATATTTTCCAATCTCATATTTTTGAGGAGTGCAATACCAAAGGGTGTCAAGACAAGTTCCATTCACATAGAGTTCCGCCACGCCTTCCACCAAGCCCAAAACCAATCCGTACAGCCTTTTTCCCGATAATTTTTTTATATAAAAATCTTTTTTATACACCACCCTGCCGGTGAAAGTGCGCAGCGAGTCAATCTTATTGAGGTCCTTCAAGGAATCCATCCGGATGGTCCAAACCGTATCCAAGAGACTATGACGGAATTGCACATTCCAATCAGCGGACAGCGGAATCACCTTGCACACACTGTATTTCTCAGGCAACGACCCCTGCGGAATGGCATGGCTTACACATCCTTCCTGCAGATTTCCTTTTTTCCGGAAAACCAACATGAGCGATTGAGCGGGCTTCAATGACAAGAACAGTCTGTCTTCCGACTCCGAAAAACAAAACGGGGTTTCAGAGCCGGTCTCCGGATCCCAACGGTATAATGAACGTCTATTCTTTCCATTGGAGAACAAGACAGACGAATCCACCAACACATTCACTTCCACGTCATTATAACAATTAGCATTGGCGAAGAAGAAGACATCGCTACCATCCGCTGTGCGATAATGGTTTTGCATCAGATAGGGATTGGGATGGTCAATTTCCAAGACATGAGGCAAATTATAATGTTGCATCAGCCCTTGATACCAGTTCAGAAAATTGCTGTCCGGCTTATGGGCGAAGACAAAGCGGGTGCTGTCCATCGCCTGCAGACGGGCCATGCAAGCGTGTACGATGCTGTCCGCCTGATGGTTGTCGATAGGCGGGGCCACATACATGCCCAATGACCTGTCGGGCACGGTTTCGATGCAGAGCACACGACCGCCCTGCTGCGCGAAATCGAGGATTTTATGCGCCGCCTCGGGAGTGATTCTCTCCACATTGGTCAAAATCAACAACTTGTACTTGCAAGGGCCGTAGCATAGTTGTCCGTCACGGATTTCAGCGTTCTTCAAAATGCTTTCCGTAACATAATCGGCGTCACCGCCGCACTTGCTGACAGCCTCCCAAATGAACGTCTTGTAAGGCACTATGGTCCGTGACGGAAACGGTTCGTTTTGCATGCCGAGGGTGCTCCACATGTCGCCGATGGGGTTCAGGATGGCAATGTCAGCCTGATAGGTAACATTCTGGAGCACAGCCGACAAGCGAGCTTTGTAGTCGGTGTATTTGCGGAAATAGGGCCACCAGTTGTTGCGTTCGTTGTAGAAGGCCCCGTACTGGATCCACCCCGGAAACGGCGCTTGCGGCGGCGAGTAGTTGAAGCCGTGGAAGACCGTATGGTTCACGCCGGAGATGGCAGTTTGGTCGCCGCCGATCTTCAACTGCTGCAGGGTCATGTTAAAGACCGTGTAGGTGTTAGTCATCTCCTCGCAGCTCACGAGGGGCTTCCCGGCCAGGTGCGCCGCCGACGACACATATTTATTGACCATCGTATAAGCCCTACCCTTCCGGTAATCCTTCTCCGACATCTCCTCGCCTAACTTGTGGCGGGTCCAGGTCATGGTCCAGGATTCGCACTCGGGGATGTCCACCATGAGGCTGCTTTCCAGCGGGAAAAGGTTGCGCCCGTAGGCCTGGGCGCGTGAGCGGACGCCGTGCGCGTGACACCAAGCGTTGAAATCCCGCAACATCACCAAAAGTTTCTCCGCCTTCAACTGCTCGAAATCATACCGCACGCGCTCCACCGTATCTTGCTGGGCTTCACCCACTTCTACCGGCGGCAGATAGTTCACCGGATCGCCCATGCCTTTGGTTTTGCGCAGAAAAAACGGAAGATAGGGCGTCACATCATAATGATAACGACTTTGGAAGTCTTCGGCAAAACGGTCGTTCCAGTTGGCGCCTTCCAATTCAAAACTATCAATAAACAAAGCCCTTAAATGTGCGGACAATGATTTGCCAAGATGCTTTTCGATAGCGGAAGACATGTGTTCGAAGTAGTTGCGCACGGCCTGCCGGTTGTAGTGATCGACCACGGGGCCCGATGCGCCGGGGGCACCGTTCATCACGGCCATGAAGCCTCGGATGACCACCAGAGCCGAAATCGTGTAACTGCCCGCTGGCACATTGAAACGATAGACACCATCCGCGTCACGGGTGGATGCGAGCGAGCGCACGTCCAAGAGGTTGTTGCAGGGCGTGGGTATCAGCAACATGTTGTACAAATGGAACGTATGTCCCTTATAAGAGGAATTGACGTGCGGGTCGGCTTCAGCAAAGATGTCGGCCTCGCGCATTTCCACCGTGCAGGGACCTGTCACCGCCTTGGTGTAGTTCATAAGGATGGTGCTTCGGTCGTTTTCGGGCACGAACTCGCCGCCGAAGGGCCAGCCGCTGCCCACAATCAGGTCGCAGGTCATCCCTAAACGTTCCGCCTCGTTGAAGGTCACGCGCAGCATGTCCATCCAAGGGTCGCTGAGCCAGTCCAGCGCGGGGATATTCAGACTGTCGGTGCGGCGTGGGAACTCCACGGGGTTGATCTCCACCCCGCCGATGCCAGCCTCCTTCAGCAGGCGCAGCTCGCGCACCAGCTCGGCGGAATCCACTCGATTGCCGTTCCACCACCAGCGCACCATGGGACGGTAACGGTTCTCCGGTGTGCGGAAAACATCGTACAGTTTCTCCGTGGTGGGCAGCAGAGGCTCCTGAATCTGTGCGCCCAACTGCCCAAAGGTGAGGCAGAGAAGCGGCAGGAAAATCTTTATCAATCTTAGTTTAAACATATTATCTTCATTTCTCCAAAAACTCCTCATCCGTCAGCGTTTCCAGAAAGGCTTTCAGATCCGCCAGTTCCGATGGCGAAAGGTGCCGCCCACCCTCCTGCACCTTGTGCATCAACGGGCTTACGCAGGGCGAATACTGGAGGCCCTCATTGTAAAAGGTCAGCACTTCGTCCAAGGTCTTGAAGCGCCCGTCGTGCATGTACGGCGCCGACACAGCCACATTGCGCAACGAGGGAGCTCGATACGCCCCCCTGTCCATAAGATCGCCCGTATAGCCAAAACGGTCGTAATCATCCGTAAAGGCTGCATCCAACCCATTGTTATAAAACAAATTAGTAGTAAAAAGCGGCGAGCCGTCACTGCCATGACAATGGAAACAGTCGGCCCCCTCTTCCGTGGTAAACAGCACATAGCCGTGCAGTTCCTGCGGGGTGAGCTGCTCTTTGCCTTGCAGATAACGGTCGAACTTGGCGTTGGCCGACACTAACGAACGCACATACTGCGCGATGGCCTTTTGGATGCGTTCCATAGTGATTCCTTCCGAGCCAAAAGCCTTCATGAACATTTCGGGATAGCGGCTGTCAGCCCGGATGGCCGCCACTGCTGCCGCCTCAGTGCCGCACATCTCATCGGGAGCCACGATCGCCATACGCACAACATCTTCAATGGTACGCATCTGCGGATTGGGATTCTGCGCGTTCACGCTTCCGTTCCAGAAATAGCCTTCCTGATTGAAAACCAAGTTCATGAGCGGCATCACATTGTGGCGGGTGGCGATGCCGGTCGTGCGACCGCACGCCACTCCGTCCGGAAAGCGGGGATTGTCAGTACCTATATCATAATTATGCGCTCTTACATGGCAAGTGGCACACGACATCAAGGAGTCAGGATTTGTGCCTTGGTAACCACACAGATGCGGGTCTTCGAAAAGCATCCGGCCTAACGCCACGCCCTCCTCCGTCATCGGATTGTCGGCGGGGATGTTCAAATGAGTCGGAAAACCAGGTGGTATCGGAATATTGTACGGCGTTGGGGGATCCACATGACGACAAGCCGACAGCAGAAGAAGCACAACGACTGTCGCCAGCAACACGTGCCGGGAACACACAGCCGTATATGTCCTGTAAGCAGCCATCAGAAAAGGCTCAGTTGGTCGCCTTCATCCTCCGGCGAAGGCGTTTTGTCTGTTTTTTCCACCGTAATATCCTTGAAAATGGCTTTGGCTACTGCATCATCCACATTCTCAACACTCTTCTCCTCTTCCGGTTCTTCTTCCTCCTGCGGTTCCTCTTCCGGTTCCTCATAGGGCAGCGGTTCAATGAAGACCACCTTCTTGATATTCGGGTAGTTGATGCGCTTGCCACGAGCTTTGGAGCTCATGACCTCAACAAATTCAGCACAAGAAATGATTTCCTCACTGTCCTCCTCCGCTTTTTTCTCCCTGTAAACCACTTTGATTTGCGGCAGGTAATCCACCGAAATGCCGATGATGGTCGTGTCGCCGTCGTCCGGTGCAAAGTCCACACGTTTGCGCATGTCGTCGGGCGCGAGTCGCTTCATGAAATATTTGTCCTCCTTTTTCTGATAATAGACCAACGTGATACGCAAGTTCGGATTCCACTTCCGGATCATCCCCAAGTCATCATCAAAATGGTTGGACAGATCAAAGCCAATTACACGATAGTTTCCTGATTTATAAACCGTTAAAATCTTATCATCCTCTTTAAAGGCACCCAACAAGGTTCCACGGCCATCGTTATTGAGACGCATCACCGCCTCTTCGTAATAGACGTTGATGGCGCTCAGCGTGGAGACGCCCTCCTGGCTCATCGAGATGTGCGCGATGGGATAATGCGTCAGCAGGTTGCCCAATGCGGAACGGCTCTTCACTAACAGCTGGCTGAAATCGTAATCAAATTCCTTCTTCTTGAGTTTGGGTTTGGGTTTCAGTTTCACGCGTATCACTTCCGCCTCGCCGTTGGGATTGGAGGTGAAATAGAGCACCTTGGAGCCGGGCTTGCCCTTGGTGAGGTCGTACTCCTTGTCGCGCGAGATGCCGCCGATGGCAAAACGCTTCACCATGGCCGGACCGTTGGTGCCGTTCTGATAGACCATATTGTAAATGCGCCGGTCATCGCCCCGCTTGAAAACCTCCACGTGGATGATGTTCTTGCCGAAGAAATGCTTGCCGGCCACCTTGCTGATGGAGAATTTCCCATTCTCATGGAAAACGATGATCTCGTCCAGGTCAGAGCAGTCGCAGGCATACTCCACGCCCTCGTCCTTTTTCAGAGCGGTACCCACAAAGCCCTCCTTCTTGTCCACATAGAGTTTCTGGTTGGCCACCGCCACCGTGGAAGCCACGATATTGTCGAAACTCTTGAGTTCGGTAAGGCGTTCGCGACCGGCCCCGTATTTTTTCTTCAGTTGGCGGAAATAGTTGACGGCATAGTCGATCAGATGGTCGAGATGGTTCTGCACCTCATCCATCGCCAGTTCCAGGTCGGCGATATCCTGTTCGGCCTTCTTGATGTCGAAGATGGAGATCTTGCGTACCGGTTTCTCGCAGAGGGCGAGCACATCCTCGCGGGTGATCTCCTGGCGGAAGAGCGAACGGTAGGGATCGAAGGCACGCTCGATGTTGTCCACCTGTACCTCCCACGATTCCACATTCTCTTTTTCCAATTCCTTGTAAATCTTTTTCTCAAAGAAGATTTTCTCCAAAGAGATTTTGTGCCATTTCTGCTTCAGCTCGTCCAACTCGATTTCCAGCTCGCGGCGGAGCAGATTCACCGTGTTCTCGGTATTGATGCGGAGAATCTCCTTCACATTGGTAAAGACAGGCTTGCCGTTCCAGATCACGCAGGCGTTGGTGGAATAGGTGATCTCGCAGTCGGTGAAGGCGTAGAGGGCGTCGATGGTCTGATCGGGGGAGACACCCGCCTGCAGATGCAGGTATATCTCCACATGCTCGGCGGTATTATCGTCTATCTTCTTGATTTTCAGCTTACCCATTTCCACAGCGGCAGTAATGGAGCTCTTGGATTCGGAGATCAGCTTGCCCGTCGTGGTGCCGTAGGGTATTTCCGTGATGACCAACGTCTTATTATCCACGATGTTGATTTTCGCGCGGTTGCGCACCTTGCCGCCCTGTGCGCCGTCGTTGTAGCGGCTCACATCCGCCGTGCCGCCCGTGGGAAAATCGGGATAGAGCTCGAATTCCTCGCCCCGCAGGATGTGGATGGAGGCGTCGATAAGCTCGTTGAAGTTGTGCGGCAGAATCTTGGTGGACATGCCCACGCCCACACCCTCCACGCCTTGCGCGAGCAGCAGCGGGAACTTGATGGGCAGCGCGATGGGCTCTTTGTTGCGCCCGTCGTAGGAGACCTGCCACTCGGTGGTCTTGTGGTTGAAGACAACCTCCAAGGCGAACTTGGAGAGGCGTGCCTCAATGTAACGGGCAGCAGCAGCCGGGTCGCCGGTCAAAATGTTACCCCAGTTTCCCTGGGTGTCAATCACCAGTCCTTTCTGGCCTAACTGGACCAAGGCGGCGTAGATGGAGGCGTCGCCATGCGGGTGGTACTTCATGGTGTTGCCCACCACGTTGGCCACCTTGTTGTAACGGCCATCCTCCAACTCGTCCATCGAATGAAGAATGCGGCGCTGCACCGGCTTAAGCCCGTCGTACACATCCGGGAAAGCACGGTCCAGAATAACGTATGAAGCATAGTCCAAGAACCACTCCTTGTACATGGATTGGACGTAGATGACTTTATGAAGATCCGAGGTTTCAGGTTCGTTGTCGGGGAGGACCACCTCCTCGTCAACATCGGGGGTATCTTTCGACATAGGTTCAGGTTTGGTTTTTCAGGCGGCAAAGATACAAAAAAAACGGGAGAGAAAAA
Organism: Bacteroidales bacterium; assembly: GCA_016285145.1. Classification (GTDB taxonomy): domain Bacteria; phylum Bacteroidota; class Bacteroidia; order Bacteroidales; family WCHB1-69; genus F23-D06. The sequence continues at coordinate 48,418 of JAEEQE010000015.1, read as the reverse complement.
ATCCCTCCCGATGAATCTATTCGACCTTTCTGAATCTATTCGTCCTTTTTTTTCTTGAAATAGGTCTTGAAATAGGGTATGTGCCACAAGACATGCAGCACCGCCACAATCGTCATGGCGATGCCGAACTGCACATGATAGTAGCGGATGGTGGCAAGTGCATTCCAGGCAATGTGATAGTTGATCTGAATAACCAGGAAGAATCCAAACAGACACGAGACCAGGAAGGTGATCAGCAAGAGGAAGTTCCAGATTTTGCGGTGGGTAGCCAGCTTCATGCGGCCCGTTTTCACCAAAACAAACGTGAGGGCATATAAGCCCAGCGTAACGACGGAAATCCATATCAGGTCGTACGGTTTCTTCTCCTTGGGAAGATCCACGGGTGCCGAAGGCGAGAAGTCATCCTCGACGATGGGATCGAGCGGTTCGAACGCTTCATTTTCCACAACAGCCGCCTCTTCTTTCTTGGTGGCCGGGGATGCCGCCGACGGGTAATCAGGCTTTGTTGCCGTCACATGATGCGCGGGAGTCGGAGAATGTTCCTCTGCCGCAACAGGCGTCACCTCCTCCGTCACCGTGTTCATTTGCGAGGAGAGTCTTCCCCTGTCGCAGAAGCCGTCGCCGTTTTGGTCAATGAAGCGGCCGCAGCGGCCCGGACAATCCACCGCGCCGCAGTCCTGCTCCACCTGGGCCGTCAGCAGGCCGACACAGAACAGGAAGCACAACAAGGCGCATATCTTTTTCATCATATTCATGTTTAGGGTATAATAAAGGGTAGGCGCTCACCTACCCTTCTGTGTTATTCAAAACTAATCAATTCGATTTCGAAAATCAGCGTCGCGCCGCCGGGGATAAGATTGCCGGCACCCTGGTCGCCGTAAGCGAGGTCGGAGGGGATGTAGAAGATGTACTTAGAGCCGGGGGACATCAGCTGCAAGCCTTCGGTCCACCCGCGAATCACCTGGTTGAGACCGAAGGAGATGGGCTCGCCATTGTTGTTCTTGTCCGTGGAGTCGAACACCGTACCGTCGATGAGCTTGCCGGTGTATTTCACCGTCACCTTGCTCGTGGCGGAGGGTTTCTCACCCTTGCCATCGGTGATTACTTTGTACTGGAGGCCGGAAGCCGTGACCTTCACGTTAGGATCTTTCTTGTTTTCCTCTAAGAATTTCTGTCCTTTGGCCTTTTCCTCTACTGCCTTGCTGGCCTGCTGGGCCTGTTTGGCCTGCTGCTTGGCCTGCATATCCTGCTGGAACTGCATGAAAATCTCCTGCATCTGCTGGTCTGTGAACTTGTTCTCGCCGGCCATGCCATCGCGAACACCCTTTATGAAGTCGTCCATTACCAATGGGACTTCGTCATTTTTCACCTGCGTACCGAAATTGACACCGATAGCGTAACTGGTTTTCTGATCTTTCGTCATCTCTTCTTGGGATTTTACGGTAAATGTGCCACCTACAAACAACAGGCACAATCCGATGGTTAATACTTTCTTCATTGTCGTATGGATTTATTGTTTAATTCTAAACGGCCGCAAAAATACAAAAATATTTGCGAACGGCGCGTGTAGATATGACGGGAAGGGGAAAGTTTAAAAAAGGCCGGCCCCGAATCAGGGCCAGCCTTCAACAATCCATTCAGGAATCTACTCCTGATACCAGTTCACCTTCTGCGATGCGTACATTGCCAAGCCCAAGATGACGAACAGGCCCACACTGCCCACCAGCAAAGCGTAGCTTTCCAATTGCAGCAAGACATATATAAATAGGTATATTGCCGACAGCAGCGCCCCAATGGCAAACGCCGTCTTGCGTATCTTCAGCACCGCCGCCATATAGGCCGTAATCAGCCCCACCGTCATCACCGAGGCAATCACATACGACCACAGGAAGGCGATATGCTCGGAAAACGACAACAGCAACGTGTAGAAAAGTATGAGCGCCAGTCCCACCAACAGGTATTGCACCGGGTGGATATGCTTGCCCTTGCGGATTTCCACAAACAGCACCACCGAAAAGGTAAGCACGATGATCAGGAAAGCGTACTTCACCGCGCGGGTGGTCTGCTGGTACTGCTCCACGGGCACCTTCATGTTCACCCCGAAAGCCGACTCGCGAACGGAGTTGCCCCAATCAATGACCACCTGCGAGAAATCGCGGTTCAACGCCAATACCTTCCACGAAGCCGTGAAGCCCTTCTCGCTCACCTCGCGTTTCACCGGCAAATAACTGCCGTCGAAGCTCGGCGTGGCGCAATTGGAGGTCAGAGTTACCGTGTTCGAATTGCCCACCGGGACGAAATAGAGTTCTTCGGAACCTTTCAGATGCAACTTGAGCGAGAAGGAAACCTTCTGCCCGTCCCAAATCGGTTTCATATCCACAGGACAACGGAGCACAGAACCCAACCCGGCTTCCCTATCCGACTTCATCGGATACGAGTTATTACCCCATTGCAGGGTCACATTCTCCGTCAGGCCGTGCAAGTCGCGTACACCGACCAGAAGGTGCGCCCGCGTCAGATCATACTTGTTCAATGCATACGAAGAGAGTTCATCAGGATATACAAACTCACCCTGGATGTCTAACGGTGCGGCGAACACCGTGATGTCGAAGATGCCTCTCTTCAGGGTCTGCACTTGCACATCGCCCCGCACCGAGAGGTTCTCGGGCAGAATGTACAGGCTGTTGCCGTCTTTCTTCAGGGGCGGGATGCAAATCACCGGGCCCGCAATGCGCTGCGAGCCGCTCCACTTGCCGCCCACCTCCCGCTCGGCCTCCCGTAGCGTATCGTTCCGTTCGTTCACCAAATGCAGCATCATCTGCTGGGGAATCAACAATCCCAGACTGATTACGACAATCAGCAGCAGTTTCAGCCAGAGTTTCGACTTTCCGGATGCCGGTTTCGTCTTCATTTCCGGCAATCCCGACGGCATGGGGGTTGTGACCGTCGAACCATTCATCACATTGTTTTCTTCATTCATCATTTTTGTTGTTTTTAAGATTAATAATTAAAAAGTACTTTGTATTACAAAGTGTATAAATAAAAAAAATTCAAATCTATTTCTGGTTTTTCAAAAAAGATTCCAATGCCGCGATATGGTCGGCAAAAGCGGTGCGACCGGCTTCCGTGGCATAGAAACGGGTGTTGGGTTTCCGTCCCACAAAGGATTTCTCGCAACGTATGTAGCCCAGATCCTCGAGACTTCGGGTATGACTGGCTAAATTCCCGTCGGTGAGTTGCAGTAATTCCTTAAGCGTAGTGAAATCCACAAACTCGTTAGCCACGAGCACGGACATGATGCCCAGACGTGCTTTGCTTTCAAAAGCCTTGTTCAAACCATCCAAACCCGCAATCATTTCACCTTATCGTATTTAGTGATATAAAATATGCCGAACAAGATATGCAGCAAGCCAAAGCCGATAAACCAGAAAAGCAAAGCGTAATGGATGGAGAAGCAGTCAATGATGCCAAGCAGAATCTCAGCATACCCGAGGAAGCGCAAAACAGGATAGGTGTAATGCTGGCAATTGACTAAAGCCAGGCCATAGAAAAGAAGCATGATGGAGGAGGTCAATCCATAGTGGCCCTGCAGAATGAGAGCCATGCATAGGAGACCGCCCACCGCAAGCGGCAGAAGGAAATTGAAAGCCATCTGAAGCATCCTTTTGTCAGCCACAAAGCGAAGATCATGGCGACGGGCCTTGGCGTAGGCCATCAGGATCACGGTGGCCAGCGACAACACAAACAGACCCACCGCCAACAAGCAAGCCAAACGTATGCGATAAGGGGTGTTAAGTTGGAAAACATCTTGCCTGCCGGATAGGAAGGGCAGCATGTCGGGCGCACCGATGAACAAGTAGCCGAGTATGCTGGCTATGCAGGCATAAACGCCGACGACAATGATAGAAACACCACTAACTGCTTGAAAACGTGACGACTTCGACATCATATCGCGAATATCGTCCAATGTCTGAATGACCTCTTTCTCTTTCATATAATCTTAAAAGTACTTTGCGCCGCAAAGAAACAAAAAAAACAAACACACTCGGTCGGTAGGGAGAATTTTTTTCAGGGTTTGGGGATTGGGGATTTGGAGTTTGAGATATGGGGTTGACTATTAGATTTTAGCCATTAGTTTAATAATTAATAACTTAGTTACTTAATTACTTATTTAAACCCCTCACCCCCGCACATCCATTGCATTGCGCAAAGCACTGCCAATCAGCATAAAGGAGAGAACCAGCAACATGATGGCTGCACCGGGCACCAAGGCAAGATATGCCTTGTCGAGCACGATATAGGCATAGTTCTCCTTCATCATCATGCCCCACGAAGGAGTTGGAGGCTGCACACCAAGGCCAAGGAAGCTGAGGCCCGCTTCGGTGAGAATAGCGGAAGAGAAATTGGAGGCTGCGATGACAATGATCGTGCCCGTAATATTAGGCAGGATGTGCTTGAAGATAATCCGTAAATTGGAGTATCCCAATGCCCTACCCGACTCGACGAACTCCTGCTCGCGGAGGCTGATGACCTGCCCGCGCACCACACGCGCGATATCCACCCACATGGTCAGGCCAATGGCAATGAAAATCTGCCAGAAGCCCTTGCCCAGGGCGAAACTGATAGCGATGACAAGCAGCAGTGTCGGGATAGACCATACCACATTTATTATAAACATAAGCACATCATCCACCCGTCCGCGGTAATAGCCGGCCACTGCTCCCACGATAATGCCGATGACAAGAGCGATGAAGATAGACAGGAAGCCCACGGAAAGGCTCACACGAGTGCCTAACATCAACTGACTGAGCACATCACGTCCATAACGGTCGGTACCTAACAGAAAACGTTTGGTAATAACCGGTTGGGGGGCCACATCCTGACGGGAGAAGGCCATCCATTCATCCTGCTCTAACGGGCGCACCCAGATGGAATCCTCCGACAGGCGGACATCACTGACCGGAATGGTGCGGTACTGTGCCGGCTGCCCGAAAAGCATCTTGCGAACAAAGCCCACCCGAGGCACGTCGTGTTCCGGACGCACCTGCAATTCCCGGACGGTGAAACCGGGACTTCGCAACGCGATTTCCAACTGCTGGTGGTTACAATACGGCGTACTGTCTGGCGTAATGAGATAGCCCAACACCGCCACCAACGTAACCAAAAGGATGAAGCCAAGCGACACCATGCCCTCCCACTCCTTCTTGAAACGCTGCCAGGTGAGCGCTGTGAGGGATGTCGCCTTGTATTCCGTTTGTTTCTTTTTCTTGAACAGATTCATCGTCCTTTGTTCGGGCTGCAAAAATACAATTAAATTCGGCTTGTGACAATTTTTTTAGTGTGACGATGGGTGTGTGCTACATCTTTTTTTCGTATTTTTGCGGCGTGAAATGGAAAAAGTGGGAAATGACGAAGAGAGGACAAGTGGGAATGAGCCCCATCACCATTCAATCTTCACTCCTTTCGCACTTTGTAAATTTGTAACTTTATAACTTTTAAACTCAAAAAAAATGGGAAGAGCTTTTGAATACCGCAAAGCACGAATCTTTAAACGCAATGCATACCTGGCCCGCACGTTCACTCGCATCGGAAAGGAAATCACCATGGCCGCCAAGGCCGGCGGTCCCGATCCCGACCAGAACTCGAAGCTCCGTCTGCTGATCCAGACGGCGAGAAACGAGAACATGCCGAAAGACAACATCGACCGCGCCATCAAGCGCGCTTTCGAGAAGGACCAGTCCGATTATAAGGAGATGGTCTATGAAGGCCGCGGACCTCACGGCATCGCCATCCTCATCGAGGCGGCCACCGACAACAACCAGCGCACCGTCGCCAACGTGCGCAGCTACTTCAACAAGTTCGGCGGCTCGCTCGGCACCTCCGGCATGCTCGACTTCCTCTTCGACCACAAGTGCATCTTCACCGTGGCCCGCACCCCGGAAATCGACATCGAGGAGTTTGAACTCTCCATGATGGATTTCGACGCCGAAATCGATGCCGACGACGAGGAGATCATCGTCATGGCCGAATACAAATCCTTCGGGCCCATCCAGAAATATCTGGAAGACAACAAATACGAAATCAAGAGTTTCAAGATGGACCGCATTCCCAAGGAACTGAAAGCCCTTAACGACGAAGAACGCGCCGAGGTCAACGTCTTGTTAGACAAGATCAACGAGGACGAGGATGTGACCAATGTATATCACAATATGGAGGAACCGGTAGAGGAGGAATAGATTGTTGGAATTTAGGATTTGGGTATTGGACGTTAACCATCAGTCATCACCCAATACCCAACCCCTTATCACCGACACCCCAAAAACCAAATACAAACCCCAAAATCAAACCATTATGTACTACTACAAATTCAGAGTCTATTTTGATGAAGTGGAGGATTTCGTACGCGATGTAGAGATCTCCGCTTCCGACAATTTCGAGTCACTGCATCATCTGCTCTACGAATGCATCGGTTTGAAAGGCAACGAATTCGCTGCTTTTTCCATCTGCGATCCAAAGTGGAACAAGCAGAAGGAGATCACCTTGTTGGACACCTCGGACGAGGACGACATGATGAACGAGGAGCCCGAATACGATGACGAGGACCAGTACAGCACCAAGACGCGTCTGCCCAAGTTCATCATGAAGGATGCCATCCTCAAGGACTTCATCTCCGACCCGCACCAGCACATCCTGTACGAGTACGACTTCATGAACCCCAAGACTTTCTATTTGGAGTTGCAGAAGGTGGCCCAGACGGACAACGGCGACGACCTGCCGCGTTGCACCTACAAGGCGATGGAGCTGCCCGTCCAGCTGACGGCCAACGACGTTCCGAATCCGGAGGATGTGGACTATGAAGAGGAGATAGACGACGAAGACGACGACCTGTTCGACGACAACGGCTTCAACGACGAGGATTTCAGCAACCTGAATGAGTTCACCGACTTCTGACAAAACGCTGATGGTCATCAGCGGGCCAACCGCTGTGGGCAAGACCGAATACACCATCGCGCTGGCGCAGCGGTTGGGAGCACCCATCCTGTCGGCCGACTCACGGCAGTTCTACCGTGAGATGCGCATTGGTACGGCCTTCCCCTCCGACGAGGAGCTGGCCCGCGCGGAACACCACTTCATCGGAATGCTGTCCATCCACGACTACTACAATGTCTCCATGTTCGAGCAGGCAGCACTGAAACTCCTTGACACGCTCTTTGAAAAACACGACACCGTCATCATGACGGGCGGAAGTCCGCAGTATATCCAAGCGGTATGCGAAGGCATTGATGAAATCCCCGACCCCGACCCGCACATCCGGCAATACGTCAACAACCTTTATCTCAACAACGGACTGGAGGCCCTACACGCCCAAGTACAGCTCTTGGACCCCGACTTCGCCGCAACCGTCAACCCCAACGACCACAAGCGCCTGATCAGGGCGGTGGAAGTGAGTCTGCAAACAGGAAAGCCCTATTCGCAATTCCTGCACAAGACCAAACGCGAACGACCGTTCCGCATCGACAAGAACTACCTCAACAGGCCCCGGGAGGCACTCTTCGACCGCATCAACCGGCGCGTGGACAAGATGATGCAGGACGGGCTTTTAGACGAGGTGCGGGCACTCCTGCCCTACCGGCACCTGAACGCCCTCAACACCGTTGGATACAAGGAATTGTTCCGCTACTTGGATGGAAATTGCACGCTGGAGGATGCCGTTGCCGACATCAAGACGCACACCCGCCGTTACGCCAAACGACAGCTCACATGGTTCAAGCGCGACTTCAACGAAATCCTATTGACCGACTGAATTGTAACAAAATCGACATAACATACGACATTCTATTAATCATTACATTCATCAAAAACATCAAACAATGAAAAAAGTATTAGTATTGGCCCTCGTAGCCATCGCACTCTGTTTCAGTGCCTGCAAAGAGCCCCATGTAACTCCTATCAACCCTCTGGCAAAAGCCCTGTTCGCCCCTGGCGGAAACGATTCCAAGTGGGACTATACCGATCTTCGCGCCACCAATCCGGATGACCGTGTCTTTTCCGTTGTCGTATCCGATTACGAAGAGTATCAGAACGACTGCGAAGAAAAGAAAGTCTCTTCCGAAGCCATCTCCTACAAATTAGGTGGTACTCAATGCACGGTGTACTCCAACTCCTGCACTGAAGACAACACTGCCTACATCAAAGTAGCCATCCCGCATGCCGATCCGCTCGTATTGAAATGCGATGCCAACGGCAAATTCGACTGCAAGGCTTACGAATATCTGGAGACCTACGATCTTCTCGGCATCACCTACAACAAGGTTCATCATTTCACCGTGGAACTGGCTTCCGCAGAAGTGGAATACTGGTTTGCTGAAAATATCGGTCTGGTCTATGCACAGGACAATCAAGGCAAGGTTTGCCTCAAGCTCACTGGCCATACCATTTACTAAAATTTGGTAACAACTATTACGACGCGTCGTTTCACGACGGTCTCCAGCCCCACGCAGCATCTGTGTGGGGCTTTTGTTTACATCCTCGTCTCCGAGCCTTCTCCCAACAGCTCCCGCAAGACAGCGGCGGCGGCAAAACAGCCAAAGGCCGCCGGCATATAAGAGATGGTCCCTACTGTGGACAATTTGTTGATTTCCTCATCTTTATCAATAATCACCGCATGTTCCGGCACATGTTCGGAGGAATAGACCACCTGAAAACCTCTTCTCACCCCCAACCGGTACAACCGTTTCCGCACCGTCTTGGCCAGATGGCAGTAGGATGACTTGGAAATGTCAGCCACCCGGATTAAAGAGGGGTCCATTTTACCACCCGCACCCATCACCGACAACACTTTAAGATTCCGTTGCAAAGCCTGGTATATCAAATAGACTTTTGGAGAAAGAGAGTCAATGGCATCCAACACATAGTCGTACGGAGCGGCATCCAACAGCGCTTCCGTACGTTCATCCCTGATAAACTCCTCCACAACATGCAGTTTCAGTTGAGGATTAATATCCTGCAAACGGTCGGCCATCACCTGGGCCTTGCTTTTCCCAAGGGTAGAATGCAGGGCAGGCAACTGGCGGTTGAGGTTGGATTCGGAGACACTATCCGCGTCCACAATCGTCATTTCCCCAATGCCGGCACGGCACAACATCTCCGCCGAGAAGCCCCCCACTCCGCCCAAACCCACCTGCAACACGTGCATGCGGGAAAGTTTGTCAGCCCCTTCCTGACCAATTAGCAATTCCGTTCGGGTTTTCCAAGTTTCCATATCATTTAACAATCATTCCAAGCTCCTGTTACTCAGGATTTTCTTACATCATACACGCGAAGATACTGTCGGTAAATCTCATCCCAATTGAACGGATGCAACGGATGAAGATCGGCAATATGCTGTTCCACCGTGGCATAACGTTCGCTGATCAACAATATTTTATCCGCTATATCATGAGCGTTGTGCGGCATCACGGAGAAACCCGCAGTCCCGTCAGGGAAGATGCCGTCGAAACAGCCTTGATGCGCATACAGCACAGGAAGACCTTGCGACAAGGCTTCCGCGTAAAGGGTTGTGGCCCCATTGACCGGTGAAGGTTGTACCAGCATGTCATGGCGACGATACACATCCAAGCGCTCTTTCTCGCCAAGGGCTTTCGGATCGAAGGTTGTAATATCCACTGAAAGATTTTGTTTCCGAAGACATTTAACCGCCTTTTCTACGGTTGCCAAGACATTGTTGTCACCCATATTCACCGCCGTAAGCAGACGAATATGGATCAAAGACACGGGCTTCGAGCGGCGCAGATTCTGGAACCAGAAAGGGCTGATGCCATCATAAATCACCGAAGAGCGGCTGAAAACCGCATCGGCCAGCTTGTCGGACAGTTTGTCGGCCAGCGCATATTGGAAATGCTGGTTGGGGAACACCACCTTCTCGGCATTTTCCAGCACATCATAGCGTTTGGACTTCAAGGAGAATGCCGACAGGCGGTCCAGATCTTCCGATGTGAGGGTTAATACGTACGGAATGCCGTGTTCCTGCTTCAGGCGCAGTGCGTCAGGCCCGTCCTGAAACCAGCTGTGCGCATGGGTCAAAGAAATGGTCTCCCCTGTCGGCATTTCATCCGCCGTTTCAGCAACCAGATTATGCACATAGGCACCCAACCGTTCCAACAGGAGCGGGAATCCGGCATCTTTTCGGTAATCTTTATAAAGGTGTAACACAGAGATATTCATATATGTCGTAGGTAAATGGTCTTATAAGCATCGGTATAATTGCGGCCCAGCAGATGGTTATGCCAGAGGATCACGAAATCGCCCTCCACAGCGGCGCAGCGGCGGCGCAGTCGGGCAATCAGTTCGTCACTTTGTTCCAAAGACAAGTTCATATAATCCCAGAGGGTGCCATCCATCACAATCAGAGGATGTTCCATCACAGTGGTGGGCTCGTCCTTTTCCAAATCGTACAACGGATAAGGATGGCAGGTGCCGCAACGGAAGCCCGCCATCTCGGCGAAGCCGAGGGTATAGTCATCCTTGATCCCGTTTTGTTCCCATACCTGGAGCGTGCCTGTACGCACGGTGTGTTCCGTCGAAGGCGGGCCGGCAGGCGTGTCACAGGCGAAGCGCAGGTAGTGCTGCCGGCCCGCCGTCACCTCCTGGCGCAGAACTTGGTTCAGGCGCGACTTCTCCACCGCGAAGCGTTCCGGATCCGCGTAACTCTCATAGCTTCCGTGGATTCCCACTTCCATTCCCGCCTGAAGGATACGCTCCACGCACCCGCGCACCACCGCGTCACCGACGTTGTAGGTGCAGTCCGGCTCCAGAAAATGCAACGCCTTGAAGAAAAACACCGACTTCAGTTTCCGCGCCTTCGATTGTTCGATCAGCTCGTCAATGGCTAAAACGTACGGATCCTTTGAGGAATCGCGGCGGCAGTTCCAATATTCGCGCCACGACGTGCGCACATCCGACAATCGGCGGTTGATGAGCAGATCGCGACCGAAGATGGACCGGAACGCCTGCCACCCGCCATGGAAGCGGAACAGATGATCCACATCGTGGGTGGGGATCACCCGCGGCCGACGGGGTGCCAGCGGGTAGTCGGGCAGCAGATTTTCCAGAATCCACTGCCGGAGCAGCATGGCATATTCATCCACCAAAGGCGTGTCCAAGAACCGGTATCGGCGAGCAAGGCTGTCCCTCCACGGGAAGCGTCCGTGCGGGTCGCGTTCCCGACTGAAAATCTCTTCCTGACGGGAAAGAAGCATAAAACTCGGAGTGATGATATCATACGGCAACGGATGATGCTCATTGCCAGCGGGAAAGAGCGGAATAAGTTCCTCCTCATCCACGGTGTCCACCCACTGGCACTCGGCGGTGCCATCCAGGAAAGCCTTCCGCTGCTTTTCGGAGAAAAGTGGCAGCGCGATGGATTTTCCCGCATCAAAGAGGACCACCACCTCCTCGCGTGTGATGCCGACCGCGTAGCGCAGAGCCTCATCTGCGGGCAAGGCCACAGCAAGCAGGTGGTTCAGCGTATATCGGACAGCATTATTGGACAACATTATCCCAAATTTGGAAATGCAAAGATACTAAAAATCCCACAAAAATGTTAATCTCCAGCATTCACTCTTAGGCAAATCATTAAGCAGACAGCCTTTCAGAACGTGATATTCAATGAAATGCGGATGCCGTTTTTCTTCCAGCCTTTCAAATCCTTCGCGTATGAAAGGCGGCGTACATAATCGATGCGGAGCACCTGAAGTATATTTTCAATACCGGCGGTAATCTCCATATACGGCACCTTCCCAATCGGTGAACAGCCGTCGGGCAGCACATACAAGCCGGGCGTGCCCGCATTCGGGACATTTTTGGAGGCGAGTCCGCCGTACACGCCATTAAAGGAAAGGACCTCGCGCAGTTTCAATCGGTTCCATAAGGGTATGCGGTTGAATATCCACCCTTTCAGATGGTAGGTGGCGTATAGGGCCACGTATTTGTCCATGACAAACTCCATCGGTTGCAACAAGCAGAAAGTGTTCGGCGACAAGAACATCGACCGATTGCTCGGCGGGGCGAACAGCTTCGTGAACGGCACTCGATTCCACACGATGCCGCCTTTCATTTCCGCATCAACATGTCCGAAAGCGGAGAGCCAAAAGCGCTTCTCCACCGACAATTCCGTCCGGTTGCACCAGGTGCGGCCATCCATAAGAGCGGAGGTGTGCGTAAGCTGCAGCACTGGGGCGTTTTTAGAGAGTTTAAGAAGATTGTCCTTCCCCGACTGATTGTTGTAAACACGTTCCCCCGGCGCCCAGCGGAGCGTCACACCCCATTCCCAATTGTGGAAATCGGACAAGCGGGTGGTTGTCCCGTCCGCATTGATTCTGAGGTAGTTCAGCGCCCCGGCGGCCTCGCAGTGCTCATATTGCAGCCAGGTGTCCATACGGACGCGGCACGGCCAATCGCGCACATAACGCAGCTTGCCACGCCGGACATACTGCGCCGCCGAAGCAACCGTATCCACCATGTATGACATCAGCAAATTATCACGATCCATATAGGTGAAACTCTGCCCCAACATCTCCAAATCATAACTGGTACTCAAGTAAAGGGCGTTTCGCGGGAACTCATTGGTATGACGTTCTTTCTTCACAAAACTGTGAATCAACGTGAAATTGTACTTGAGACGCAAATCCTGACAGCCAAAAGCAAAATACTCCGAAAAGAACCAGCGGTCATGCATTTTGGCAGTGGTCATGCCCCCTAATCGGAACCGAAGCCCCTCAATCGGATTGTGGCTGACCATGTTGTACACCGGACCGATGTCAAAGAGGCTGCTTTTTCGATCCCAAGCGGTGGGAATATAGCCCGTGGCGACAATCTCCGCCGTTTTCTCAAGTGCTTTGAACCATGGCAGCCGACGCAATTCCGTCGAGATGCTGTCCATAACGGACTCTTGGGGGGTCAACGGCTCCGGCCGCATCCTCCTCCACTGCCAATTTTTGTACCGCAAATTGGCAGCCTCCGCCTCCTGGCCGGCCGCCGACAAAGAATCCGGAATGGTCGCCCCCATCTCGTATTGGTACCACAGCGTGTTCTGACGAACATATATCCGCTTCATCTTCTTTCTTTTTATTAAAGAAAACGAGGCAAATGTCTGCGATGATTTCGGAGCCCAGAAACAACTGTCAATTTTCATAAAATCCTGTTCAACAATCAATTGTCTAACAAAATTCATATTGATGTTAATGGGTACATTAATAGTGTATCTCTTCAGAGCGTATGTGCTGTCGTTCACGATGTACAGACGTCCGGTAAAGCCAAAACTCTGGCTGTTTACCGGCGAAAAGGTAAGTTCAATGCAGGAGATACTGTCCACGTTCACCGTATCCGTAATAAAATAATGGTAATACGTGGTGGCGATGGTAGATGACAAAGGGCTCACAAACTTATTGAGCATCAGATCAATATCATTATCAAAAATATCCACCTCCGTAAACATGGCATCCAAGTTGGTGCCTAACCCTTCCTGGTCAAAAACCTCATCCACGCCTTGCATTCGCCGGGCGTACAAATAGTTCAAATTCTTGCGCGGTGATTTTTGGTAGTAACGGTCCGCCAAGGACTCCCGAAGGGAAAAGGTCAACACCGGCACAGTGTCCGTCTTGATAGTATCCACATATTTCCCCAGGAAAGAAAGCTGCCGGTTAAAACCGTTCTTCTCAAAATCCATTTGAAATCGACCGTACGACATCACCATCTTCTTGTAAACCTTTGATTTATATGAGCCTGCGGATTCAATACGGTTGTCGTTTTTGTGTTCAATCACTTTCTCCACCAATTCCACTGCCGGATTCCCCTTGCGCACATATTTCTGTTTTCGCTTTTTAGAGACCACCACCTCCTGCAAGGACTGGGATCTGTTGATGAAGAAGTTCCGTTGTCGCTCTCCTACTCTAACAATTATGGTATCAGAGGGATACAACGCATAACTGACAATCAGGGTATCGGTTTGCGCAAAAGGCAGTTTGTAGAAGCCCCGTGCATTGGTAAACGTTCCCACCGCCGTGTTGATCCATTGCAGCCTCGCCATGTACACCGCTACTGTATCGCCGTTTTCATCCGTTGAGAGCACCCTGCCCTTCAATTCCTGTGCCGACGACTGTCCGACGAGCATCCACGACAAGAACCACCATCCGACCATTCTCACCAGAACAGTCAGATACCAACCTTTACGATATCCCCTTATCTTGCACATCATGTGAAAATAATATTCATCAACGCATAATCACAACAAATATTGGAGGCAAAGAAACAAAAAAATAACGAAAAAGTGTACCTTTGCACCTGCCTTCGTTCCCGAAGGGAAAAACCAAATAACCTTTACAATCAGAAAAATAGAAAAAACAGCAACCGTATGCTGGCGGAGAAAACATTGGAGAAGCTGCGCATCCTGGCGGAATCGGCGAAATACGACGTGTCGTGTTCGTCGAGCGGCACTGTGCGCAGCGGCAAGAAGGGGATGGTGGGCAACACCGTGGGCGGCGTGGGCATCTGCCACTCGTTTGCCGACGACGGCCGCTGCATCTCGCTGCTGAAAGTGATGCTGACCAACCACTGCATGTACGACTGTGCCTACTGCGTGAACCGCCGCTCCAACGACATCAAGCGCGCCACGCTCTCCGTCTCGGAGCTGGAGGAGATTACGATGGAGTTCTACCGCCGCAACTACATCGAGGGGCTGTTCCTCTCCAGCGGAGTGGTGCGCAACCCCGACTACACGATGGAACGGCTCACCGCCATCGTCCGCGACCTGCGGTTAGTGCATCGTTTCAACGGCTACATCCATCTGAAGGCCATCCCCGGCGCCTCGCAGGAGCTGCTCAACGTGGCCGGGCGCTATGCCGACCGTATGAGCGTGAACATCGAGATTCCCCGCGAGGAGTCGCTGAAGATGCTCGCGCCCGAGAAGGACCACCAGAGCGTCTTCCAGCCGATGAAGCTCATCCAGCAAGGCGTGCTCGAGAATAAGGAAGACCGGCAGCGCATGCGCCACGCGCCGCGTTTTGTGCCCGCCGGACAATCGACCCAGATGATCGTGGGCGCGACCCAGGACTCCGACCGCGAAATCCTCACCATGTCGTCGCTGCTCTACGGCCAGCCCTCCATGCGCCGCGTCTATTACTCCGGCTACGTGAGCGTCAACACCTTCGACTCGCGCCTGCCCGTGCTCAAGCAGCCGCCGCTCGTGCGCGAAAACCGCCTCTACCAGGCCGACTGGCTGTTGCGCTTCTACCATTTCAAAGTGGAAGAAATCGTCGATGACTTGCACCCGAACCTCGACTTGGATGTGGATCCGAAATTGGCGTGGGCGCTGCGCCATCCCGAGGCCTTTCCGGTAGATATCAATACTGCAGACTACGAGATGCTGCTGCGTGTGCCCGGCCTCGGCACCAAATCGGCGTGGCTCATCGTCAACTCCCGCCGCTTCAACCGCCTCACCACCTTCGACCTCAAGAAGATGGGCGTGGTGATGAAGAAGGCGAAGTACTTCATCACCTGCCACGAG
The DNA here is from genome assembly GCA_016285145.1 of Bacteroidales bacterium. Lineage (GTDB taxonomy): Bacteria > Bacteroidota > Bacteroidia > Bacteroidales > WCHB1-69 > F23-D06. The sequence goes on along the minus strand of JAEEQE010000015.1, from coordinate 32,856 downwards.
CTCGGCGCCTCCGACCTGCAACCCCTCCTCGGCATCAACGAGCTGACTCCTGAACGGCTGCGCCCGCTACTCGTCTCCAAGACGGAGCAGAAACTCGCCGCGAAGGAGAGGCAGTTGACGTTGGAGTTTGGCGAGTAATGCCAGATATGGAAAAGTAGAGACGTCGCGCGCAACGTCTCTACAGGACAAATCAGTCAATGTGTATTCAGATTTTATGTATCTTTGCAGGTTAAAAAAATGACAAAAGAAAATAAGTAGTAACGAAACAGAACTCCTATGAGCAGAACCGCATAATTCTGTTATGCACACCATAGAATAGGAAAAAGCAAAGTAGCTTGCACTGGTTATTCTGAAACTTGGACACTTTCAGTTAATCTACCCAGAGTAAGGCAACGGCGCTCCCGCCTCAAGGCGTGGGCTTTACTCGTTGTAAATGGGAGATATAGGTAGTCGAAGACCTCAAAGCATCCAATGAAGGCGAAAAAGTGCCACGCTTTTTTTGTGCGCGTAACTTTCTGAACTCTTCCGGCACATTCTATGAAGTTTATCACAAAACCCGACGGTGCCGGATGGGATATAACGCGGCGACAAATTCGTATGAAAAAAACTTTCAAAGTGATGGGTCTGATGGCTCTGGTCATGACGGCGGCTTTTGTCTTAAGCGCATTTACCAAAGCAAATAATGATACCGATGTCTCGAGTGGGGATCAATACAGTTGCAAGGTGGAGATATTTCTGCCCGATGGAAGCCATTTCGTCTCTGGCAATATGACGGTCTATTTTCACAAAGCGAGCTGGACAGATGAAGGCGGTTGGGAAAAATACTGGGTTGACAGCGATGGAAAATGTACTATGAGCTGGGACTCTAAGCGCGGCGACTACATAGAACTCATTACATTTTGCCAGTTTGGAACTTGTTATGAGATTAAAGATGTTAGGTTGTCAGATGGGGGTAATTATAAGTTGACGGCTAAAGAAAGATAGTCTAAAGGATTGAATTGATAATAATATGACTAAACGTTTCTATATCGCGTTGGCGCTGCTGATAGCGGCGCCGGCGCTTGTTTTCGCACAACAGACCCAAAGTCCTCTCACCATCACGGTGAAGGGCGTGAGCTTCAATATGATTCGCGTGCAGGGTGGCTCCTTCACCATGGGCTGCACATCGGAACAGGGGAGCGACTGCTATGTTACCGAAAAACCAGCCCACACGGTGACACTCTCCACCTACTACATCGGCGAGACCGAAGTGACGCAGGAACTGTGGAAAGCCGTGATGGGATACAATCCGTCTTACTTCAAAAGCGGTTCGCTGAAACGTCCTGTGGAGAAGGTGAGCTGGGAAGACTGTCAGACGTTCATCCGCAAGCTGAACGAACTCACGGGCAAGAAATTCCGTCTGCCCACCGAGGCAGAGTGGGAGTTTGCGGCACGCGGCGGCACGAAGAGTGCAGGCTATAAATACAGCGGCAGCAACGATATCAATGCGGTGGCATGGTACACGGTTAATGCCTACGACAAAGGCAAAAGCAGTCCGGACTACGGCACCCACGTGGTCAAGACCAAAAAGCCGAACGAGTTGGGCATATACGATATGTCTGGCAACGTTTGGGAATGGTGTTCTGACTGGTACGGCGATTATACGAGTGCTACGCAGACGAATCCGCAGGGCGCGCCTTCGGGCTCCAACCGCGTGATCCGTGGTGGCAGCTGGATCATCGACGCCAGGTTCTGCCGTTCCTCGCTTCGGTACTACTACACCCCCGACCTTCGGCGCAGCTACCTCGGCTTGCGTCTGGTTCTCGTCCCATAGTTTACCATTGTGGATGCTAAGCAAAAAAGCAAGAAATAAAATAGAAAGCAAGAGTGGAACAGCGAACAGTGGCGGGGGCGGCTTAATTTAAAAAGCCGCCCAAGCCGCTGTGAGCGCTAAAGCGAGAAAAAACGGGTTGTAGGGCTGTCGCAGTGCGGCGGCCCTACTAATATCACACAATCACCTCGAAAATCCGCTTGCCGTTCCGATGGTCGTTGGCTGTTGATTTGCTGTCGTGTTCACGAGGAGCCCCGGCAGGGGCAGAAGCTCGGTAGCGGCAATGAGGATGATGTCATTTTAGTAACCCCACACGAAACGAACGAAGTGAGTGCCGTGTGGGGTGTGCGCGGACAATGCGCGTGTGCCAGCGTGTCGGAGACACGTAACCACTTTCATCGCGCAACTTGTGTAACGCTCACTAATTCCTCCCCTAACGCCATCGAAATCAACGCAATGGTTTTGCAGGTGAAATTGTGGCTTCCGCTCAGCCATTTGGTGACTTCTGACGGTCTCCTTTGAGTCAGTTCCGAAAGTTGCTTTTTCGATATTCCCTTATTCTTCATGATTTGGTCCATTCTTTCCGCAATGGAATCGGAAAGCAGGTATGTGGCCCGTTGCAACGGGGTTGTCTTGGAGAGCTCCTCCTGCAACAAATCATCGTATATGGTTCTCATAATTCAAATGATGTTTCTTCTATGCCTGTGATTAAGTTTCGTTCAATGGATATGTCACCCTCCTCCTGGGCCTGTTTCAGCAGTTCATCAAACTTTTGCAAGTCCATAACGTACCCGCTGAGTTCGGCACATTCCTCGTAAGTTCTTGTATTCTTTTCCCCGCCATTGCCCATTATCAGTATTTGGTCGGAAATGCGCAAACAATACAGCCGTAAACGTCTGGAATCAATGGATAATGCAGCCAAATTGTCATTCATTTTTCCTTCAGGTCTGAAGTACCTCTCCAAAGCACCGTTGGCAATAATCCTGTCAATAGCGTTTATTATCGCCTGGTAATCTTTGTTGAGCGTGGAATTGTCTTTGAATTTCGAAAGGAATCTTCGAAACTCTGTCTCTTGATTGGGCTCAAAAAGTATTGAGTATAGCCCCACATTATCGGACATTGCAATCGTTTTTATCTTCGCTGTTCTTTTCATTAGAGTATATTTTTACGCGGCAAAAATACAAAAAAAACATATTGGATTTTAGTTATAACTAAAAACCTCTTCTGCACTTTAATGGAAAAAATCATAAAATCGTATCATTTGTCTGTTGCGTGTCGGAGACACGCAACTATTCCAACCCCAACACCTTCCCCAACCGGTTCGGGGCTTGCTGGTTGTTCCAGACGTACAAAATCTCTATGGTATTGTTGACAATCGCATAGACAATGGTGACCTTTTTCACATGGAGCATCCGCATCTCGTAACCATGATAGTCCAAGTCCTCGCATCTTACTCCAATCTTCGGAAAAGTTAGTAATTGAGACACGCCTCATCAGGTCATTATACACTTTCGACAAAGTAAGTTGCCCAAATTCAGCATACACATATTCCATCTCGGCATCGAGAGACTGCCGGGCTTCTTCAAGCCATTTTATCTTATAAACCATATCGATCGCGGATACTTGAGAACACCTCCTCGTTGGTATGGAAGGTGGCTTTGCCAGCCTCAATCTTGTCTATGCGCTCGTGAAGAGCCGTTTTCATCTCTTCGTAGGTGTGAGCGTTAGGAGAAACCCGGCTGGCTGCTACAGGGGGGTCGTCAGACATCATATCGTCAACCCACTTTTGCAACAGTTAACCGAACTTTTCTCTGCCAACATTCGGGAAAAGCTGCTCTAACATATTCTCATCCACTGTGATATTATATGTGCACATTTTCGTTCGTTTTTTTGTTTTGTTTCAGTTTGCAAAAGTAGTAATTATTTTTAATCTGGACAGATGGACACTAAAAAACTTCACTCCCGCGACAACAGAGTGTCGGAAACACACAACATTACCAGCACAGATTTGTGCAGTAGAAAAAACGACATCATTCCATTTTTATTAAACAGAATTTTATAGTTTTGCGCTGTTTTATAAAACGCTATTTAATAAAATCAATTTATAGATAATTCGACCATTGACCTTGAACCTTGAACATTGAACCCTAACCTTCAATGATCAATAACCATTAAGAAATGACCTACTACTCCTTCGACAACACCCTTGACGGCCTCCTCACCGCAGTTTTCGAGGCCTTTGAGCTGCACGACCAGCCGGAAGCGCTGTTGTCGGCCGGCGCCCCCGTTCCGCTCTTCTGCGACGACCTGCATCAAGTGCTGACCGACGAGGAGAAGGCCCGCCGCGTGTGGAAGGGGTTGGAGAAACGGCTATCGAAGGAGACTATGAAAATGCTGATGGCCAGCTGGTTGTCGGAACTGTCCGAACTTAACAACGCGCTGTTCCACTACATCTGCAAAGTGTTCCGGCAGCCGGAAGGAGGCGAGAGCATTGAGCGGAACTTCGCCGACCCGGATGTCTTGGCCGTGACCAACATCGCCCGCAAGGTGATGCACGAGCAGTTGCGGATGAAACAGTTCATCCGGTTCCAGAAGGCCAAGGACGGCACCTATCTGGCGATCATCTCCCCCGACCACAACGTGCTGCCGCTCATCACCGACCATTTCGCCGACCGGTTCAATGACCAGCCGTGGCTCATCTACGACGCCAAGCGGCACTACGGGTATTACTATGACGGAACTGCTGCCCCCGTACGCATCACCTTCGCCGACGAGTCCGCCGTGGCCTTCAGCCTCACCGACGGCCGTCTGAACGACGAGGTGCTGAGCGACGACGACCACCTGCTACAGGACCTGTGGCGCACCTACTTCAAGGCTATCTGCATCAAGGAGCGGATGAACCCCCGCAAGCAACTTCAGGATATGCCAAGAAGGTACTGGAGGTATCTGACGGAGAAACAGGCGGAAAGATAAGAGACAATAGTTAATAGTTAATAATTGATAATTCATGCTAATGGCTAATGGCTAACGGCCAAAGTTCATAGTCATAATTCATAGTTAATAGATGACTATTATTCCTTAAGCAGCCCCGCAGGGGCAAAAACTTGGTAGACAATGGTTTTTGAAGATCGAAACAGATTGGGGAATAATAGGCAACATCGCTACAGATGGGTTTCAACCCAAAGCCAAAAAGCCACAACGGACGCAATGATCAGCAGTAACACTGCGATGGAAATCAATCGGGACGGCCATTTTCTTTTCCTTGCCAAGTCAATTTCTTCTCTGGGCACTCGAGCCGCTTCACCATCGGGACCAAATGCCGCGGCTACCCTGCGGGAATAAATATCATCATATTCTCTCCGTATCGGGCATCCTTTTTGCTTCAGGAACTTCAGCAAAAACATCAGTCGTTTGCTGCGTATCGGCAAGAACACTCCTAACCACCCATAACATACATTCTTGATATATCTTTGGCGAGATTTGTCACTTCGGGCAAGGACATACTCCAACGCTTCGTAGCAAGCATAAATCCCTTGCTCACTCTTATAATCAACGTGAGCAATATCCTCATATCGGATCATTACTTTGCGCTTGAAAGGACGTAACGGAAAGAGCACCACAATCTCATCTTCATAAAAATAGTTACGTTGCAAGAACACTACCCATATTAAAACAAACAAGCCTGCACAAGTAGTGAAAAAGAAAGCATTATTCCATTCACACTTTAAGATGCCTATCCCAATATACACATACCCGAACACAAACAGTCCGAAAACGCTAATCGTCAAAAGCAGTAAAGCTTCAATATTCCACAAACTCTTATGCAAACATTCTCCGCGCATAGGGTGAATACATTGTTGAATATTTTTTGCAAAAATAGATTTTTTTCTTTTCCCAGAATTTAAAAAAAATGGGAGCAGGTACATTTCCCCACTCCCATTGTCAATTCTTAATTTTTAATTTTTAATTTTTCATTCTTAATTCTCCAGTTCTGCCTTGATGGCTTCGTTGATGAGGGTCACGAAATCGCCGAGCGGCATCGTGCCGTCGTTGATGTTGCCGTGGCGGCGGACAGAGACAGTGCCGTCTTTTTCCTCATTCTCACCCACGATGAGCATATAGGGGATCTTGGCAGTTTCAGCGTCGCGGATCTTACGGCCGGTCTTCTCGCTGCGCTCGTCAATGTAGCAGCGGATGTCCTGCTCGTCCAAAGCGGCGCGCACCTTCTGCGCATAGTCCATATACTTCTCGCTGATGGGCAGGATGACGACCTGGTCGGAGGTGAGCCACAACGGGAAGTTTCCGCCAGTGTGCTCCAACAACACAGCCACGAAACGCTCCATAGAGCCGAACGGGGCACGGTGAATCATCACCGGACGCTTCTTTTGACCATCGGCATCCGTGTATTCCAGACCGAAACGCTCGGGCAGGTTGTAGTCCACTTGGACCGTACCTAACTGCCACTCGCGGCCGATGGCGTCTTTCACCATAAAGTCGAGTTTCGGTCCGTAGAAGGCGGCTTCGCCCTCCACCTCGATGGTGTTGAGGCCCTTTTCGGCAGCAGCCTCGATGATGGCGCGCTGAGCCTTCTCCCAGTTCTCGTCGGTGCCGATGTATTTCTCCTTGTTGTTCGGGTCGCGCAGGGAGACCTGAGCCTTATAGTTCTCGAATTTCAAAGTCTTGAAGATGTAGAGGATGATGTCGATGACCTTGCAGAACTCCTCTTTGATCTGGTCAGAGGTGCAGAAGAGGTGGGCGTCGTCCTGCGTAAAGCCACGGACTCTCGTCAGGCCGTGCAACTCACCGCTCTGCTCGTAGCGATACACGGTGCCGAACTCCGCCAGGCGGAGAGGCAGCTCTTTGTAGGAGCGCGGACGGGCGGCGTAGATCTGGCAGTGGTGCGGGCAGTTCATCGGCTTGAGGAAGAACTCTTCGCCCTCTTGCGGCGTGGTGATGGGGCGGAAGGAGTCCGCACCATATTTGGCATAGTGACCAGAGGTCTTATAAAGGTTCACGTTGCCGATATGCGGGGTGATAACCTGCTGATAACCATACTTTTTCTGAACTTTGCGAAGGAACTGCTCGAGGCGATCGCGGAGGGCGGCACCCTTCGGCAGCCACAACGGCAAACCTTGTCCCACAAGCGGAGAGAAGGTGAACAGTTCCATCTCACGACCCAGCTTGCGGTGGTCGCGCTTGGCGGCTTCTTCAAGGAGAGCCAAGTATTCGTCGAGTTCTTTCTTCTTCGGGAAGGTGACCGCGTAGATACGGGTCAGCTGTTTGCGCTTCTCGTCGCCGCGCCAGTAGGCACCGGCCGTCTTGAGCAGCTTGATGGCCTTGATGGCGGAGGTGTCGTGCAAGTGCGGACCACGGCAGAGGTCGGTGAAGGGACCGCTCTCGTAGAAGGAGATCTGGCCGTCTTCCAACCCGTCGATGAGTTCCAGTTTGTACTCATCGCCTTTCTTGGTGAAATAGTCAAGAGCCTCGGGCTTGGACACCTCGCGACGCACGAACTGGATCTTCTGGGAGGCTAACTCCTTCATCTTTTCCTCAATCTTAGGGAAGTCATCGGAGGAGATGTTATAGTCCATAAAGTCGATGTCGTAGTAGAAGCCGGTCTCGATATGGGGACCGATGCCGAACTTCACGCCGGGGTACAGAGACTCGATAGCCGCCGCCATCAAGTGGGCGGAACTGTGCCAGAAGGTGTCCTTGCCTTCGCGGTCGTTCCACGTGTAGAGCGTGAGGGAGGCATCCTCACCGATGGGTTTGTCAAGCTCCACCATCTTGTCGTTCACTTTGGCCACCAACACGTTACGAGCCAGGCCTTCACTAATGCTTTGGGCCACCTCATAGGGGGTTACGCCCTGTTCAAATTCTTTTACTGAGCCGTCAGGCAGTGTGATTTTTATCATGATTTTACAATTGATTATGTTCTAATAACAAGCCTGCAAAGATACACATTTTTTTGCAATGGGGAAAAGAGAAACAAGGTCTTCGGTTTGGAGACACCATCGTCAGTGAGCGACAGGGTTTCACATACGTATGCAAGCCTTTGAGAGACGATAAGTATCCCAACGAAGAATAAAAAAAAATCCCTCAAAGAGGTTGTGAAAAGTAACAAATTTACACCATAATATTTTAGCACGAGGGGAAACAATTTTGTTTGATTTCCTCTTCACTCAACCCTGTTGCCTTAACCACATCGGCAAGAGAAATTCCTAATTCCAAAAGATTCTTGGCAGTTTGGAGGAGTGCTTTCATCCCTTCTTCTCTGCCTTTTTCCATACCCTCTTCTATTCCTTCCTTTCTTCCTTTCTCCATACCTTGCAAAGATACTGCAACCAAAAGTCGAAATCAAGACCTTTTTAAAATTATTTTATTGAAAATCAACACAATAACAATCTGCATATTTATAGAAGAAAAGTGCAGATAACCCTCAAAAAGATGCAAAAGTGCAAAAAACGGAAAATCGGCACTCCCGCCAAGGCAAGGGAAAGCGGCCAAAAATTTCGGAGTTTTTCGGGGATTATGACGCAAAACGCACAAACGTTGAGCGGAATCTTTTAGCAAATATCCCGATGACCGTCCGGCGTGCGGGAAATAACGCTATAGAGAAATTATGGCAGATACAAATTCGAGTCCCCGTAGCTCAAGAAGCGGTAGCCGTTGTCGAGGGCATGGCGGTAAATCCGCCGCCACTCGTCGCCCACGAAGGCTGATATGAGCAGCAACAGCGTGCTCTTGGGCTGGTGGAAATTGGTGATGATACCCTGCACCATGCGCAGCTGGTAGGTGGGCAGGATGATGAGGCTCGTCGCCGCGCGCAACAGGTCGGTGTGCTGCGCCTGCATGTGATCACGTATCGCGCGCAGGGAATCCTCCACCGACACCTCGCGCAAAGCAGCATCGTCGTACATCTCCCACTGGGAGACGGTAAGCGGGTCTGGACGCCCGAGCTTGAGCTTGGCCCCGATGATGAACAGCGACTCCATCGTGCGGGTTACCGTGGTGCCCACTGCAATGTGCCGCTTGGAACGGGTGGCGAGGAGCTTCTCCACCACCGCCTCCGGGATGACTATTTTCTCCTCGTGCATGTAATGGTCCCCGATGGTGTCAGACGAGACGGGCTTGAACGTGCCAGCCCCGACATGGAGCGTGATATAGGTGGTGTCAACGCCCTTATTGCGAAGGGCTTCCAGCACCTGCGGGGTGAAATGGAGCCCTGCCGTGGGTGCCGCCACGGAGCCGTCGTAACGGGCATATACCGTCTGGTAACGCTGCTCATCCTCGGCAGTAGCCGCGCGCTTGATGTAGGGTGGCAGCGGCATCTTCCCATAATGCTCCAGCCATTCGGCAAAAGAGACCGTGGCATCGTCCCACTCGAACGTCACCTCGAAAGTACCCTCCACATTCTCTCCTTTCGTGGCCGTCACCACCAGCTCTTTTCCGTCTAATGACACATGAATCCCCAACGGACGTTTCCATTTTTTCGCATTCCCCACCATACATTTCCAGGTCACGCAGCCTGTCTGCGCGAAGGCGGTGGCCGGGTCGCGACTCGGAGCCAGCGGCTCCAGGCAGAAAATCTCTATCGCCGCACCCGTCGCATTGTGCACCAGCAGGCGGGCGTGGATGACCTTCGAATCGTTGAAGAACAACATATCGTTGTCGGTCAGGAAGTCAGGAAGGCTGTGGAAGTGGCTGTCTGTCAACTCGCCATGGCGATAGACCAGCAGCTTTGAGTTGTCGCGCTGCGCCACAGGGAAGAAGGCGATGCGCTCTTCCGGCAACGGGTAATCGTAGTCTTCTATTCGTATGTTTCTCTCTTCATTCATAACGGCGGCAAAGATACGAAATTCGCCGATTGCAACCTTTTGCCTCACCGACGTGGGAAGCAACCCGATTTTTTCGTATTTTTGCGCCTTTAAAAATTCCCTATACAGAATTTATGAGTGCCGATTATATTTTTGAAACCTCGTGGGAGATTTGCAACAAGGTTGGCGGTATATACACCGTTCTCTCTACCAAAGCTAAGACAGTAGTAAAACAATATGGAGACCAATACATTTGCATCGGTCCGGACCTTTCCAAGGAGCAGAGTGAAGACTTCATCGAAGACGCAAACCTCTATCGCAACTGGAGGGAGATAGCCCAGCAGGAAGGGTTGAAAATCCGCATCGGACGATGGAATATCTGCGGTTCTCCCGTTGTGATTCTGATAAATTTCACCCCATTTTTTGAAAAGAAAAACGAGATCCTGACGGATTTCTGGCTGCATTACAAGCTGGATTCCATCGCCGGACAATGGGACTACATCGAGCCGGCCCTGTTCGGCTATGCCGCCGGCAAGGTGATCGAGAGCTTCTACGATTTCCACTGCAGCTCCATGGACAAGATTGTCGCCCATTTCCACGAGTGGATGACGGGCACGGGCATCCTGCATCTGAAACGGCATGTGCCCCAGATTGCCACGGTCTTCACCACGCACGCCACCGTGCTGGGACGCTGCATCGCGGGCAACGGCCTTCCGCTCTACCAGGACCTCCAGCAATACAACCCGCAGGACACGGCGAACCGCTTCGGCGTACAATCTAAATTCTCGTTAGAGTATCTGTCGGCAGACCATTCCGATGCCTACACAACCGTCAGCGGCATCACCGACCGTGAGTGCGCGGCTTTCTTCAGCCGTCCCGCCGACGTGATCACCATCAACGGCTTCGAGAACGACTTCGTGCCCGTGGGCGAGGCCTACGAGCAGAAACGGAATCTCGCCCGCAAGACCATGCTGCACGTCGCCTCGTCGCTGATGCAGCAGAAACTGGACGACAACGCCCTGCTTGTCATCAACAGCGGCCGCTTCGAGTTCAAGAACAAGGGCATTGACGTGTTCATCCGCAGCCTGGCCGCCCTGTCGGCCACCCATCCCGAGCGCCAGATTGTGGCTTTCCTCACTATCCCCGCCGGCAATAGCGGCAAACGCGTGGAGCTGTTAGAGCGCATGAACCGGCCCATCGGCGAACAGCCCATCACCAACGAGTTCGCCACTCACGTGCTCCACGACCCGTACAATGACCCCATTCTCCGTTCCCTGACGGAACATAAATTATACAATACGCCCGACAGCAACGTGAAAATCGTCTATGTTCCCGTCTATTTGGATGGCAACGACGGCATTTTCAACCTCTCCTACTACGACATGCTGATCGGCTTCGACCTGTCGGTGTTCCCCTCCTACTACGAGCCATGGGGCTACACGCCGTTAGAGAGCATCGCCTTCGGCATCCCGACGGTGACCACCTCGCTGGCCGGCTTCGGTCTATGGGCCCGCGAACACACACACGAGCCTTCGGGCGTGACCGTCATCGAACGCACCGACACCAACGACAACGACGTGGTAGAGGCTATCGCCACTACCCTTTCCGAGTTCTGTCGGAAAAATGCGGAGGAAGTCGGTGCCATACGCACTTCCGCCATGCGGACGGCACAGGAGGCACTTTGGTCCAATCTTTACGAAAACTATCTGAAAACATATGACATAGCCCTTTCCAAGAGCGAATCCCGTTATCCACAATATCAAAACAAGACATCCAAATTAGGTAAAATGGTACAACATATCTCTCGTGAAACTCCCGATTGGAAACGCATTTCCATCAAATCCCATCTTCCGTCATCCCTCAACAAGCTGGAGGAAATATCCGAAAACCTCTGGTGGAGCTGGAATTATGAAGCTCGTGAACTGTTTGAGGAAATAGCAGGCCCCACCTTGTGGAAATCCTGCCAGGAGAATCCCGTACACCTGCTGCAGGTGCTGCCGCTGGACCGGCTGACGCATTTCTCCGAAAACAAAGCCTATCTGGACCGTCTTGACCGCGTGTATCAGGCTTTCCGCTCCTACATGGACACGCCCTGCACCCGCCCGGAAAAGAAAGTCGCCTATTTCAGCATGGAATTCGGCATCAGCAACGAGCTGAAAATTTTCTCCGGAGGCTTAGGCATGTTGGCCGGCGACTATCTGAAGGAGGCCTCCGACAGCAATGTGAACATGATCGGTGTAGGCTTGCTGTACCGTTACGGCTATTTCACCCAGCAGATTTCCGCCAACGGCGCACAGGTGAATCTTTACCCACCACAAAGTTTCTCCAAACTCCCCATCTTCCCGTTGAAAGATGAGAACGGCAACTGGCGCAAGGTGAGCCTCGCGCTCCCGGGCCGCAACCTGTACGCCCGCATCTGGCGCGTCAACGTGGGCCGGATTCCGTTGTACCTGATGGATACGGACTTCGACGAAAACTGGAACGAGGACCGCGGAGTCACTGCCACCCTGTACGGGGGCGACGTGGAGAACCGCCTCAAGCAGGAGATCCTGCTCGGCATCGGAGGTATGCGTATGCTGAAGATCTTAGGCGAAGAACCGACCCTCTTCCATCTCAACGAAGGTCATGCGGCCTTCCTGAGTCTGGAACGCGTCTATGACATCATGCAGAACGAGCACGTTAACATGTCGGTGGCTACGGAGATGGTGAAATCATCCTCCCTGTACACCACCCACACGCCGGTTCCCGCCGGTCACGACGCCTTCCACGAAGACCTCATGCGCACCTATTTCGCCGCCTTCCCGGCACGCTACAACATCACCTGGGAGACCTTCATGGGCTTCGGACGCAAGCGTGACGACTACACCAACGACAAGTTCTCGATGAGCATTCTTGCCTGCCATTTCTCGCAGGAGGTCAACGGGGTGAGCCGCATCCACGGACGCGTGTCGCAGGAGATGTTCGCCGACCTGTACGAGGGCCGTTTTGCCGAGGAATCCCATATCGGATACGTAACCAACGGGGTCCACTACCCCACCTGGACGCACAAACGCTGGCAGAAGCTCCACGAGGAGGTCTTCGGTCCCGGATTCGCCGCCGACCGTTCCAATCCCGACCACTGGAGCCGCATTGAGTCAGTGCCGGATGCCGACATCTGGAGCATCAAAGACGATCTCCGCAAGGAGATGATCGCCGCCATCAAGCCCATGCTCAACGACCAGATGCGCCGCCGCACCGAAGCGCCCGCCCTGATTGACAAGACATTAAAATCCATACGCGACGACGTGCTCACCATCGGCTTCGCACGCCGCTTCGCCACCTACAAGCGCGCACACCTGCTCTTCAACAACGAAGAGCGCCTGCGCCAGCTGCTCTGCCATCCGGACCATCCCGTCCAGTTCGTCTTCGCCGGCAAGGCACACCCGCACGACAAGGCCGGCCAGGACCTCATCACGCGCATCATCGAGCTGGCCCGTCGTCCCGAATTTGTCGGTAAGATCATCTTTGTGGAAAACTACGACATGATCCTCGCCAAGAAGCTCGTTTCCGGCTGCGACGTTTGGCTCAACACACCCACACGTCCGTTAGAGGCCTCCGGCACCTCCGGCGAGAAGGCCGTCATGAACGGCGTGCTCAACTTCAGCGTGCTCGACGGCTGGTGGGCCGAAGGCTATGTGCCCGGTGCCGGATGGGCCATCAAGGAGCAAATCACCTACGAGGACAACCGCCTCCAAGACGAACTCGACGCCTCCACCCTCTATTCCACTATTGAAGAGGAGATCATGCCCGCCTTCTACAACCGCAACGAACAACAAGTGCCCACAGCATGGGTGGCCATGATGAAAAAATGCTTCGCCACCATCTCGCCCCATTACACGATGAAACGCCAATTGGACGACTACTACGACAAATTCTATCATAAACTTGAAGAGCGTCACGAACGTCTCTGTGCCAACAACCTCCAAGACATCCGCACCCTCCTCAAGTGGAAGGAGCATGTGGCCACTAACTGGAACAATATCTCCCGCGTGGAACTGGTTTCGCCTACACAGACCAACAACGTCTTCTATGTGGGCGATGAGCTCTCCTTAGAACTCACACTGAAAATCGGAGCCCTCAAACCCGAAGACCTTAAAATCGAATTGATTTTCGCCAACGAGGAGAACAACGGGCACATCCGACTGGTGAGCAAACACCCCTTCACCATACAACGATGCGAAAACGGCACTGCCGTGTACAACTGCAACATGAACGCATGCAACGTAGGCCTTTGGAACTGCGCCATCCGAATCATTCCCCAGCACCCGCTGCTGCCGCATGACCTGGATTTCAATTTGGTGAAATGGATGTAGAGCAATTAACAATTAACAATTAACAATTAACAATTAATAATTAATAATTAACAGTTAATAGTTGCCGTATTAATTAGGATTATGAGTGAGGGTTTCAAGGTGGAGATGCCATACAAGACGGTGATTGTGGCTAATGGGGCCTTCCCCACAGGAAATGTGGCCCTGACGATGCTACGACAGTCCGAGCGGCTTGTGGCGTGCGACGGGGCCGCCGACAAACTGACGGCAGCCGGATTCACCCCAACAGTGGTAGTGGGCGACCTGGACTCCATGCGCCCCGAATCGCGCACACGCTGGCAGCATTGCCTGCATCATGACCCAAGCAAAGAGTACAACGACTTGCAAAAAGCCTTGAAATACTGCATCTCCCAACAGTTGGACCACATCGCCCTGTTGGGCTGTGCGGGCCTGCGCGACGACCATTTCATCGCCAATATCAGCATCATGGCCACCTACAGCCAATGGCTGGATCTGGTCATGGTCACCGACTACGGCATCTTCAACGCGCTACGCCAGACCACCACCCTGCCCTCCGTACCGGGCCAACAGGTGTCGGTATTCACCAAGGACAAAAAACTTCCGCTAACTTTCCATGGACTCAAATACCCCGTTAACAATCGCTGCTTCCACCATCTGTGGGAGGGCAGCCTGAACGAGGCCACCGGCGACACCTTCACCATTGAAATGCATGGTAAAGGCGTGGTGGTGGTGTATCGGAGTTTAGAGTTGAGAGGAGTTAAGGAGTTAAGGAGTTAAGAAACTAAGAAGTTAGGGAACAAAGAACAGAGAACAAATCCCAATTCCCAAAATCCAACGGCCAACGGCTAACAGCCAAAAGCTAACGGCTAATGGCTAACAGCCAACAGCCAAACTCACGTCTCAGAACCGATCCAGCACCTTCCGTGCCAAATCGCGCATCAGGTCGTGGTAATCGTCGAGAAATTTGCCCGTGACGCGGTTGGCGATAATCAGGCAGACTGTTAAGGGATTATGTCCCAGCACATTTCCAAGTCCATAGATAGCTGAGCACTCCATTTCCATATTGGTGATGTTTCGCCCTTCGTATTGGAACGACTCTATCTTGCTGTTCAGGTCGGGATAGGCCAATTGGGCACGCACCTGCCGACCCTGCGGACCGAAGAAGCCCGGCGCACTCACCGTAATACCCTGGTACATGTCGTATCCAATGCGCTGCAGCAGCTTGGCGGACGCAGGCGTGCAATACGGGCGCGGCAACTTCGGACTCCATCCGGTATGTGCGATGAAAGCATTCACTAACGCCTCGTTGCTCCAGTCGCCATGATTGTAAAACTGCAACACACCGTCAATGCCGAAGCCCCAAGCGGAGGCCACAGCACTGCCGCACGCTATATCGGGCTGTAGTGCACCCGATGTGCCTATACGCACCATGTTGAGTGTCCGGTGTTCGGGTTTCACCTCCATAGTGGCAAGGTCGATGTTGGCTACGGCATCCAACTCATTGAGTACAATATCAATATTGTCGGTGCCCATGCCAGTGGAGATCACCGACACGCGCTTGCCTTGATAGGTGCCGGTATGGGTAATCAGTTCTCGGTTCTGTTTGCGCACTTCTATGGTGTCGAACAGATCGGAAATCATGCTTACACGCCCCGGGTCGCCGACCAAGATGATATTGTCAGCCAGTTCATCGGGATGCAGATTCAGGTGATAGATGGCCCCATCGGGTTGTTTGGGAAGTTCAGAAGCGGGAATTTTCATATTCTTCGATTTTAAAAGATGGTGCAAAGATACTATTTTTCCGTTTGAGTGGGGTGTTATAATTTTTTCTATCTTTGAGCTGAAAACTCGAAAAGCAATACGGGCAATCTCACACCAGCCTCACATGGCTGAGCTTCTCCGCGAAGCGAGCGATGCAGTCCTGTATGCGGGAAGATGCCATCACCATTTTCGGCGTATGCACCGTAATGGTCCCGTGATTTCTCTATAATCATTACAATTTTCTCCATATCTTGAATTTCACAAGGCGTATTTCTTGATCGAGTTAATGGCCATCCCATAAAAAAAGCGGGCCCGAAAACGAGCCCGCTCATTAGAATATTCCCAAAAGAATTATTTTCTTCTTCTTCTCGGTTTGAGGTTGTGTTTGGCAACGAATTCGTCGAGGACTTCTTTGAGGGTCGGGGTGCCGATCTCCTGGAGTTCATAACCAACCTTGACAACCGGTTGTTTGATCTTGATGAAACGCGGCAGGTCGATAGGCGTACCGATGACCACGGCGTCGCACTTGGTGTTGGCGATGGTCTTCTCGAGGTCCTTCATCTGCTGTGCGCCATAACCCATGGCCGGGAGGAGCGTACCGATGTTCGGGTAACGCTCGAAGGTGGTGGTGAGCTCACCAACCGTGTAAGGACGAGGATCCACGAGCTCGGCAGCACCGTACTTCATGGCGGCAACCGTACCGGCACCGATCTTCATCTCACCGTGGGTCAACGTAGGACCGTCTTCCACCACGAGGACTTTCTTGCCCTTGAGGAGTTCCGGTTTGTCCACCGTGAGGATGGAAGCAGCGTCAATCTGCTTAGCATTCGGGTTGATCTTGGCGAGGTTAGCGCGCACCGTGTTGATGTTCTCCAAAGAAGCGGAGTCGATCTTGTTGATGACGATAACGTCGGCCAGACGAGCGACCACTTCACCGGGATAGTAGCTGACTTCAGCACCGGGACGAAGAGGATCGGCAACGCCAATGGTCAGGTCGGGTTTGTAGAACGGGAAGTCGTTGTTACCGCCGTCCCACAGCACGATGTCACAGCCGTCGGGATCTTTCTCGGCGCCAGCCATCTCAACCCACTTGCCGGTTTGAGGATCTTTGGTCTTGCCGCCCTTGAGGATAGCCTCATAGTCAACACCGGCGTAGATGACGTTACGTTTGGTCACCACGTGCGGTTCATACTCTTCCATCTCCTCGATGGTGCAGTTCTGATACTTGAGGTCATCAACGCAAGCGAAACGTTGGACAATCTGCTTGTTCAAATCGGGATCGTACGGCATCGGGTGACGAACGGCGACGACTTTGAAGCCCATACCGACAAGGTATTCGATGATTTTGCGGGAGGTCTGAGACTTGCCGCAGCCCGTACGGGTAGCACCGACGGCGATAACGGGTTTCTTGGAGGGGATCATCGTGTCCTTCGGGCCCATCAGCCAGAAGTTGGCGCCAGCAGCGTTCACGATAGCGCTCACGCCCATCACGTATGAATAGGGCTTGTCGCTGTATGCGAAGACACAATCGTCAACATCATATTTCTTGATCAACTCGGTCAGCATGGATTCGGGGTAAATCTTAATGCCCTTCGGATACAAATCCTCGCCGGCCAATTCCTTCGGATACATACGGTCGTCGATACCAGGGATCTGCTCGGCCGTAAACGCTACAACATTGTAGTTTTTGTTGTGGCGGAAGAAGGTGTTGAAATTGTGGAAGTCTCTTCCAGCAGCACCAATGATGATGACATTTCTTACTTTTTTCTGCATAATAAACTGGGTTTAAAAGTTATTAATGAAAATGTGATAGAATTTCTTTATTAATGAAAATGTGATAGAATTTCTTTCAAAAAAGCGGTGCAAATGTACAAAAAAAATCCCAAAAAAAATTCACAAATATCTGTTCATAATAAAAAAAATGGCCAACTGCCGAAACCGGTCAGTGGGCCACCATTCTCGTCTGGTTGGCGACGCTCTCCTGCTTGGCCTTCAACTCCTCTTCACTCAGGCCGATATAGCGGTCGCTGAGCACCTGCATCTCGTCGTCCAACTCCATCAGATAAGGCACTCCCGTGGGTATGTTCAGCTTCACAATGTCCTCGTTCGACATGTTTTTCATGAACTTGATGATGCCGCGAATACTGTTGCCGTGGGCCACAATCATCACCTGTTTGTACTGACGCAGACTCTCCACGATGCTGACGTTCCAGAGGGGGATGATGCGGCGCGTGGCGTCGGACAAAGATTCCGTACCGGGACGTGCCGCGCGGTATTTGATATCCTGATAACGGATGTCGAACTTGGGATGGCGCGGGTCGTCATCGGGAATCGGAGCGGGTGCCACATCGTAGCTCCGTCGCCACAGCGTGACCTGTTCCTCACCATATATCTGGACGGCCTGCTGCTTGTTCTGTCCCTGCAACATGCCGTAGTGTTTTTCGTTCAACCGCCAGGTCTTTTCCACCGGCAGCCATAGCCGGTCCATCTCCTCCAGCACATAGTTCAACGTCTTGATGGCTCGCTTCAGGAAAGAGGTGTATGTATAGCGTATATCCAACCCGGAATCGCGCAGAATACGCCCGGCCTGCTTGGCCTCTTCCACCCCCTGAGGGGTGAGGTCCACATCCGTCCAACCCGTGAATTGGTTGGAAAGATTCCACTCGCTCTGTCCGTGCCGGATAAGTATTAACTTGTACATTGATTATTTAAGGTTTTGGTTTGTGAATCGTAATATATGATTGGTAAGATGTTGGAGATTTTCTGTTGGAAATTAAAACTTGTGAATTGTCCCCTATCAACTATCAACTATTAATTATTAATTATTAATCATTAATTATTAATTGTTAATTGTCACTCGCGCTCAAATCTTATTATCCTTATCGGGGAAAAGAATCCAAGGTTTGAAATGCTTGGCTTCCTCGAAGTCCATGGAACAATAGGAGATGATGACCACCACGTCGCCCACACACACTTTGCGGGCGGCGGGACCGTTGAGGCAGATCACGCCGGAATCCTTCGCCCCTTTGATGGCATAAGTCTCGAAACGCTCCCCATTGTTCACATCCAGCACCTGTACTTTCTCATTTTCAATTATATGGGCGGCCTCCATCAGGGTTTCATCAATGGTGATGCTACCCACATAGTTCAAATCAGCTTCCGTTACGGTAACCCTGTGTATTTTAGATTTTAACAGCTCAATTGTCATTGTTTTACAATATAACTATTATGGTAAATAACGATAGTTTTGTATTATTTGTAACGAATGTTGTCGATGAGACGCACTTCACCCACATACACGGTGATGAAGCCCATCACGCCGGCGGCACTGCTCAGCGAATGAACCGTTTGCAGAGTGCTGTCGTCGGCGATGGTGAAATACTCCAGCCGAAACTCCGGGATGGCGGCGATACGCTCCTCCACGAATGCCTGTATCTGCGGCACGTCGGGCAACTGACGCGACTCCTCCAGAATACGATGGATGTTGGCGGCGGTCTCGAACTCGTGCGGCGTGAGACGGCGGTTGCGGGAACTCATGGCCAGTCCGTTGGGCTCGCGCACGATGGGACAAGGCACAATCTCGCTCTGAATGTTGCACTGGCGCACCATCTCGCGGATGACGGCGATCTGCTGGTAGTCCTTCTCGCCGAAGTAGGCCTTGTCGGGACGGACCCACTCGAGCAGACGGCGCACGATAACGCCCACCCCGTTGAAATGGCCAGGACGGGCTGCGCCTTCCATCACCTTCTCCACCGGACCGAAGTCGTACACCTCCGACGGCTGCACGGGAAACACCTCCTCCACCGACGGCGCGAACACAAAGTCCGCATCCTCTCCGATAAGCTCCAGATCGCGATTCAACGTGCGCGGGTACTTGCGCAGGTCATCAGGGTTGTTGAACTGCACGGGATTGACAAATATGGAGACGAAGACCGCGTCGTTTTCCTTACGCGCCCTGCGAATGAGGGACAAATGGCCTTCGTGCAAAGCACCCATCGTCGGCACCATGCCAACCGTCTTGCCTTCAGCCTTGATCTTGGTGGCTGTGGCCAATAATTCTTTTACAGTGTTTATTACTTGCATATTTTCACTTCACTTTGAAAAAAAAGCGGGCAAAGATACAATTTTTTCACTACCCTATCGGATATTTTCTTCCACCATCTCCTTTAAAGAGGCAATCACATCCGGATCGTTGATCGGCATTCCGTCCAGAACCTCATACACCTCGTCCGTATCCAACGTATAGTCAATCTCTTCGTCCCTTTTGTAATGGAAGATGAAATGGATTTCCGGGTGTGCGGAGATGGTCAGCACCATCGTGCCGGCCAGGTCGCCCATGGGCGGCGTGTCCAAATGGGTGAGCCCGAACACAGCGGTTACGGTCGTGCCCACGCCCACCTCGGACTGGATGTTCATCGAGCCGCCGGTCATCTCCGTGTTTTGCTTCAACAACGGAAGGCCCAACCCCACCTTTCGGGTGGTGCGCGTGGTGAAGAACGGGTTGGTCACCTTCTCCACCATCTCGGGCGACATGCCGCAGCCATCATCCTTGAAGATCAACGTGAGCGTGTCGGCCTGACTGTCCAACAGAACCTCCAAGGTTATCGTGCTGGCTTTCGCACGCGTGGAGTTCTGCAGGATGTCCATGATGTGCATCGACAAATCCTTCATGGCACTATGCGTTAAGCATTTGGTAAATCTTTCCAGCCACTTCGAAAGTCTGCTCGGTGGTGCCTAGAACCGGAATATCCTCCTCTTTAGCCTGCTCCAGCATGTCCTCGTCGGGTTTGTTGCCCTTCACCAGCACCACACAGGCCAACTCCTTCAGGGATGCAATGGCGATGACATTCTTGTGCGTCTGCAAAGTGATCCACACGTTGCCCTCCTGGGCAAAGCCCATCACATCACTCAGCAGGTCGGAGACGTAACCGCCCTGGATTTCCGTGTCCAGATTGTTTTCACCGCAAAAAACGGTGAGATTCAATTGCTCAATAAGGTTTTTTACTGTCATTGTATGTTTAGTTTAAATGTTTTTAATGTCTTCTCTCAACTCTAATCTCTCAACTCTATACTCATATCTCCAAAAGCACTCTCCGTCCGTTCTCGCCGTGCAGGGCCATGCGTATTTCCTCAAAACTACGGGTCTCCATCTCCAAGTAACAGGTTGCGGTTCCCACAATATCCGGCAGATGCGCATCCGAACTTCGGGTGAACATCTTATTCTTCAAATACTTGTGTACTTTCAAAATCTCCTCTTTGTTGCCGTGTTTCGACAATTCAACTGCATCATACTCCAAATCAAACGGGATGAAACCGAGCTGGCTGATCAGGCTGGTGGTGGACTTGTCAATATGCGCGGGCACAAAGAGGCCGCCGATGGAATGTACGAAATCGGCAATTTCGTTCACCGACTGGTCCAACGCAGAGGTCAGCAGGCGGGGTTCCTCATACACGATGTTGAAATCCTCGTCAATCTGCACCTGGTCGCCGAAAACGTCGGGATTGTTGGGTGTGTCGGGCAGATGTTCGTCGAGGTAGGCCTGCAGTTTGTCGAGCGACTCGTGGTCAGGCATGTAGGCCAGGCAGTGAGCCTCCTCCTTGGTGGTGATTTCCGCCCCGCACAGCACGAAGATGTCGCGGTTGTGGGAGTATTGCTCGGCCAGGCGGCAATGACGCGTGGCGTTGTGGTCGGTGATGGCAATCACATCAACGCCCCGCTCCAAAGCCAAGGCAATGATATTGTCGGGGGTCATCTCCAAGTCACCACATGGAGAGAAAAGTGTATGCGTGTGCAGATCAGCTTTGTAAATATTCACGACAGCGTTTTTTCAAGCGGGCAAAGATACAAAATTTTCCGCTTTCAAAACTCGATGTAATGGCGCAGTTTCTCCATCAGTTCGGGATAGGCATGCGTGATTTGCTGCAGTTGTTCGAAGGATTCAATGCGCCCCTGCCTCTGACGGTAGTTGAGAATGGTCTTCGTCAGATAGACATCGAAATAGGGATGCGACACCAGCTCCTTGTATGTAGCCGTGTTGATATTGAGTTTGCGTACCTCTGAGGGCCGGACGATAAAATACTTTTCCAGCAATTCGTCCTCAATATTCTGGAGCACATACACCTCCTTGAGCTGCGAGAGCGAATAGAAACCGCCCAGCCTGTCACGGTACTCCACCAAGCGGGCCGCACGCTTGCTGCCGAACTGCGGCACCACCAACAAATCCGTGCTGTCGCAACTATTGAGGTTTATTTTCTCGATGGCATACAGAGGCTCTCGAGCGGGTTTTCTCCCTTTCGAGGTGTCATAAACCGTTCGATACGACTTGGAATCGGAATAATCTCGCGCGTGCGCACGCTCAACCGAATCGGCCAAGCGAGCCTGTTCTTCCACAAAAGCCTCAAATCCCTGCGCATAAGAAGCCATCGGAAACGACGGTCCCTTATTTGCATCATACAAATAATAAAATAGATAACTCGACAACATGAGAGCCAGCAACACCATTGCGGCCACCCATTCCCCTCCAGTAAGATTCAGTTTGTTTTTCATATTGCAAAGATAATAAAAATCTAAACAATATGAAAAGAAAATTTATTTTACCGCATCAAAACCATATTCACGAAGAGCGGCGTTGAGGTTGTTGTGGAAGTTCTGCTTGGAAAGCACCACAATATAGGCACCCGTATCGCCCAAGCTATAGACATTCTGCTTATAAGGATCCTGCTCCAAATCGAAATCATAACGGTTGATGCAGCCGTCGCGGAGGACAAGTGCGTAGTCGCACGTCTTGCCTTTGCGGACCACATCCTTAAGGTCTCCCTTCATCTGATAAGTGCCCTCTTCTTCGGTCATCTTCATAGCCAGATAACAATACGACACCATGTTGAAATTCTCAATCACAAGCTGTCTCGGATTGTTGGCGCGAAGCGTTTCCACCTGCTGGCGGCTGAGATGCTTGTACAGCATGTCGTCCACACGCACATCCTGCACTTGTGCGAATCCGCACGTGCACACGAGAGTCATTAGCAAACTGATTAAAATCTTTCTCATATTCATATATAATATTGTATAGTTACATTATAGCAAAACGATTATGCGTTGTTATTTTTCCAACGCATAATCGTCGTATAGGGTTAAAACGCCCGCTAATATTTATCTGAGGATCGTCACAGAACCGTTGTAGTTGACGGTCTTTGCCTTTCCCTTGAAGTAGAAACTGTAATAATAGACACCGTCAGACAAGCCGTGTCCATCGAAGAACTGGCTGCCTTTATCGATCTTACCGTCACGGGCGAAAGTATCATAATTTTCAGCATAATAAACCCGATTGCCCCAACGGTCGAAGATATAGAGCTTGTTGTTGCGGTACTTGTCGGGATCTTCGGGGTTAATGTTCGTGCTCATATTCTGGATAGCGAACACATCGTTGATTCCGTCACCGTTCGGCGTGATCACATTGGGGAATTCCAGATCTTTGTCCACGGTTACCGTATGGGTGATTTCGCTGGCGCAACCGGCCTCGGTCTCAATATGCAGTGTCACGTCATAATCGCCCCACTGGCTATAGGTGTGTTGCGGGGAGATATGCTCTGTATCGCGCTCGCCATCGGCGAAATCCCAGTAGAATGTGGTTCCGGGGGCGCGCATGACCATGGAATCGGAGTAGTTGATGAAATTGACCAGACCGTTGTTCTCCGCCATAAGGGAAATGGCAGGATCGGCCTCAAACTCGGCAATCGGCTGTGCATTAACAGTAATGTAGTTCCACTGCAGCAGGGAGTCTTGGCACCCTTTGTTCGTGCTTCCGAACAACAGGATAGAATAGATGCCGGGATCAACCAACTCGAAAGAAGGCTCTTTCTGGGTGGAACTGTTAGCATAGACCATGCCGCCGGGTGTCTCGCGATAGACATACCATACATACTCCACATCATCGGGAGTGGTATTGTTTGTGAACTTCACCTTCAAGGGTGCACATCCGGCAGTATCGCTGGGTATCACATCAAATTCCGGTATCGGATTCACCTTCACGTAAATGGTATCTGACCCTTTGCAGAAGAGTGTCTGGCTGGCGTTGCTGGTGGTCACATCCACCGCATATTCGCCTTGGGTCACCACGTTGATGGTCCGAGTGGTGGCACCCGTATTCCAATGATAGACAGGATTCATGCCCACGGTGTCGGCATCAAGGGTGAGGATTTCGCCGATGCAGATCTCTCTATCCACGCCCAGATCCGGAAGCGGGGCCGGGGTCACTTTCACCACGGTGTTGGTATCATAATGACAACCGAACTCGTCCACCACACGAATCGTGTAGTTAATATCACCGGATGTATCCGGAATCACATAGCTACCGGTAGCACCGGGACCGATAATGTAGGTGGTATCGACACCCACATTAAATTGCCAGTCAGCAGGTTGCAAACGCGGGTCGAGAGCCATTTCCCAACCGCAGATATAGCCGTTGTCGGAGCCCCAGGCATCCACCACTTGGATACTCCACGTACCGTTGAGCGGACAACCGATCAGGTTGGAGAACGAGCCATCCGGATGATAGACGTTTGTCATATTAGCCACATTCGTGGAATCCACATAATTGCTACTGGTTCCAGCACTCGGTGCAGGATTGTTTGCCGTAACATGGTTACAGGCCTCATACACATAACCTTGACCGCAAGCATACTGGTATCCCTGATTGGTGGCGTTGGACCAGCAGTAATTCCAGCACTGGCCCATCGGGCTGCCAGCACCAACGCAACTGCCGCTTCCATCGGGTTCATAGTAAAGGCCGAAATAGGCTGCCGAAGTACCGGCACCGGCAGCCCAGCCCTGTTCGGATGCCGGGATTGCATTCGCACAGTTCCCCGAAGATGTGGTGCCATATTTTTTCATCAGCGACACCCGTTTCTGGCTTGGGCAGGTAAGATTAATCCAGAGGTCGCCGATATAAGAATGTTCAATGGAAAGACGCACATAGAGGATGTCGTTGGCCGAAGTCACGGTAGCACTCGGTGCGAATGCCGTGAAGGTGACGGGCGACGTGTAGGCGCAGCTTCCATTGCACACCATGCCGTCCGGCAGGAATATAGTGTCGCTCACTGCCAGCGAAGTGGCCTGAGCACTTCCGATGGTATCCAGCTGCACCGAGGAGATGTAGTCGTAACCCGTGGTGAAGTTCACCTCCTGTCCCGTGCAGATTTCTGGCATCGTGGCAAGGGATCGGATGGGGTTATCGGAGGTCCGGATACGGAACACTTGCGGAATATAAGAGAAACATCCTGCGCTGTCGGTGATGCTGAGGGAAGCGTCATAACCTCTCTTTGATTCAAAGTAAAAGTCAATGGCATTGTAACCAACAGAATCAAACTCCGCAATTCCCAAATCCCAATGGAACATGGAGGTGGCATCCGTCTGCGTGTAGCTGAAATAGTTGTCGGGATACTCACCGTATGCCACCAGATGCAGTGTGTCATACGGGCAGAGGTCGATATAATAGAAACCGTCATCGGCCAATTTCGGGTATTTATTAGAGAGCACCGTGTCGAATTTCACGTTGATGCGCTGACATGGCGCATCGCAGCCTGTAAGGATGTCGAAGCCGGCACCTTCACCTGCCCCGTCCGTTTTGAAGCGGAGGGTAAGGGCACCCGTCGGATTCGTGATGGTGGCCGCATATTTCAGCGAAGCCGCACCCAGCTGGCCCACAATATCATTGTTAAACACATCCAAAATCGGGGATTGCGTGTTGGGACCATTGTAGATGTATAGTGTGTCCGAAGGATGAACGTCGAACGTCTGCAGGTCAATCTCCACCGTCACGGCATTGTTGTTGGAATTGTTGGAGAATATCGTCAGCGTGTCATCCCGGTTGGGCGCATAGTCCGCGGTGACACCGCCGAAGTCATGCACCGTAAGGGCGCATCCCGTGGCCGTATGAGAGGTTCCCTGTCCTATGTTAATAACCTGGGCCTGAACGAGGTTCAAGGTGCAACAAAGAATTATCGAGAGGAAAATGAATATTTTTTTCATCGGATATGTTTTTAATGATTAATAAGCATATTGGTTCAAGTTGGCCTCCAGCACACGGTTGTAATCCTGACGGGATGCGACAAAAATGTAATAGCCGGCCTTGTGCAGCGTAAAGAGGTTGATGCGGTTCTCATCCTGCGGCAGGTCGAAATCGAGCGGGTCGATGCGGCCCGTGCGGATAATCTCAGCCTCATCAACGGTGACACCCGGCTTGGCGTATTTCTCGAGGTAACCCATATCCTGCGTGTTCCCGCCCGGATGTTTTGCCCCGAACATGGCGAAATTGCTCATCATGAAATTCAATTTGAACAACTGGACGAAATCCTGTTGGTACATCTGCTCAATTTCAGTCTGAGAATAGTGCTTGTACAAGTCCTGGTTCAACACCAGATCGGATTTCTGATATTGCGCGAAATTTGTTAACACACAAAAAATTACACCAAGTGTAAGAAAGATTTTTTTCATATTATAAATATAATTTGTAAAACGTGCAAAAATAATAAAATATCGTTATAACCTATACGCTTCCCGTTTCTTTTTTCAACAATAGAGTCGTAAAAAAGATTGCATTTGTTACAACTTCTTTCATAAAAATATTCCAGTACGAAACACTTAAAAAGGAGGTGTCTCACAGCATTCCGGCATCGGCCATACGGCGCAGGGTTTCAGCCACCTCACCCTCATCGAACTCAATAGCCAGCGTCTCGAAAAGCTGTTTCCTGTCGGTGATGCCGGCAGCGACGAGCTCGCGGACACGAGCAGCGATGGTATCCGTCGCGGCGGGTGCGGCGAACTTTTTCCTGCGCAGGCACACGTCGCACCCGCCGCATGGGGTACTGTCCGTCTCCCCGAAGTAGCTCAGCAGCAGTTGGCTGCGGCAGATGTTCGAGGATGTCACGTAATGCTTCACCGCCAGCATCCGTTCTTCCGCCTTCCGTTTCCTTTCGGAATACACCTGCGGTTCGAAATAGAGGTAGCGCTCATCAATGCGGTCTTGCACAAACACCAGCAGCGGCACAGTACTTTGCGGATGGTACGTCAGCACCCCCGCCTTGCACAAACGATGCAACCGCTCCACCACCTCTTCATCGGTCAGGGAACATCTTTGCGCCAGCTGGTGCTCGTCAATGTTGGCGAAACGGGAGAAGACCCCCTCATAGGAACGCAGCAGCAGCCTTATGAAATCCGCATCCTCTTCATGGGAATCTTCATAGTGGAGCAGCCGGTCGCCCTCATAGTTGAATCGGATCTGGGATTTCTCCCGCAAATGCTCCGACAGCACAATCACGCCGGCTTTCTCCAGAAGTTGCAAAGCGTTGAAATACTGCACCACATCCATCTTCATATCATGCGCCCGTTCGGCAAGGTTGAAAGGATGCAGCGTATTCTGTCCCCCTCCTATCTTGATATAATAGTGCTGGCACAACTGGCGATACACCTCCCGAACCTTTTCCAAAGGCGGAAACGCCAGCGTGAAGTTGCGCTTGAGCTGGCGCAGGTCATACTCATCATACAACAGCACGGCCACCGAGGAAAGGCCGTCACGCCCGCCGCGCCCTGCCTCCTGGAAGTAGGCTTCCAACGTGTCGGGAAGATCCAGATGGGCGACAAAGCGCACATCAGGCTTGTCAATGCCCATGCCGAAGGCATTGGTGGCCACCATCACGCGAATCCGGCCGGCCATCCAGTCGTTCTGCCGCTCGTCACGCACTTTGGCATCCATACCGGCATGATAGCATTCGGCGGGGACACCGTGCTTCGTAAGGAACTCCGCCACCTCGACCGTCTTGCGGCGGTTGCGCACATACACGATGCCCGTGCCCGGATAGCGGTTGGCAATACGCAAAAGACGACCGTACTTGTCCTCTTCCTCCACTACAAAATAGGTGAGATTTTCCCTTTTGAAACTCTTTCGAAACACATTCTCGGAAGGGAACCCCAACCTCATCTGGATGTCGCTGACCACCTCGGGGGTGGCGGTGGCTGTCAGGGCCAGCACCGGAACCTTGGAGAAATATTGGCGGATCTGGGCGATTTCCAGATAAGGCGGGCGGAAATCGTAACCCCACTGGGAGATGCAGTGCGCCTCGTCCACCGCAATCATCCGGATCGGCATACGGGCGAAGTTCTGGCGGAAGGTATTGGTCATCAGGCGTTCTGGCGACACATACAGGAAGCGACAGTCCGGGTCGAACAGGGCGGCGGAGAGGGCGTCCTCGATTTTGCTGCCGTTCATTCCCGAATAGATGGCCACCGCTTTGATGCCCCGTTCCTGCAGATGCGCCACTTGGTCCTTCATAAGGGCAATCAACGGGGATACAACAAGGCAGAGGCCGCCCAAGGCGATGGCCGGCACCTGGAAACAGACGGACTTGCCGCCGCCGGTGGGCAGCAGCGCCAGCGTGTCGCGCCCCTCAAGCACCGAGAGGACAATATCCTCCTGCATGGGACGGAACCTGTCGTACCCCCAGTACGTTTTCAATATCTGATGAATCCGCTGTGAAGTGTCGTTGTTCATATCACGGCGGCAAAGATAGTGAAAAAGGAAACTGGATTCAAAAGAAAGGGTGCCAAGACAAAAGACACGAAACATCTTCAT
The DNA here is from genome assembly GCA_016285145.1 of Bacteroidales bacterium. Classification (GTDB taxonomy): domain Bacteria; phylum Bacteroidota; class Bacteroidia; order Bacteroidales; family WCHB1-69; genus F23-D06. The sequence continues at coordinate 4,511 of JAEEQE010000015.1, read as the reverse complement.
AGAATATTATCACTCAATATTTTATATAAGAACAGCACAACATCAGTCTCACAAAAATCGTTAAAAAGGAAATTATTTATGGAAAATATTGTATATTTGCCGCCTTAAAATTTGAAGCAATGGGCAAGAAGAATTTTTTTTTCCACCTTATAGTTATCTTTTTATGTATTGTCTGTTTGTGCGCTCTTTCCTCTTGCGGAAGTTCGCGCAATAACACCAAATCCAATGTGTCCTATTCCAAGAAACGGACGCGCCACCAGCCCAACTGGAACCACACCACATCGCAGACTACCACGTACTACATCAAGAAGCATAACACCCATAAAAGCCACAACCGCTAACCGATCTTGTTTTATTTATCACCTATGAACAACCGCTATACTATTCATATAGTACTATTTGTATTGTTTTCTGTCATCCTGATTCCACGGCTGTCGGCCCAGGATGACCACCTCCAGTTCAATGTCGTCAACGACACGGCCCGCATGGAGAATGCCGTTCCCGAAGACTCCTTGGGGAACCTTCTCGGCATCGACGAGGATTCCGATCTTTTCGACAACGTGGACCATGGTGACGGGATGCTGTTCACCTATTTCAACTGGATGCCGGGCTACAACCTGTACCAGAATTTCGACATCATCCGCATCCACTACAAGCATGTGGGTTCCGCCCCCCGCGACACGATAGACCTGCGGGGCTACCACCATCCCGCCAACTACCGGATCACCTCCAACTACGGTTGGCGGCACAAGCGCATGCACCGCGGCGTGGACTTGGGCTATCCCACTGGCACGCCCGTGGCCGCCGCCTGGGACGGCATGGTGCGCATCTCGAAAGGCAGCAACACCGGCGGCTACGGCAACCTCATCGTCATCCGCCACGACAACGGCTTAGAAACCTACTATGCCCACCTGTCACGCAGGCTCGTCAATCCGGGCCAGATTGTCAAGGCGGGCGACATCATCGGCCTCGGCGGCAACACCGGCCGCTCCTATGGCTCGCACCTCCACTTCGAAATCCGCTACCTTGGCAACGACTTCAATCCCAACCGGCTGGTGGACTTTGACAACTTCAAGCTGAGATTCGACACCCTATACGTGTCCGGGTACAGTGTTTCCACCCCGAATCCGCCTACCGAGGAGCAGAAGGCCGCCGCACAGCAGAAAGCCCAGACCAGCGCACAGTATTACAAGGTCCGCAAGGGTGACAACTTAGGCAGAATCGCCCAGAAATACCATACTTCTGTCTCCAAGATCAAAAAACTGAACCACCTGAGGAGCGATTTCATCCGCGAGGGACAGCGCCTGCGCGTCCGATAACCCGCTGCCATGAATCCGCACAGTCTTTTCAAGCCTGCCATCTTTCTGGCTTTCACATGCTTTGCATGCCTCCTTCGGGCGCAAAACATCACCGAGGATTACAGTTTCTTCCGCAACCAGGACATCCCCGTGTCCCGTTCGGGCCATACGCTGGAACTGCCATGGACCGGCGGCATCAATGGCGTGCGTTTCTCCGAAATAGACCTCGACTTGGACGGGGTGAACGACTTGTTCGCCTTTGAGAAACACGGCAACCGCATTCTCCCCTTCCTGCGCCGCAACAACCATTACATGTATGCCCCCGAATACATCTCCCGTTTCCCCGACCTACACGACTGGGTCATCCTCAAGGACTATGACGGTGACGGCCAAGCCGACATCTTCACCTACGGACTGGCCGGCATCCGCGTGTTCCGGAACACCTCCGACACCGCCCTGTCCTTCCATCCCGTAACCGAACAGCTAACTGCTTTTTACTATAACGGATATGTGAACATCTACGCCTCGCCGGACGACTATCTCGTAATCGATGACATTGATGGTGATGGACATATAGACATCCTGAATTTCTGGGTTTTAGGCAAATATGTGCATCAGTTGCGCAATTACAGTAACAATTCCGAAGTGTTTGACTTCCATCTGGAATCCGAATGTTGGGGGCATTTCGAAGAGGCTGCCGACAACAACGCCATCACTCTGAACTCCGACTGCGGCAGCAAGGGCGACGACGGGCACACGCGCCACACCGGTTCTTCCATGCTTCTGCACGATTTCGACCACAACGGACTTCCAGACATCCTCATCGGGGATGTGGACTATCCGAATCTGATTCTGCTGTACAACCACGGCACCATGCAAGATGCGCGCATGACCGAGCAAGACACCGCATATCCTTCGGGCAATCCTGTACACCTATACTCCATGCCGGCACCTTCGCTCATCCATCTGCCGGACCAGGATCACCCCACCCTACTGGTTTCGCCCTCCGACCCTTCGCTAATCAAATCACGGGACCTCAACAGCGTATGGCGATACGACTACGACACTTTACTGCAACAATATCTGCTAACCAACACGGCTTTTCTGCAAGAAGAGATGCTTGACGCGGGCAGCGGATGTCATCCTGTGCTGTACGACTGGAACGGAGACGGTCTGCAAGACCTGTTCCTCGCCAACTACGGAAGTTACGACAGTTCGCATCTGGTCAATGGATTTCTGACCTCTTTTTTCTCCTCCTCCATACAATATTATCGAAATGCCGGCACCGCCCAGCAACCGGCGTTCCAATTGCAGGACTCGGACTTTGGGAAATTGAAAAAACTGAATTTAAAGGCTCTTCACCCGACCTTCGGCGACTTTGACGGAGACGGGCAAACGGACATGCTTTGCGGGCAGGAGGAGGGAACGCTGCTGCTGGTCCCGCACCATCGACTGGTCACCGGAGATGGCAATATTATCCAGAACTATCACAATATAGATGCAGGTAAATTCAGCACTCCCACCTTCTTCGACCTGGACCGTGACGGACGCAACGATTTGATTATCGGCAACCAGCGCGGGATTCTAAGTTATTATCGGAACATCGGCACCATCGCAACGCCCGTTTTCGAGCGGATAACCGACACGTTGGGCGGCGTGGACGTGCGCAATGCCGAGCAATCATACCACGGATACAGCGTGCCATGCCTTTATCGCGATTCACTGAATGGGACCACACTGTTCTGCGGCAGCGAACAGGGGCTCGTCTTCTATTACAAAGGCCTCGACGGACATCTTTCCGACGCTTTTTCTGTCCAAGGCACCCTTTGGGAAAGCGAAAATGCTGACTGCCAATATTGTGCGTCACATCTTCGGGAGGGACGGCGCGTGGTAGCTGCCATCGCCCGGGTGGATGACGATGAGCATCCTGACATCATCGTTGGCAACTATGCCGGCGGAGCCGCCTACTTCCAAGGGCGCACACCCGTGATGCACCACGCAAGCGTACCGTCGGAGCACGCACCTGCCTTCCGTGTCTATCCCAACCCTACCGGGAACCTGCTGCACATACGCAGCGAACAGACTCCCGTTGAAAGCGTCCTCGTTTACGATTTACTCGGCAAACTGCTTCTCCAAAATCATGATAGCCCACTTCGACTGGAATCATTGCCAAACGGCATCTACATATTGGAAATCAATCATTCGACAAAAATAAAAGTGGTAAAAACTGGAAAATAACAAGAATCCTGAATCATTATTATATTTATACAACAATGTTAATATTTCATCACGACCAACCCATAGAGATTCACTCCAAGGAAGATTTCGAAAAGTTCGCCTGCGATTTCCATATCATCCACGCCGCCGGTGGCATCGTGCGCAATGAGGCGAACGAGATCCTGATGATTTTCCGCCTTGGGAAGTGGGATTTACCAAAAGGAAAAGTGGAAGAGGGCGAGCAATGGGCAGAGGCCGCCCTGCGGGAAGTGCAGGAGGAGACCGGATTACACGCTATCACCCTCGGAGAACCGCTACCCAGCACTTTCCACACATACGAACTGCGCGGCGAATCCATTCTGAAAGAGACACACTGGTTCGCCATGCAGGCCCCCAAGCAGTCGCTCATCCCGCAGGCCGAGGAAGACATCAGCCAAGCCGTATGGGTGCCCATTAACGAGGTGGACACCAAGATGGAGTTATCCTATCCGTCGCTGAAAGCCTTGTGGAAAGAAGCGCGGGAAACAGTCTGACATCAAAAAAGCGACACATAGAATCCACAACTTTGTAATTGTACATTGTTAATTGTCGCGGAGCGGGCGAGATAGCCCTTCACATCCTTTCAGTCTTCAGGTGAAACCACTTTATTGATTTGTTCCTCACTTAATCCAGTTGCCTTAATCACATCAGCAAGGGGTACGCCCAGTTCCAAAAAGTTCTTAGCGGTTTGCAGAAGGGCATCTTCTCTGCCTTCTTCTCTGCCTTCCTCTCTACCCTTTTCCATACCCTCTTCTATTCCTTCCTTTCTTCCTTTCTCCATACCTTTCTCAAAACCATCCTCAAAACCCTCCGCCTTCGCCAGCCGGCGGTTGTATGCCATGGCCTCCTTCACGTCCTCGTACTCCAATATGCTTTTCTCGTACTCCTGTTTTTCCATATCTGTCAGTTTTGTCAGTTTGCATTCCTCATACAACTCGTGGAAGACCGCATTCTCCG
>JAEEQE010000068.1 GCA_016285145.1 Bacteroidales bacterium | reverse complement strand
TGCCATGAAATCTTTTATTCTGGCGTTGGGACGATCGGTCTCGCTGGCGCGGATGGCCAACGTTATCAATGCAGTTTCTTGAATGTCACCTATTTGCAAATCCATGTCTTTAAGTTTTAATCAGATTATCGCAGAACGTAAATAATAACACCAAAAAGAACCAAGTAATTATCTGAAAATTACCTTTCGCGTAATTAGCAGTCCGTTTGATTTTATCCGTAACATGTAAATCCCGTTCGGCAGGTTGCCGCGTTCCAGCCTCAGCATCGATTCGCCCGCCGCCAGCCGCTGCGTTCTCAAAACACGCCCGCTGATATCCATCAAATCGACTACCATCTCTTCATTGGCATTCTTCACCGACACCACAGCATAGTCGTGCGCGGGATTGGGCGCGACGGAGAAATCCATTCCGCTATACTCATTCACACCGGTCAGCACTGTCAGGTTCAGCGTGATGATGCTGTCACAACCGTTGACCGTGGTCAGGTTCTGCGTGTAAGTGCCTGCCGCGCTTTCGTTGAAACCGTACTGTGTGTAGGTTTCCCCTACCGTGATGCTGTCGTTGATGGTGATGTTGTACGTCGGGTTCACCGTCAGGGTCAGCGTGTAAACGGTGTCGTTGGATGTGTACGTGTAGCTGCCGGCTGTGGTGTAGTTGCCGTCACCGAACTCAAAGCTCTCGCCATCGCAAATGCTCTCTTCCAGAACGACATAAACGGTATCGACCACCATCGTGGTGTCCTCCGGCGTATAGAAATCCACTGTCACGTTGTCCATAAAAAGGTTGTATCCGTAGTCGGAGGTGGCCTTGAAAATCAGATACACATCATCATTCTGCACGGGAATGGTCACGGAAACGGTGTCCCAGCCGCTCATAGAGGGATCGTATCCGAAAACGGTGGTCAGGAGTGTCGCATTGGCCGTGTCTGCCGAGGTGTTGACGTAAACCTCGATTTTGTCATTTGCCTGATAGATGTCCTGCTTGAAGTAGGCAAACGTGAGGGTCATATTTTGTGGGATGGCCAGAGCGGGGGAGGTCATCGAGCCCCAGCTGCCCGACGGGGAGCTCCAACAGTCGTATTTCATCATCGCACTTCCGGAATATGGCGCACAGGTAGGATAGCTTCCGGTGGCAACCATCTGCCATTCCTGTCCGGCCGAAGAGGCATCTAACGACCAGCAACCCAGTCCGTTTTCGAAACTGTCGGTCCACGGGAATTGCGTGACTGTCTCGCAAGGCGTTGAAAAAGTGAAAATCTGCGAAGGTGCCGATTCGCCGCCTCCGTCGCAAAGGGTAACAATATAGTATTGATAAACAGTGTTATATGGCAGATTGTACAGCGTGTAATAGTTGTCCGTATAAACTTCAACGGAGTCGAACTGGGAATCAACGGAGGTCTTGTAGTAAACTCTGGCACCGTAGGCATTGTTCGTGTATGTCCAAGAGATGGTGGCATCGAGATTGTCCACGCTGGCCGAAATCTGAACGGGCGGCGTGCAGTCGGGGGTCTCAAACAGGGCCACGTTGTCGATGAAGCAGCTCGGGAAAACATGGGTGGAGTTGGCCTTGCTGAACCAGAAGGCGATGTGACGGCCCGAATCGGCGTAGGTGGCAAAGTTGATCTCCTTGGGCTCCCAGCCGCTGACACTGCCTTCGCGCCACACGGTATCCACCGGCACAAAGGTCAGCGTGTCGGATGGATCCGACATCACGCCCACCACCATGCGGGTGATGTTCTGCTGGGCGGATTTGAAATTGAACGACATCGAGACATTCTGCATTGACCAGACGCTGTCCAAGGCGGGCAGAACAAGGTATGAGGAATAAGCGTTCATCAGCATAAACATCATCGATTGGTTGGGATCGTTCGCGCTGCCACCATTGATGACGGGATAGTAGCTGCCGTAAGCTTGGTTGTACTCCTGCGAGATCTTCGTCCAGCAGGTGGGGATAGAGGAGAAGTCTCCCGGATAGCCCTCGAAATCTTCCAGCATCGGGAGGGTCAGCACGCAGTTGGTGTCCAGGGTGGAGGGCTCGCCAGAGGAGAAGGAGAACACCACGTTCGGACGGTCGTAATGGTTTCCGTGGGTCCCTTCGGGGATGGAACCCATCGCCGTGGTGAAGGAGATTTGCGTTCCGTCTTGCACTCGGTTCCAGCAATTGTTGACTGTCCCGTTGTTGACATAAATCTCTGTTTCACAGTCGCCCATATTAGGGTAGGGGTCGCAGGCTTCGCCTTCCACCAAGACAATCAGATTGCCGCCGCCGTAAGAGAAAGGCTGCGAGAAGACGAACTCTTTCCAGTAGTCGTCCCACTGGATGTCGCAGCCGAGGGAGTCATACACCAGCGTGGCGGCACCCGCCAAGGATCCCCATGTCTGCGACAAATCAATGGCCGGATTGGAGGTCTCCAACAAGTAGATCTTGATCCGTTTGTCACCGTCGTTGACAGGATAATTGCCGTAGGTGATGTGGTAGGAAAGCGATTCGATGTCCCCTGCCGAATGGTTGATTTCGTTGCCGAGATACAGCGCGGCCGATAAGTGGTAGCCGTAAGCGCCCGGCAAGGCCGAATGAATAGATGTTGTGGTGCCACTGCCGATGGTGTCGGAGGTGGTCGGTTGTGCGCTTAGCGCGAAGAATGACAGCACAAATGCTGTCAAAACTAGGATTTTTTGAATAGATAATCTTTTTGCCATATTTCTGATAATAATGTTATTTCATTTTTGCACGGCAAAAGTACTACTTTGTCCACTCGCTCAAACTCCCCTGTTTATGGGAGTTTTGACGAAGGAGTACTTATTATTGGCTATGTCAGGAATCCCATGCTCTGGACGATGTTGCTGTGTTTCTTCATCCACCTTTGACAATGACTTAAGATAAATCGAGAGAAGATAGTGTACTTTGATGAAACCCTCGCCCGAAAATACCCACTTATTGGGATATTGCCATATTCGGAAAAATCAGATTTTTGCTGTCGGAAATTTTAAATGTACAAATTATGAAACCGAATTACAAAAACTGGATTCCGAAAGGTATGATTTTAGGGACTTTGGGCGGGGCGGTGGCCAGCCTCGTTTTGTTCCTCGTCTTTGGCGTGAGCGGCCTGCTCGCCGCCAGCACTTTGAAGACCATCCTGAAAATAGTCTTCCTTGTACTCGCTATCGCATTGGCATTGATTGCATTGTGGATGTGGCTGTTGCACAGGGCTTTCTCATACGACGGAAAACGACAGATGTCGAAACAGATCATCGAAGGTCTTTCGCAGCATGTCACCCTTCCCGAGGGCGGCAAAGGTCTCGATGTGGGTTGCGGCAGCGGTGCGTT